>CALGRR010000087.1 GCA_937880805.1 uncultured Clostridia bacterium
CCGTCTTTAACCCCTGGTAGAACCAGGGGTTTATTTCCACACCTGAAGGCACCAATAAAACCGAAATTCGATCAAACGACCGAATTTCGGTTTATTTATTATACAGTTTTGCAATAATAATTTCAGGGTTATTGTTTAGTCTGAATGGAAAAATGCTGTTTCCCAGTCCACGGCTTACTATCATTGAGGTGTCGCCCTCGGAATATAAACCTGAATCATATTTCGGAAATAACCCCTGACCCGGTGCGAGAATACCGCCTGCAAACGGAATTCTGAACTGACCGCCGTGTGCGTGACCTGAAAAGACCAAATTAAATTTGCTTTCAGCATAAGCATCAAACGCTTCGGGTCTGTGCGACAGAAGAATACTAAAATAATCCGATTCAGATTTAAAACTTTTCAGCAAATTCTTTATAGTGTTTTCGGAGTTGTTCAGTGAGTAGAATGCGGGGTCTTCTATTCCTGAAATTGTTATTTTGTCATCAAACCGTTGAATTTCAACCGTTTTATTAATTAAAACATTAACTCCGGCTTGCAGGAGCTCATTTTCAATATCTTTATATTCCGATAATCTTGATTCGTGATTGCCGTTAACATAATAAACGGGAGCAATTTTCAAAGCGTTAACAGCAAATTCTGTTCCGACACTAATATTTGTATGCCTTGAATCAATGAGGTCGCCGGTTATTATGATAATATCGGGGCTTGCGGCTTTAATCTTTTTTAACAATTCAGCGTTATCTTTGCCAAAACGGGCGTTGTGTAAATCAGAAATATGAGCAATCGTAAAACCGTTGAACCCTTCGGGGATTTTCTCGTTTGAGATGCTGATATTTGTTGTTTCAACTTTTATATTCCCACGGATTATCCATAGAATAAAAAGAATTATAAACACCAAACAAAAAGATAACAAATATTTTTTCATATTATCAAATAAGCTCCTTAAGCTTATCTAAAAATGCCTCTTCACCGAAGGTGTTGATTTTAAAAAGCATTGCCTGGCTTCCGCCTGCGGTTATCGCAGATAAGAATATTTTATCGTTTCCGCTTTGAAAGAGAGTAACACTTAAGCTGACTCTGTTGCTGCCCGTATAGCTGTAGCGTTCAAAAACTCTTACGCTGCAACGGGCATTATCCGTGATAAAATCGCTTGATTCTTCAAGACTTGCAGTTGAACTTCCGTTAAGTATTCCGTCGGTAATACGCCTGATTATTTCATTGAAATCTCCGCTAAGTGTTTTTTCTAATTTAGCCATAATATCGCCTCCTGATTTTATTATAACGATTAATTTTTTCAAGTCAATAATATTTTCTTGTTGCTATAATCCTTATAATATGCTAAAATATATTGGATTATAAAACAATTCTGGAGGAACTGTTATGAAAATGAAACTTTCTTTCCGCTGGTATGGAGAAGATGATCCGATTTCTTTGGAATATATTTCTCAGATACCCGGTATGCGTTCTGTTGTTTCGGCGGTTTATGATGTTAAGCCCGGCGAAGTATGGCCTAAAGAAAGCCTTGCAAAAATGAAAGCCCAGTGCGAAAAACACGGACTGGTTTTTGATATTGTGGAGTCAATACCCGTTCACGAAGATATAAAGCTCGGCAGAGGAAATGTTGAGCATCTTCTTGATGTTTACTGTGAAAATATCAGACGCTGTGCCGAATACGGTGTAAAATGTGTAACCTATAATTTTATGCCCGTTTTTGACTGGACAAGAACACAGCTTGATAAAAAAGCTCCTGACGGCTCAACAAGCCTTGTTATGTATTGGGACCAGATGAGAGGTCTTGACCCGCTTAAGGATGATATACATCTTCCCGGCTGGGATTCAAGCTACACTCAGGAAGAGGTTCGTGAGCTTATAAATGCTTACGGTGAAATCGGCGAAGAAGGTCTTTGGGCTAATCTTGAAAGATTTCTTAAGAAGGTTATTCCTGTTGCTGAAGAATGCGGAGTAAGAATGGCTATTCATCCTGATGATCCCCCCTACCCCATTTTCGGTCTTCCCAGAATAATAACAAACGAAGCAAATCTTGACAGATTCCTTGCTATTGTTGACAGCCCCGCAAACAGCCTTTGCCTTTGCACGGGCAGCCTTGGCTGTGCAGACAGCAATGATATTCCCGCAATGGTCAGAAAATACGCTGAAATGGACAGAATAGCGTTTATGCATATCAGAAATGTTAAGATTATGGATGACGGTTCATTTGAAGAAAGAGCTCATCTTTCATCCTGCGGAAGCCTTGATATATTTGAAGTTGTTAAAGCGTTGACAGATAACGGATTTGAAGGTTATGTACGCCCTGACCACGGCAGAATGATCTGGGGCGAAACCGGAAAGCCCGGCTACGGTCTTTTTGACAGAGCACTCGGTGCGGCTTATATCAACGGACTTTTTGAAGCGTGCGAAAAAGCATAAAATAAAGGAGAAAAAGCTATGAATAAAAATGTTTTAAATACAGATCTCAGCGGCAAGGTTGCCGTTGTTACCGGTGCGGGCGGTGTTCTTTGCAGTTATTTTTCAAAGGTTCTTGCAAGAGCAGGTGCAAAGGTTGCACTTCTTGACCTTAATGAAGAAGCAGCAAAAACATATGCCGATGAAATAATCGCTGAAGGCGGCATTGCAAAAGCATATGCCTGCAATGTTCTGGATAAAGATATTTGCTATGATGTTTCAGAAAAAGTTCTTTCGGATTTCGGTCCCTGCGATATACTTGTTAACGGTGCGGGCGGAAATAATCCCAAAGCAACAACCGATAAAGAATATTTCGAGCTCGGTGATATTGATGCTGACACAAAGAGCTTTTTTGACCTGGATGCTTCTGGTGTAGGATTTGTTTTCAATCTTAACTTCCTCGGAACGCTTATTCCTACTCAGGCTTTTGCCCGTCAGATGGTTGGCAGAGAAGGCTGCAGCATCCTTAATATATCATCAATGAATGCTTATACTCCCCTCACAAAAATCCCCGCTTATTCAGGAGCTAAAGCCGCAATTTCAAACTTCACACAATGGCTTGCCGTTCATTTTTCAAAGGTAGGCATCCGTGTTAATGCCATTGCACCGGGATTTTTCTCAACAAAGCAGAACGCAAAGCTTCTTTGGAATGATGACGGAACACCCACCGCAAGAACCGGCAAAATTCTTGCCGCAACACCTATGGGCAGATTCGGAAAAAGCGAAGAACTCGAGGGCGGTCTTCTTTTCCTTGTTAATGAAGAGGCGGCAGGATTTATCACGGGAGTTGTTCTTCCTGTTGACGGCGGATTCTCCGCTTATTCAGGCGTTTGATTTTAATTATATTGGAGTGAATTATTATGAATAAAATGAATGAAAGAATTTCTTCAATCGGTGTTGTTCCCGTTATTAAGCTTAACAGCCCCGAAACTGATGCCGTTCCTCTTGCAAAAGCCCTTTGCGAAGGCGGACTTCCCGTTGCAGAGGTTACATTCCGTGCTGCGGGTGCTGATACTGCAATAAAGCTTATGAAAGAAGCTTGCCCTGAAATGCTTGTTGGTGCGGGCACGGTGCTGACAATCGAGCAGGTTGACAAAGCAATTTCGGCGGGTGCGGAATTTATCGTTACTCCCGGTTTTGACCCTGAAATCGTTGCATATTGCGTTGAGAAAAATATGCCGATATATCCCGGATGCACAACACCTACAGATTATCATGCCGCTTTGAAATTCGGACTTGAGGTTCTTAAATTTTTCCCCGCAGAGCAGTCGGGCGGTCTTGCGAAAATTAAAGCAATGAGTGCTCCTTTCCCGATGTTTAAGGTTATGCCCACCGGCGGCATTTCACTTAAGAATCTGAAAGAATATATTTCCGCACCCGTTATCGCAGCGTGCGGAGGCTCATATATGGTAACAGCGGAGCTTATTGATAATCATAAATGGGATGAGATTATTGAGCTTTGCAAAAAGTCAGTTGAAATTGTAAAGGAGGCTCGCAGCAATGGTTAAAATTGTTACATTCGGCGAAATTATGCTTCGCCTTGCACCTAACGGATACTACAGATTTTTTCAGAATGATCAGATGCAGGCAACCTTCGGCGGCGGTGAGGCCAATGTAGCGGTTTCACTTGCAAACTACGGAATGGAAAGCGTTTATGTTACAAAGCTTCCCAAGCACGCTATCGGTCAGGCTGCTGTTGATTCACTGCGTTATTTCGGTGTTGACACATCAAAAATCGTTCGCGGCGGTGACAGAGTCGGTATATATTTTCTTGAAAAAGGTGCATCACAAAGAGGTTCTGTTTGCATTTATGACAGAGCTTATTCCGCAATTCAGCAGGCAAGTGCCGAAGATTTTGATTGGGACAGTATTTTTGAAGGTGCTGATTGGTTCCACTTTACCGGTATCACCCCGGCTCTCGGTTCAAATCTTGTTGAAATATGCCGTCAGGCTTGCGTTGCAGCTAAAGCAAAGGGTGTTAAGATTTCCTGCGACTTAAACTACAGAGGCAAGCTCTGGACCCGTGCACAAGCAAGAGAGGCAATGACCGAGCTTTGTAAGTATGTTGATGTTTGCATTTCAAACGAAGAGGATGCAAAGGATGTTTTCGGTATAGAAGCAGAAGGCACGGATATTTACGGCGGAAAGCTTAATCACGAAGGCTATAAATCAGTTGCAAAGCAGCTTGCCGATAAATTCGGATTTGAAAAGGTTGCAATAACACTCCGCACATCAATTTCAGCGAGTGATAATGATTGGGCGGGTATGCTTTATGACGGCGAGAATTACTGCTTCTCAAAGAGCTATCACCTCCATATTGTTGACCGTGTTGGCGGCGGCGATTCATTTGGCGGAGGACTTATTTATTCGCTTCTCAGCGGTAAGTCAACTCAGGAAGCTATTGAATTTGCAGTTGCAGCTTCCGCACTCAAGCATTCTGTTGAGGGCGATTATAACCGTGTGAGCGTATCTGAGGTTGAAAAGCTTGCGGGCGGCGATGGCTCTGGCAGAGTACAGAGATAAAAAATAACGCTGTGTGTTAATTGAAACACGCAGCGTTTTAATTTTTATTTGCATCCGCCGAAGATACTGCATTTATAAGAACAACCCGTTGGAGTTGCAGCACAACCGCCCAAGGCTGTTTCTTTTAAATCTCTGGGCATTCTTCTTCCGATTTTCAGCATCGCTTCGGCCATTTCATCAAAAGGAATAACAGCTTTTATTCCGCTTAAAGCCATTTCGGCACTTGTGAGAGCATTTGCGGCACCAACAGCGTTTCGGCTCTGGCAAGGCACTTCAACAAGACCTGCAAGAGGGTCACAAGCCAGACCGAGCAAATTGCTCAAGGCTATTGATGCAGCATCAAAGGCTTGTTCGGTATTTCCACCCATCATAACAACCGCAGCCGCCGCTGCCATTGCTGAGGCGGAGCCTATTTCTGCCTGACAGCCTGCTTCGGCACCCGACACAGAGGCGTTTTTCATAAGAATACAGCCAACGGCACCTGCTGTAAAAAGTCCGTCAATGAGAGTTTTCTCATCAAGACCGAATTCTTCTTCAAGAGCAAACAGAATTGCAGGAACAACACCGGAAGAACCTGCGGTAGGTGCAGCCACAATAACGCCCATCGATGCATTAACTTCGGGCACGGCCTGCGAATACATCAGAACCTTTGTTAAAACATTTCCGCATATTGATTTGCCTGATTTATAATGTTCATTAAGCTTTGATGACTCTCCGCCGATTAATCCGCCAACAGATTTATTGATGGTTTCCAGAGGCTTATGAGCTGAAATACGCATAATATCAAGAGAGTGCTTTATTTTTGATTCTATAATCTCAACAGGAGTTTCTGTTTCAACAGCTTCTCGCTCCCGCATTATATCTGAAATCGACTTATTGTTACTTTTACAAAGCTCAATAAATTCATAAGCGTTATGAAAATCCATATTCTCCCCTCCTTATCTTTTGAAACACATTACATCTTCAACGGCAGAGCTTGCCTTGATTATTGTTACTGCATTTTCATTTATCTCTTCATCCGATTCAATAATCGTGAATGCCGTGCCGCCTTTCTTTTCGCGGAAAACTCTCAGAAATGCGATGTTTACTTCACAAACGCTGAGAACGGATGTTACATTTGCAACAACACCGGGAGAATCCTTATGAATAACAATAAGAGCGTGATACTCACCGGTAAAATGAACTTTAACACCGTTGATTTTTGAAAGTCTGACTTTTCCGCCGCCGAGAGATTCACCTCTGACGGTTAACATTCTGCCTGATTTGCATTCAACAATTATATCAACCGTGTTGGGATGAATATCGGTTTCTTCTTCGTTTGTTTCAAAGGAATATTCGATTCCTGCTTCTTTTGCGAGCTCAAACGAATCACGGATTCTGACATCATCGGTTTCAAATCCCATAATGCCGCCGAGCAATGCTCTGTCGGTACCGTGGCCGCGATATGTTTGCGCAAACGAGCCGTAAAGAATGAAATTAATCTTTTTAATATCGTCACCTATCATTTTTCTTGTGAGAAGTGCAATCATTGCTGCACCCGCAGTATGAGAGCTTGAAGGACCAACCATATTCGGTCCGATAACATCAAAAATACTAATGAATGACATTACGCCGTCTCCTTTTATTTTGTTATGGTAATTATATTTTGTTATGCTTTAAAAGTCAATATAACTGTGTAAACTAATTATACAGAGCTAATCCGCATCGGTTACGTATTTTAATTCAAATAATCGACAAAATATGTAAATATGCACTTGATTTTTATACATTTTGTATTTATAATTATTTATAAATGATTATTAAGTCAGATTTTTTTGGCTTTTTAATAAAAAATTTTTGGAGGTAACTCAAAATGCAGAAGTTAAAAAAGATTCTCGCAGTCATCCTTTCGCTTGTTTTTGTTTTCAGCTTTGCAGCTTGCGGCAATAACGAAGATGTTGACCCCAATGCAGGCAGCGAATCAACAAGCAACGTTGCAAAAACCGACCTTAAAGTTGGCTTTATTTTCCTTCACGACGAAAACTCAACCTATGACCTTAACTTCATCAACGCTGCAAAGGCAGCTTGTGATGCTCTCGGCGTTGAAATGATTCCCAAGTACAATATTCCCGAAGGCAGCGAATGCTTTGAAGAAGCTTGCGACCTTGTTGACCGCGGATGCAGCATTATTTTTGCAGACAGCTTCGGTCACGAAGATTTTATGATTCAGGCTGCTCAGAAATATCCTGATGTTCAGTTCTGCCATGCAACAGGCACAAAAGCTCACACAGCAGGCCTTGCAAACTTCCACAATGCATTTGCATCAATCTATGAAGGCCGCTATCTTGCAGGTATTGCTGCAGGTATGAAGCTTAATGAAATGATCGAGGCAGGTCAGTTCACAGCTGAAGAAGCAAAGATGGGCTATGTTGGTGCATATACCTATGCTGAAGTTATTTCAGGCTACACTTCATTCTATCTTGGTGCAAAATCAGTTTGCCCCAGCGTAACAATGGAAGTTCAGTTCACCGGTTCCTGGTATGATGAAACAGCAGAGAAGGAAGCTGCAAACGTTCTTATCAGCAACGGCTGTAAGCTTATCAGCCAGCACGCAGACTCAATGGGTGCTCCCACAGCTTGCGAAACAAAGGGTATTCCCAATGTTTCCTATAACGGCAGCACAGTTGCAGCTTGCCCCAACACATTCATCATTTCCTCAAGAATTGACTGGACACCCTACTTCAAGTATATGATCAACTGCGTAAACAACGGCGAAGCAATCGACACAGACTGGTGCAAGGGTATTCCCGAAGGCTCTGTTGTTCTTACAGAAATCAACGATAAGGCTGCAGCTGCCGGCACAGCAGAAGCTATCGAAGCAGCAAAGGCTGAGCTTGTAGCAGGCACACGCCACGTATTTGACACTTCAACATTCACAGTTGGCGGCGAAACACTTACATCATATATGGCTGATGTTGATACAGATGCAGATTACACAAAGGATACCGAGGCTATAGCAGACGGTTATTTCCACGAATCCGAATTCCGTTCAGCTCCTTATTTTGATATTGCTGAAATCGACGGTATCAAGACTCTCAACACAGCATTCTGATTTAATATTGCTAAAAAGTTAAGCGGAGTTTAAACGCTCCGCTTAACGTTTTATTGTTTACCTTTTCAAAAGCCGATTGTAATGCTAAAACCGGTTTTTGAAAGAATAAACAGGAGGTTGAAAATGAATAAGCAAGCGGCCATTGAACTTAAAAATATAACCAAAACATTCGGTAAAATTGTTGCTAACAAAGACGTTTGTCTTACCGTTTATCACGGAGAAATTCTTTCGGTTCTCGGCGAAAACGGAAGCGGCAAAACAACCTTGATGAATATGATTTCAGGTATTTATCACCCTGACCACGGGCAGATTTTCATTAACGGAAAAGAAGCTGTTATCAACTCTCCGAAAGATGCTTTTGATTATAAAATCGGAATGATACATCAGCACTTTAAGCTTGTTGATGTTTTTTCTGCTGTTGAAAATATTCTTTTGGGTCTTAAAGACGACGGAAAATTTAAGATTAAAGAGTCATCTGTCAGAATAAAGCAGATTTGCGAACAATACGGTTTTGAGCTTGATTTGAATAAAAAGATTTATGAGATGTCTGTTTCCGAAAAGCAAACGGTTGAAATAATCAAAGTGCTTTACAGAGGCGCGGATATTCTTATTCTTGATGAGCCCACAGCAGTTCTCACCCCCCAGGAAACACAAAAGCTTTTTAATGTTCTCAGAAGAATGAGAGATGACGGAAAAGCAATAATTATCATAACCCATAAGCTTAATGAGGTTATGGCGTTATCAGACAGAGTTTCGGTTCTCAGAAAAGGCGAATATATCGGAACTGTTGAAACAAAGGATACCGATGAAAACAAGCTTACCGAAATGATGGTTGGCGAGAAAATTTCATTAAATATCGGAAGAACAGATCCCGTTGACCCCGTTAACAGAATCGAAGTAAAAGATATTTGCTGCAACAACAGAGAAGGCGTTACGGTTTTAAAGAATATTTCATTTGAAATAAAATCCGGTGAAATATTGGGCGTTGCAGGCATTGCGGGCAGCGGACAGCGAGAGCTTCTTGAATCGATTGCAGGCTTGCAGAAGCTTAATTGCGGTGAGATAATTTATCATAATCCTCAAACAAATTCAACAGAAAATCTCAGAGATAAAACCCCCGTTCAGATAAGAGAACTCGGAGTAAGGCTTTCTTTTGTTCCAGAAGACAGACTGGGTATGGGTCTTGTCGGCAATATGGATATTGTTGATAACATTATGCTCAGAAGCTACAAAAAAGGCAAATCAATGTTTCTTGAAAGAAAGCAGCCCAAAAACCTTGCCAACAAGATTATTGAGGATTTGGGAGTTGTTACGCCAAATGTCAACACTCCTGTCAGAAGATTATCGGGCGGTAATGTTCAGAAGGTTCTTGTTGGCAGAGAAATAGCTTCATCCCCCACCGTGCTTATGGCTGCATATCCCGTAAGAGGGCTTGATATAAACTCCTCTTATCTTATTTATAATCTTCTCAATGAGCAGAAGGAAAAAGGAGTTGCTGTTGTTTTTGTTGGTGAGGACCTTGATGTTCTGCTCGAACTTTGTGACAGAATAATGGTTATCTCTTCGGGAGAAATTTCAGGTATTCTTGATGCAAGAACCGCAACAAAAGAAGAAATCGGACTTCTTATGACTAAACACAACGGAGGTGATTCAAATGAGCAATAAAATCAAAAAAGCTCATGAACCTCTTTTTTATGTTACAAAAAGAGATTCAATTCCCACAGTTAAAGCCTGGCTTATAAGAATCGCTGCCGTTTTTTTTGCACTTATTGTTTGCGGATTATTAACTATGTTTCTTACCGGAGAAAATCCGATAAACGTTTATGCTTCAATGATTGACGGTGCAATAGGCACGGAACGAAGAATTTGGCGTCTTTTTCAGGAATTGGCAATTCTTCTTTGTATCTCACTTGCAGTAACACCTGCATTTAAAATGAAATTCTGGAATATCGGTGCGGAAGGTCAGGTTCTGATCGGCGGTCTTGCAACTGCAGCTTGCTCAATGTTTCTCAGCGATAAGATTCCGCCTTACGCTCTTATTCCGGTTATGTTTATTGCTTGTATGGCTTCCAGTGCAATATGGGCGGTTATTCCAGCCATATTCAAGGCGCATTTTAATACGAACGAAACCTTGTTCACGCTTATGATGAACTATATAGCAATTCAGCTTGTTTCTTATTATTGCTTTGTTTATTCCGTTCCCAAGGGTTCGGGCAAAATTCCTCTTTTGCCGCAGGCAAGCTGGCTTCCCGCAATCGCAGATAACGATTATCTTCTTAATATAATCATTGTTACGCTGATAACAATGGCTATGTATATTTATCTTAAATACAACAAACACGGATACGAAATATCTGTTGTCGGTGAAAGTGAAAACACTGCAAAATATATCGGTATAAACGTTAAAAAGGTTATCATCAGAACGCTTATTCTTTCCGGTGCAATATGCGGTATTGCCGGATTGCTGCTTGTAAGCGGAACAAATCACACAATAGCAAGCAACACGGTTGACGGCAGAGGATTTACAGCAATTATGGTTTCATGGCTTGCAAAATTTAATCCTATAACAATGATTTTAACCGCATTTATTATTGTTTTTCTTGAAAAGGGAGCAGGCGAGATTTCAACATCGTTCGGTCTCAACAGCTCATTCTCGGAGATTATTTCAGGAATAATAATATTCTTTATTATCGGATGCGAATTCTTTATTAACTATAAAGTTAATTTCCGCAGCAAAAAGGAGGCGAACGGTAAATGATAGTTGCTTTTATTCAGCGTGCAATTGTTCAGGGTATCCCCCTTCTGTTCGGCTCAACCGGTGAAATAATAACAGAAAAAAGCGGCAATTTGAATCTCGGTACAGCGGGCGTTATGTATGTTGGCGGTATTTCGGGCGTTATCGGTGCATTTCTTTATGAGCAGTCTGTTGAAACCGTTAATCCGTTTTTGGCGGTACTTATTCCCCTGCTTGCATCTGTTCTCGGTTCTGCAATTATGGGTCTAATTTATTCTGTTCTTACAGTTACATTAAGAGCTAATCAGAATGTTACCGGTCTTGCATTAACAACTTTCGGTGTTGGTTTCGGTAATTTCTTTGGCGGTTCATTAATAAAGCTGCTTGATACCGATGTTCCGTCGATTGCTTTGAGTGCAACAAGCAAATGCTTTAAAACCGGCTTGCCTTTTGCCGATAAATTCGGAGTAATCGGTGAAGTATTCTTTTCATACAGTTTTCTTGCTTATTTTGCAATAATAATTGCACTTATCACATCATTCTATTTCAATAAAACACGCAGCGGTCTTCACCTTCGTTCTGTTGGCGAAAACCCCGCAACTGCCGATGCGGCAGGCATTAATGTTTCTGCTTATAAATACGGCTCAACAATAATCGGAAGCGTTATTGCAGGTCTTGGCGGTCTTTATTATGTTATGGATTACGCTGACGGTGTTTGGTCAAATGACGGCTTCGGTGACAGAGGCTGGCTTGCGATAGCACTTGTTATTTTTGCCGTGTGGAAGCCGAATATCGGCATTCTCGGTTCATTCCTTTTCGGCGGATTGCTTATAATCCACAACTATATTCCCAACCTTTCGCTGAGTGCTCAGGAATTATTCAAGATGGCTCCTTATCTTGTAACAATAATTGTTCTTGTAGTTATCAGTATGAAGCGTAAGCGTGAGAATCTTCCGCCGCAAAGTCTGGGTCTTTCATATTTCCGAGAAGAACGCTGACAGGCTCATAAAGCTCTCCTGAAACGGGGAGCTTTTTTGATAAGTAATAAACCTGAATGAGATTTCATAAAATTAATTGATGAAATATTAGGAGGGTTTATTTTGAAGGGCTTGGTTGAGCAAAGAGCAATAGAATTGGCTGAATATATAATAGAGAATAAATCTACCGTCAGGGCGGCTGCGGTAAAATTCGGTATTTCAAAATCAACCGTACATATGGATGTGGCGAACAGACTGAAAAAGCTTAACCCGATTTTATATCAGAATGTCAGAGAAATCCTTGATTTAAACAAAGCCGAACGCCATATCAGAGGCGGACTTGCAACCAAAGAAAAATATTCAAAATAATGTTTATTTTTATTGAATTTAGAAATATGATATGATAAAATAATTAAGAAAAAGAGGATTTATTTCCTCCAAATAAAAACAGAAAGGACCGATAAAATGAAGCAACTCAAAATCGGCATTATCGGTGCCGGAAGAATTGGTTCTCTGCACGCAAAATCAATTACATATAATGTTCCTACTGCAACCGTTGTAGGCATTACCGATGTTTTTAAAGCTAATGCAGAGAAGGTAGCCGCAGAGCTTAATATTCCCAGAATTTATGATGATTATAAGCAGATGCTTGCTGACCCTGAGGTTGAAGCAGTTCTTGTTTGTTCATCAACCGATACACACGCTGACATTGCTATTGAAGCTGCTCAGGCAGGCAAACACATCTTCTGCGAAAAGCCCGTTGACCTTACTCCCGAAAAGGTTAATGCGGTTATTGATGCTGTTGAAAAGGCAGGAGTAAAGCTTCAGGTTGGTTTTAACCGCAGATTTGACCATAACTTTGCAAATGTTAGAGCAATGGTTAATGACGGTAAAATCGGCGATGTTCATATTGTTAAGATTACATCAAGAGACCCTGCTCCCCCGCCGGCAGAGTATTCGGCAGTCAGCGGCGGAATGTTCCTTGATATGACCATTCACGATTTTGATATGGCTCGTTTTCTTTCCGGCAGTGAGGTAACAGAGGTTTATGCAAATGCAACCTGCCTTGTTGACCCAGCTATCGGTGAAGCAGGCGATGTTGACACAGCAGTTATCAGTCTTAAGTTTGCAAACGGTGCAGTTGGTGTTATTGATAACAGCAGAAGAGCCGCATACGGATATGACCAGAGAATTGAAGTTTTCGGCAGCAAGGGTGCAGCCGTTGCTTCAAACGATACACCCACAAATGTTGTATTTATGGGAGATGAAGGCGTTGTTGCTGATAAACCTCTCTATTTCTTCCTTGAGAGATATATGCAGTCCTTCAGAGATGAAATGCTCCAGTTTGTTGAAGCGGTTCTTGAAGATAAAGCAACACCCACAACGGGCGAAGACGGACTCAATTCAATCCTCGTTGCACTTGCAGCAAAGAAATCTGTTGCAGAAGGCAGACCCGTTCAGCTTTCAGAAATGATGTAAATTTTTCAGCTCCGATGATATTTTCATCGGAGCTGTTTTAATAGTTGATTCTGTCATTGGCTTTCAATGTTAAGTCGGGAATTGTAAATTCAGACAGATTATTATTGAAAGCTTCAAAATATATTGAGTTATCAGTTACAGCTAAAGAATAAGAATATTCTTTGCCGAAGGAATAACGGAAACTTTCTGTATTATCAGTTAACTCTTTAAGAATATTTTCGCAATCTTCTTTTGGCGAGTAAATATCTATCAAAAGTTTAATCAATTCAAAAACCTTATTGTCTGCAGATGAATAAACAGATATTTTTTTTACCGAATTACCGTCTGCTGTATGCATTTTTAAAATGACATTATTGATATTTTTATAATCAATAAATCCTATAAACGAGTTTCCTTCAAAGTATGAATACTGAGGGTCATAAAATATTTCACTTGATTGCTCGGTTAATCTGTCAATAAGAATTAAAGGGCTAACTCTTTCCTGAACAGAGCAACCTGATAATATAAGAATAATAAATAAGGCAAAAGTAATTGCAGTTTTTTTCATTCGCTATTTCCTTTTTCTCTTTTTGCCGGATGAAATTATTCCGCCGCCGATTGATGAAATCAGAATAATTGAACCGAGCAAAAAAATTCCCGTTCCTGCTTTTCCGCCGTTTACGGCAAAGGCTGTTGTTCCGCACAAAACAGCACATACTGCTCCGCCTGCAGAGCCGTAAATAAGCCCCTTTTCACCAAAAGGTATAACTGATGTGTATCCCGCCAAAAAACCGCTTAAAACGCCGAATATAAGCCCTGCAGGCATAAACAATGATTCGTTCAGATTAAGTTTCATTACGATTAATGAAAAAGCAGCAATTAAGAAAAAAAACAAACCCGTTCCGGCAGCACCCGAAAAGAACAGCTTGATATACGGATTGCTTTTATGCTTATTTTTTATGATTTTTCCTTTTCGTTCTGACATAAAAATGCTCCCCTCATATTATATCAGTAAATAATATGAAGGGAGTTTTTAACTTATTCGGAATTAAGCATCAAAAGTATCGTCTTTTTTCTTTGACTTCTTTCTCTTTGCTTTGCTGTTTTCAGCAGCTTCTTCCATCTTCTTCTGCTTTTCAGCTTCAGCAGCCTCTTTAGCAGCTTTTCTTTCTGCCTCGAGTTTTTCGTTGGCTGTGTTATTCTGCGAAATAGCCCAACGCATAATCTTCATCTTGTTTCTGTCGGCACCGGTTTCGATGATAAGAGAATCATCCTTAACGGTAACTACTCTGCCGACAATGCCACCGATTGTTGTTATTTCATCGCCAACCTGAAGATTGTCACGCATCTGCTGCTCTTCTTTTTGCTTTTTCTTCTGAGGTCTGATTGTTGTAAAATACATAAACACAATCATAACACCCATAATCAGTATAAAGGTCATAGGATTGCTTCCGCCTGCAGCGGATGATGTTGCAGCACCTGCGGGTGCCATAAGTGAAATAAAGCTCATGAGATAACCTCCAAAACATAATGGATTAATTATACAATAACAAATTTAATTATGCAATAGTTTTTAGAATTAAAATTTTAAATTCTTGTGTCATATAAATCAACATATTTATTTCTGAACTCTTCATATGTTCCGTTATCGATACTGTCACGGATTCTTTGCATAAGCGTATTATAAAAGTAAAGATTATGCATTACACAAAGACGCATTGCAAGCATTTCTTTTGCTTTAAACAGATGACGTATATATGACCTTGAGAAGTTTTTACACGCAGGGCAATCACATTCGGGATCAATGGGAAGAGGATCATTTTCATATTTCTTATTATTTAAATTAATAATTCCCTTTTGGGTGAAAAGATGACCGTGGCGGGCATTTCTGCTGGGCATAACGCAGTCAAAAAGGTCAACACCTCTGTATACCGCTTCAATGATATTTCCGGGTGTTCCAACGCCCATAAGATACCTTATTTTATCAGCAGGCATATGAGGCTCAACGGCTGAAATAATACGGTACATATCCTCTTTGGGTTCGCCGACGGCAAGACCTCCGATTGCGTAACCGTCAAGGTCAAGCTTCGCAATTTCTTTCATATGCTCAATTCGCAAATCATCAAATGTGCAGCCCTGATTGATTCCGAAAAGAAGCTGGTTTTTATTAATGGTTTCAGGCAGAGAATTAAGACGTTTCATTTCTTCTTTGCAACGGATAAGCCAGCGTGTTGTTCTTTCGCAGGATTGTTTTGCATAATCATATTTTGCGGGATTTTCAACACATTCGTCAAACGCCATAGCTATAGTTGAGCCAAGATTTGACTGAATCTGCATACTTTCTTCGGGTCCCATAAAAATATGCTTTCCGTCAACGTGAGATTGAAAATACACGCCTTCTTCTTTGATTTTTCTCAATGAAGAAAGCGAGAAAACCTGAAATCCTCCGCTGTCGGTTAAAATCGGACCGTTCCACGAAGTAAATTTATGAAGACCGCCCATTTCATTAACGAGTTTATCACCCGGTCTGACGTGAAGATGATAGGTATTTGAAAGCATAACCTGGCATCCGATTTCTTTTAAATCGATTGCGGAAAGTGCACCTTTAATTGCACCGCAGGTTGCAACATTCATAAATGCGGGAGTTTGCACCGTTCCGTGAACAGTTTCAAATTCTCCTCTTCTTGCGTTTCCGTCTTTCTTAATCAGTTTATACATATAATTCTCCAAAAATTATTCTTTAAAAAACAAACAAGAATCACCGAAACTGAAAAATCTGTATCTTTCATTAACAGCAATCTTATATGCATTCATAGTGTTTTCGTAACCGCAGAATGCACTGACAAGCATAATTAATGTGCTTTCGGGTAAATGAAAATTCGTGATAAGACAATCGATACATTTAAATTCATAGCCCGGATAAATGAATATATCGGTCCAGCCGTCATCCTCGCATATTTCCCCTTTAAAAGATGCAACGGATTCCAGCGTTCTGCAGCAGGTTGTTCCTACCGCAAAAACCCTTCCGCCGTTATCTTTTGTTCGGTTGATTATTTCTGCCGTTTCAGCAGGGAGATAATAATGCTCTGAATGCATATGGTGGTCTTTAATATCATCAGCCTTAACGGGTCTGAAGGTTCCCAGACCAACGTGAAGAGTAACGAAGCCAACCTCAACACCCATTGCTTTGATTTTTTCAAGTAATTCGGGTGTAAAATGAAGACCTGCCGTAGGTGCGGCGGCACTCCCCTGCTCTTTTGCAAAAACAGTCTGATAGCGGTCTTTATTTTCAAGTCTTTCGGTTATGTAATGCGGTAAGGGCATTTCACCTATTTTATCAATAACTTCAAAGAAATTGCCTTCAAAGCCGAATTTGGCAATACGGTTTCCGTCGTCAAGAACTTCAATAACTTCGGCAGTTAACGAACCGTCACCGAATGTGAATTTATGACCGACTCTCGCTTTCTTTCCCGGACCCG
This sequence comes from uncultured Clostridia bacterium, assembly GCA_937880805.1. GTDB lineage: Bacteria > Bacillota > Clostridia > Oscillospirales > Acutalibacteraceae > CAG-177. The sequence continues at coordinate 16,726 of CALGRR010000087.1, forward strand.
TAATTACCTCCCAGATATCATTACTTTTTTGGTTTAAAAGCAGGAATTCAACAACCGAGCCGGTATCTGTTCTTGTTCCGTACATTCTGGCGGGAAGAACCTTTGTGTTGTTTAAAATAAGACAGTCACCAGGTCTGAAATACTCGGTAATATCTTTAAAAATCTTGTGCTCAATTTCACCGCTTTCTTTATTCATAACAAGCATTCTTGAGCTGTCTCTCGGCTCAATGGGTGTTTGTGCAATCAGCTCCTGCGGCAAATCATAGAAAAAATCGCTTCTTTTCATTAAAAATCCTCAAATTATTATTAAAAATTATAATATATTTGTTATAAATATTATTTGACTAAACAGAGTAAATTGTGATATTATCTTAATATTATAAATTGTTTTTGTCAAGGTCTATAATGACTTAAAAAATTTATGCAGAAATCGTTATTTTAATCAAATTATCCGAAAAGAGGTTTATGGTTTATGAAAAACTACAATGTTGGTATTGTCGGTGCAACAGGTATGGTAGGTCAGCGTTTTATCACCCTTCTTGACGATCATCCCTGGTTTAATGTTGTTGCTCTTGCAGCAAGCCCCCGTTCAGCCGGCAAGGCTTATAAAGATGCAGTTGGCTCAAAATGGTGTATGGCAACTGAAATTCCCGAAAGAATCGGAAATTTAACTGTTATGGATGCAACGGCTGATATTGAAAAAATGGCTGCAGCAGTTGATTTTATTTTCTGTGCCGTTGATATGAAAAAGGATGAAATCAAAGCACTTGAGGAAGCCTATGCAAAAGCAGAATGCCCCGTTGTTTCAAACAACAGTGCTCACAGACATACACCCGATGTTCCTATGATTATTCCTGAACTTAACACAGAACATGCTAAAATCATTGATTCTCAGAAAAAGCGTCTCGGAACCGAAAGAGGCTTTATTGCAGTTAAGTCAAACTGTTCACTTCAGAGCTATGTTCCTGCACTTTATCCCCTTAATGAGTTCGGTGTTAAGGATGTTCTTGTTTGCACATATCAGGCTATTTCCGGTGCCGGTAAAACATTTGAAACCTGGCCCGAAATGATTGATAATGTTATTCCCTACATCGGCGGCGAAGAAGAAAAATCAGAAAAAGAGCCTCTTAAAATCTGGGGTAAGATTGAGGGAGATGAAATTGTTCCCGCAACATCCCCCAATTTTACTGCACAGTGCCTTCGTGTTCCCGCTTCAGACGGTCATATGGCAGCGGTATTTGTAAGATTTGAAAACAAACCCTCAATAGATGAAATCAAAAAGATTTGGAAGGACTTCAAAGGCTATCCTCAGGATGCCGAGCTTCCAAGTGCACCCAAGCAGTTCCTCAATTATTTTGAAGAAGATAATCTTCCACAGACAAAACTCCAGAGAAATCTTGAGAACGGTATGGCTGTTTCGGTTGGCCGTCTCAGAGAAGATACACAGTTTGATTATAAATTTGTTTGTCTTTCACACAATACTCTCAGAGGTGCAGCAGGCGGTGCAGTTCTTATGGCTGAACAGCTTTGTGCACAGGGCTACATTAATCCCAAGGCTTAATTGACGAAAGGAGTCAACTATGAAGCAAACTGTTTTTACCGGTGCGGGCGTTGCTATCGTAACCCCATTCACCGCTGATAACAAAGTAAACTATGAAAAGCTTGCAGAGCTTCTTGAATTTCAGATTGCCAACGGTACCGATGCTATCGTTATATGCGGAACAACCGGCGAAGGCTCAACCCTTGATCACGAAGAGCATTCGGAAGCAATCAGATATACCGTTGAAGTTGTAAATAAGAGAATCCCCGTTATTGCAGGCACGGGAAGCAACGATTCAAATTATGCCGTTAAGCTTTCAAATGAGGCTGAAAAGGCAGGCGTTGACGCTCTTCTTTCTGTTACGCCTTATTATAATAAAACCTCACAGAGAGGTCTTATTCAGCATTATAATTATATTGCAGACAGAGTAAGCGTTCCCATTATCACATATAATGTTCCTTCAAGAACAGGCGTTAATATTCTTCCCGAAACTTATGTTGAGCTTGCAAAGCACCCCCGCATTGTGGGCACAAAAGAAGCCAGCGGAGATATTTCTGCCGTTGCAAAAACAATTTCTCTTTGCGGACCCGATTTCTCGGTTTATTCAGGCAATGACGATCAGGTAACTGCTCTTATGTCTTTGGGCGGCAAGGGCAGCATCTCTGTTCTTTCAAACATTCTTCCCAAGGTTGCTCACGATATTCCCGCAAAATTCCTTGCAGGCGATTATCAGGGCAGCCGTAACCTTCAGCTTGAATATCTTGACCTTTGCAATAATCTTTTTATTGATGTTAATCCCATTCCCATTAAAGAAGCTATGAATATGATTGGTATGGAGGTTGGTGATTGCAGACTTCCTCTTTACAGAATGACTGATGAGGCAAGAGAAAAGCTTTATAAATCCCTTGCAAAGCACGGATTGGTAAAATAAATCATTCGAGGTATTTTAAATGACTGGAATTATATTAAGCGGATGTAACGGAAAAATGGGCAGAGCTGTTACACTTTGTGTTGACGGCTTGCAGGATTGCGAAATCGTTTGCGGAATTGATTTATATACCGAAACCGTAAATTCATATCCCGTTTATTCATCCCCTATGCTTATTCCGCAGGAAATAACAGATAAAGCGGATGTAATTATTGATTTTTCCAATCCCTCCGCACTTGGCGGACTTCTTGAATTTGCTGTTGAAAATTCTATACCTGCGGTTATTTCAACAACCGGACTTAATGATTCTCAGGTTTCTCTCATCAAAAAAGCGGCAAATAAGATTCCCGTATTTTTCAGTGCAAATATGTCACTCGGTGTTAATCTTATTTGTGAGCTTGCAAAAAAAGCCGCAAAAGTTCTTGGCGACTCATTTGATATAGAAATTGTTGAAATGCATCATAATCAAAAAATTGATGCACCGAGCGGTACGGCACTTATGATTGCCGATGCGATCAAAAAAGAGCTTGATGATGATATAAACTATGAATATAACCGCCAGTCAAAGCGTGAGAAAAGAACAAAAAACGAAATCGGCATTCACGCCGTCAGAGGCGGAACAATAACCGGTGAGCACGAAATTATCTTTGCAGGGCTTGATGAAATAATTAAGATTTCACACAGTGCAAGAAGCAAATCACTTTTTGCAACCGGTGCAGTCAATGCTGCAAAATATCTTTGCGGTAAGGATGCAGGATTCTATAATATGGCAGATATGCTTAAGTGATGGGTCGGAGGTATAAAATGAAGCTTGTTGATAATATTTTTATAACAGAAGATGTTACGCTTTTTTCTCTTTGTGACTCCCCCGCTGATATTGCTCATATTGCAGAGGTTTTCAAAATGATTGCCGATGCCGGAATTGATGTTGATATGATTTCACAGTTTCCGCTCAGCGGCTCAAGTTCGGGCTTTTCGTTTACGGTCAGCGATAATGATTTCGTTTCCGTTCTCGCAATAGCATCAGAACTCAGGAACAAGAATCCCAAAACCAAAATCAGCGTAAGCAGCGGCAACTGCAAGCTTACAGTAAGCGGTGAAGCAATGAGAAACACCCCCGGTGTATCTGCTAAAGTATTTAAAGCGGCTGCAAGCGTTGGTGCGGATGTCAGAATGATTACCACATCTGAAATCGAGATTGCAATGCTTGTTGTTAAATCAGATGTTGACGAAGTTGTTGCGGCGATTGAAAAAGAATTTGCCGAATAAATAATTAAAGCCACCCATTCGGGTGGCTTTTCTGTTTAGAAATCAACCTTATAATGATGAACAAAAACTCCGATGACCTTATTATAATCCAATATATGCATATTTGAGCCGTCTTCGGTCTGGCAGAAGGTTATGCCTTCAGCTTCAACATTTTCTCCGCCTACATTTCTTTCTGCTGCGAGTGAAACTTCACCGGTTTTAACATCTACTTTAAGAATATTCTTGAAATCGCCGTTATCTTCAATATCATATGATAAATAAAGATTTCCGTTATAAAACTCTCCGCCCTGAATTCTGTCAATAATGCCCATACCTTTTAAGGGTATTTCTTTGACAGGCTTCATCGAGTCATTAACATCATAAACATATATTGTATCGGCGTTGCTCCATTTGGAAGTATAAAGATAGCCCGTTACCGAATCAACGGCACACCAGGGCACACCGTCATCTAAATCATCACAGGAAAGCTCATAAACTTCACCGGTGGGTTTTAAGGTTTCGCAATCAAAAACAACGATGCAGGGATAAATATATTCATCGCTGTCTTCAACGGATGCATATATTTTATTGTTATAATAGCTTATTCCTCCGATATGGTCATTGCCTCTTTCCGAGCATTCATCAGGCAGAGGATTAAGAACGCTTTTAACAATTTTCATATCGTCCACGGTGAACTTTGCAAGACCGGTTAAATTAAGTGCTGTAATAGCACCGCTTGTGTAATAATACTCACCGTCGTTTGTTATTCCCTGACCCATTAACAGAGCTTTTTCAAAAACAAAGCAATTCTGTGAAACCAATTCGGCAGAATCGGTGCTTTGTGCAACGGGGCTTGTTAACAATGTAATCAGCAAAAGAGGAAGCGTTAAAACTGACCAGATTTTTCTGATAATAAACATATATATCACCCTTCTTAAATTTTAAGCCCCTTGCATATCAAGGGGCTGTTAAATTACAACACAGATATATCAATGCCGTTGATAACAACATCTTCGATGGGCTTATCACCGTAACCGGTTTTAACCGATGCGATTGCGTCAACAACATCCATACCTTCGATAACCTGACCGAATACAGTATGCTTGAAATCAAGCCAGGGTGTGCCTCCGAGAGCTTTATAATCCTCAACGCACTTCGTGGGGAAGCCTCTGTCTGAAAGCTGTTCCATTTGTGAAATAAGGCTGCTGTCAACCTCTTTTGCCTGAACAATAAAGAACTGGCTGCCGTTAGTGCAGGGACCGGCGTTTGCCATAGCTAATGCACCGCATATATTATGATAATCAACGCTGAATTCATCCTCAAAGCTTTTGCCCCAGATGCTTTCACCGCCACGGCCACTTCCGTCGGGGTCACCGCCTTGTATCATAAAATCGGGAATTACTCTGTGAAATATAATTCCGTTATAGTATCCGTTTTTGGCGTGAGTTGTAAAGTTTTCTACAGCTTTGGGTGCAGCATCGGGGAAAAGCAGAATTTTTATTTCTCCGAGAGTTGTTTTCATTGTTGCTACTGTATCACCTGCTGCTGCAGGTCTTATCTGTTTGCTCATTTTTAATCACCTGAATTGTAATTTATTTGCTTGGTTCATATTTATCGGAAAGTGACATAAAGTCAACCTTTGCCATCTTTGTTCTCGGGAAGCTTTCCATAACTTCAATTTTTCTGGGGCAAGAGAATCTGGCAAGATTCTTTTTGCAGTAAGTCTGTATCTGATTGATTGCATCTGATTGACTTATATTTCCTTTAAGAGTCACACAAAGTTTTACGCAAGGCTTATTCTTGATATATCCCTGCACGGCACAAGCCTCGTTAACAAAAGGAAGGTGAAGAACTGCATTCTCAATATCGGAAGGATAGACGTTATAGCCTGAAATAATAATCATTCTTTTCTTTCTTCCTGTAAAGAAAACAAAACCGTCGCTGTCTTTATATCCGAGATCACCCGTAAGCACCCAGCGAACACCGTTTTTATCAATGTATACGCCATCGTTTCTCACCGTGTTATCACCGTTGTAATATCCAAGCATGGCGGTATCACCGCATACCACAATTTCACCCGTTTGCCCGGCAGGAAGACGGTTTTTCATTTCGTCCCATATTTCAACCTTAATATCGCCAAGCGGTTTGCCGATTGAATCTTCTCTGCAATTCTCATAAGTATTAACGGTGCAGACAGAGGAAACTTCAGTTAAACCGTAGCCTCTGAAAAGCTTTCCGTTACCGCCGTTTTTGGCAACGGTTGCATTAAATTCCTTAACAAGCTTTTCTGAAAGAAAATCACCGCCGCAGAAAACAAGACGCAGATTTTTAAGATGCGGACCATCAAAACCTTTATCTTCCATAAGCTTTTTAAACATATTCGGAACACCGAGAACAAAAGTAACCTTATGTTTTTTCATATGCTTATTAGCTGTTTCAGCATTGAATTGAGGCATAGGAATTGAAGTGAATCCGTGAGTTATCGGGAAATGCATTGCAATCCCAAGGCCGAAGGCGTGAAACATCGGCAGAACAAAAAGAGAATACTCATCCCCTGCTTTGTGAGGAACATCAAGAGCATTGAGCTTTTCTGAAAGATTATTCAGATTGTTGCTTGAAAGCATTATTGTTTTGCTTTTTCCGGTTGTGCCGCCGCCATGAAGATATACGGCAATCTGAGCACCGTCGTGGCAGTCAACTGATTTTTTGCCTTTGCCGGCAGAAACAGCTTTTAAATACTTTATTGAGTTTTTAAAAGAATTGACGCCTTTGCCTTTTACTTTTTCAAAAACTCTTAAGGCAGGCACAATCGGTGCAAGAACATAATCCGAGTTTGAACAGATTATGCAGGGAATACCGGTTTGATTAAGCATATCGGCATAATCTGCTGCTAAAATATCAAGAATAAAAATTGCCTTTGATTTTGTTGTTTCAATGTTTTCTTTAAGAACATCTGGTGATGTAAGCGGATGAACTATATTTGCTATTACACCGATTTTATTAAGTGCATAAAACGTTACAAAACCGTGAACAACATTAGGCAGAAAAACCGTAACGGAATCACCGCTTTTTATTCCGATAGAATTAATATATGCAGCGATTGCATCAGCATCACTGATAATCCTTGAAAGCTTGATTCTGCTTCCGAAAGCAAGTACAGCATCAAAATCGCCGAGGCGTTTTGCGTGCATTTTTAAATAATCATAACAAGTCAGATTCATAAAGCCATACCAATCCATTATTTATTGCAATAATATTATCAATTTTAGAAATAATTGTCAATCTGTAGACAGCTTATTTAATAAAAGATTAACAATCAGCCGTGTATATTGTTTGTCAGTTTTATATTTCCGCTGTCATCAAACGATGCAATAATACCGTTATTATCATAGGTCGCATAAAACGGAACTTTTGCACTCATTGTTAAATTCCATTTAACATTAGGATAAACCTTACCGAGCTGGTTTGTTACAATGGCTATTTCGGGCTTCAGAACAGAGAGAAAATCAGCCGAAGATGATCCGAAATATCCGTGATGTCCTATTTTGAGCAAATCAATATCCCCTACCAGCGGTGCAACGACATCTTCAAGACCCGTTGACTTTGTTATATCGGAAGCGAGAAAGGCGGATTTATTTCCTTTGATAATTTTTACTCCGACGCTTGATGCATTTTCTCCTTTACCTGCAAAATTATCAGATGTTACTGTGTTATAAAACTGAATCTTAAAATCTCCGAATTCAAATTCTTCATCAGGCAAATCGCTGATAACCGGAACGTTGAGCTTATTTAAGTTTGATATTATGCTGCTATAGGTTTTATCAATTTCCCATCTTTCTGTTTCATAACCCTTTGCAATAACCGGATTGAATTCTTTAAAATAAGCTTTTTCTATTTTGATTGAAGGGTCACAGATTACTGCGTTGAACGAACCTATATGGTCATAATGATAATGTGTGCCGAGAATAAAATCAAGAACAGCATAGCCCTCTTCGTTACCCGCAGCTTTTTTAATATATTCAACAACTTCGCTTTCATAGCCTTTGTACGGCGATTTTCTTCTGGGGTTATTGTTACCCTCTCCTGCATCAATAAGGGCAAATTTGCCGTTACTTTCAAGCAGAATTGCATCAGAATTTGCGGTGTTAAGAAAATGAATTCTGTCATCACCGTTTTTTCTGTCAAATTTTTCTTGCTCAACGGTAAACCTGCGGCAGTAATTATTTCCGATTGCAACGGTTGCAATATCAAGTATAAATATCGCTGCCATCAGCGGAACAATAATCCAGGTTGCTATTTTTTTTGCTTTTTCTTTATTCATTATCTACTCCGTAATTTTTAATCCAAAATATTTTAACATAAATAAAAGAATTTTACTATACTTTGAGCAAAACTTTTTAAAAACATCTTGTATACTTTTGATTTTTAATGTAAACTGTAGTTATATTTCAGAAAAAAGAGGAATTGATTTGGCATTTAACAATAACATAAATGATATAATTAAAAAAGTACTGTTCCCGTCAGCTTTTATTTTTCCGTTTGTTTTAAGTATGGGAGCTTGCAGCAGTATAGGAGCACTGTGGTCCTGCATAATAACAGTTATTCTAACGGTGTTTGTTGATAAATTTGATAAAAAAAATTTATTGTTTGTCTTGCTCAATTTTACGGTTATTTCTTATCTTTTAAACAATTTCGGATATGTGTCGGCGGTTATTACTCTTGCAGTTTCGGGAATTGTTTTTTGCTTCGGAAACAAGTTTTCTTCGGTTATTTTAAAAATCAAAGAATCGTCAGCTTATGCGGGTTTAATGCTTGCAACTGCATTAACCGTTACCGTGCTTCAGACCACAAATTATTTTGGCATCGGTGCAACGGGAAATACGCCGAGAGAAATGATAGAATCTTATGTTTCACTCGGATTCCACGGCAACTGGAGAGGCGTTTTATACGGAACGATAGTTCTGGTAATAATGATTACTTACCCGAGAAAGTTTAAAAAATTCAGTAAAATAATTCACGCTTCATTCTTTGCGTTGATTATTACCGTTGTGCTGAATTATTTTTTGAATCCTCCCGATATGATTACATCAATTAATGAGATTTCAGCATTGGAATTCAACAAAAGCTTAAGCAACAACATCACCGTTTGGGGAACGATAATTTCAATTATCTGTGGAATCATTATTGCATTTTCAAACGAGTTGATTTTATTAAACGATAATCCGGAAAGAAAAGATTATTTAAAGGTTGGAATAACCAACATTATTCTTGCACCCGCACTGTGCTTTGTTCCTCAAAAAATCAATAAATCTGCTGTTAAAAATATCCCCATAGCAGCATTAATGGTGTTATTTTTGTTTTTGATAAAAGATGTTATTATCAGAATTCCTGTTCATTCGTGTGCCGTTGTGCTTATTGTGGGAGTATGGCAGGCGGTTGATTGGAAAAGCTTTAAGAAAGCATTTAAAAATCCAGCTTCCGTTTTCATATTTTTGTTACCGGTTGCATTGTTTTTACTGTATTAATAAAATCCCGCCATCTGGCGACATTTTATAGCAAAGTGTCAGCTGATGACGGGTTTGTTTTTTATTTAAATAAGTTGCCGCCCGAGCAATCGATTCCGACAACGAGAGGAAAATCAAGAATTTCAAGCTTTTTTATGCTTTCACAGCCTAAATCTTTAAAGGCAATTTCTTCGCAAAAAACTATGCTTTGGCTGCAGAGTGCACCGGCACCGCCTATTGCACAAAAATAAACAGCTTTGTTTCTTATGATTGCATCGCATACCGATTTGTTTCTTTCGCCCTTGCCGATCATTGCAGATAATCCCAAATCGAGCAACCGCGGAGAATAAACATCCATTCGGCTTGATGTTGTTGGACCGCAGCTTCCGATTACCCTGCCGTTAGGAGTTGGTGTGGGGCCCGCAAAATAGATGCAGGCACCTTTTAAATCAAAAGGTAAGGGCTTGCCGCTGTCAAGCAGTTCAAATATTCTTTTATGAGCAGCATCTCTGGCGGTATAAACAGTTCCACTGAGTAAAACAGTATCGCCTGCTTTAATTATATCACTGAAATTACAATAATCTTTAATATTAAATGAATATGTTGCCATAGATTTTATGCCTCTGCTTCAAAAGAAAGATTTAAATTAGTTGATATTTCAGAAATTGCAACAGAAAGAGATTCAACGCTTTTCTCAACTGTTGAAATCGAAGCATCATATTCAGAACGGGCAGATTTAATCTTCTGAGCTGCAACTGCTATTTCAGAAAGAGCCTTTTTAACAACAATATCTGCTTTTGTTATATTGGCTTTTGCTGTTTCATTTGCCTTTGAAATGATTTTTTCAGAGTAACTGACAGCATCCTGCATCATAACTGTTGCTTTATTATCTGACTCAACAGATTTATTGGCGTATGCACTTTCAATTTCAGAAAACTTCTTTTCAATCTCTGAAAATTTATTTTCATAAACCCCGATTTTTGCTTCAAGCTCTTTAGTTGAAATGCGTGCCTTCTCCAGATCTTCTGAATACGACTTATTGATTGATTTTAATTCTTCATTTTCAGCTTTTAAATCAATATTCTCATTTTGCAGAGCAGAAGTTTCAGCTTCATTATTCTGAATTATCTTTTTTAATTCATCAATCTCTTTCATATTATCTTTTGAATTATTCAATTCTTTTTTTAGTGAAAGAATCTCAGCCTGAAGCTCCTCAATATAATTAAGAACTCCCTCTTTTTTGAAGCCGCCGAAGGTTGATTTTTTTAATATTTTTTCAGAACTCATAATTATATAAATCCTTTCTCTGCTCCGTTAATTAAAAAGTAAGATTTCATCAACAGAATCGGAAATAAATCCGCTGTTTCCGTCAGTAAAAATAAAGAGCTTATTATCTGATGTTATAAAAGCTGCCGAACCGTTTTGATGAACAAAGGTTGAAACAATAACATCCTTTGCTATTTCCGACTCGGTATTATCGCTAAAGCAGTAATAAGACGCAACGGGTTCGGAATAATCGGAATTATTATCTTTAATGATAAAAACTTCATTTTCACCGCTGAGCATAAATGCATTAGCTGCATTGGAAATTTTGGTTGAGCTGTTTCCGTCAAAAACATAAATATCGCCGGTATCCTTGCCAATGTCGGATTTCATATAGAAAATACTTTTATCGTTAATCCAGTAGCTTGATACGTCTGATGAAACATTTATTCTTTCAGTCACTTTATGATTAATGTCAATCGAATTGGAATAAAGAGTTAATTTACCGGTCTGGCTGCCTCTTTCTAATGCAAAAATCCGTTCTCCGCTGTCTGAAAAAGAAAACAGGGTTTTGGTTTTATCGTAATCGTGGAGCTCCGACATAACAGGATTGCCGTTTTCTTCTGAATAAACTGCAACCTCCACACCGTTTGAAACCACACTGTTTGCAACAAGCGAGCGTGCATAATCAAGAACCTCACTTATTGCACTTCTTTGAGCAATAGAAACAAGGCTGTCCATATCAGACTGTGCCTCGGTTACGGTTGTTTCTTCAAAAATGATTTTTGGTTCACCAAAAGCAGCAACCGCAAAAACTCTTGTGGGATCAATGTTTTCTGCTAATTTAAATGTACCGTTTTCGTTATAAACAAATGCGGAATAAACCGGTGCAGAAAACTCACCGTTTTCTGTCATTATATTAAGAGCTTGTCTTATTTCATCACGAACAAGCTTATCCTGATATTTTCTTAAAGCCTCATTATATTCAGCCGATATTCCGAAAAAGGAAAAGAAATCGCTTCTGACAGGTCTTTCCATAGTTAAATCTGATTCTTCATAAGCATCAGAAATAACATAGCTCCAGGAAACGCTTTCCTCAGAGGTTGTAAAATAATAAAGATTACCGCCCGCTTTGTAATTATCATATAAAACATTGGAAACATTATCACAAATCAGTTCGGGCTGTTGACCGGGAAAAGCTATATAAAGCTGATTGGAATTGTTATCGGCCTGAGATTTTGTTTCAAATAAAATATGAGGTTTATTTTCATTTTCATAGCTGAAAATGTTGCTGATATTTCTGCTTATTTCAGCCGGTGATTCATTGCTGTATTCATAAAGCACCTGAGTTGAGCCGTGCATTTTTATAAAATAAACGCTTTCAGCACCGTCTAATGTATATATGCTGTCAACATTTTCGGCAAAAACCTTTATTTTATTTGAATCAACATCACAAACGCACGCATCGTTTGCACTTGTTTTATTGTTAAATTTTAAATAATAGACTTTGCCTGATGACACGCTGAAATTCTTTTCAACAGCATAATCAATTAATTTGGGTGAAGTTATTTCTCCGCTTTTTTCTTCAACAAAATACAAATCATATAACCCGTCAGAATATGACGATTCTGCAGAAAAGAAAACTCTTCCGGTTCTCTTATCACACTTAAAATCAGAAGTGTTCTTAAGATTAACAACTAATTCCTTTTCATTGATTCGGATAATATCTGTGTTATTTTTTCTGTAAACTATAATTTTAGAGTTTTCGGGATTGTTTTTTTCAATAACCATTCCGATAATCACAGCTAAACAAACCGCAACAATCAATGAAGCAGCAACAGAAATAATAATTTTAATCTTTTTGGGTAATTTTTTTGTTTCTGAAAAAGTCAAAATAACACCTCATAAATTTATAAACTGGCGGTTGTTCTGCAAAAGCAGATCAGCCGCCAAGTGTTTATTTCATAGAAATGGCTTTTTTAGCCTTCTCAACTATATTTTGTGCATCAAGTCCGTAAATATGAAGAAGTTCAACCGCAGGACCTGATTTGCCGAAGCAATCATTTACACCAACTTTGATAACGGGAACGCAGGTTCCGTTTTCACAAACAGCTTCAGCAACGGCACTTCCGAGGCCACCGATTACGCTGTGTTCCTCTGCGGTAACTATTGCACCGGTTTTAGCTGCAGATTTACAAATTGTTTCTGAATCAAGAGGTTTAATGGTGTGAACGTTGATAATTTCAGCGCTGATTCCTTCTGCTTCAAGTATTTTCTGAGCTTCAACAGCTTCATTAACCATAAGACCGGTTGCACAGATAGTTACATCGCTGCCTTCATTAAGAACAACAGCCTTGCCCCACTCAAACTTATAGTTTTCATCAAAAACTCTGGGAACGGCAAGTCTGCCGAAACGCATATATACGGGTCCTTCATATTCAGCAGCAGCAAAAACAGCTGCTCTTGCCTCAATATCATCAGCAGGGTTAATAATAGTCATTCCTGGAATTGAACGCATAAGAGCAATATCCTCACAGCACTGATGGCTTGCACCGTCTTCACCAACGGAAATACCTGCGTGAGTTGCTCCGATTTTAACATTAAGATGGGGGTATGCGATAGAGTTTCTGACCTGCTCAAAAGCTCTGCCTGCGGCAAACATTGCAAATGTGCTTGCAAATACGGTGTATCCGGTTGTTGAAAGACCGGCGGCAACACCCATCATATTTGATTCAGCAATACCTGAATCAAAAAATCTTTCGGGAAAAGCTTTTTTGAACATACCTGTTTTTGTTGCAGCTGCAAGGTCAGCATCAAGAACAATTACTTTATCATTTTTTTCGCCAAGTTCAACGAGTGCTTTACCGTAAGCATCGCGAGTTGCTGTTTTAATAATATCTGCCATTGTTACCTATCCCCTTTCAATTACGCTTCAAGCTCAGCAAGAGCCTTTGTCAATTCTGCCATTGCCTGCTCATACTGCTCTGCATTGGGTGCAGAACCGTGCCAGCTGACCTGATTTTCCATAAATGAAACGCCCTTACCTTTAACGCTGTTTGCAACGATAACTGAAGGCTTGCCCTTGAATTCTGCTGCAGCATTAAATGCAGCTTCTATTTCATCAAAGCTGTGTGCACAAATTTCAATTACATTCCAGCCGAAGGATTTGAATTTTTCAGCAATGGGATAAGGTGAGTTAACTTCAGCGATGGTACCGTCAATCTGCAGACCGTTGTTATCAACAACCGCAACGAGATTATCAAGACCTTTTGCCGAGGCATACATTGCAGCCTCCCATACCTGGCCTTCCTGAATTTCGCCGTCGCCGAGAACTGTGAATACTCTGAAGCTTTTACCCGAAAGCTTTGCACCGAGTGCCATTCCGCAGGCTGCGGAAATGCCCTGACCGAGCGAACCGGTACACATATCAACACCGGGAGTGTATTTAATGCTGGGGTGACCCTGAAGCATTGAATCGCTCTTTCTGAGTGTTTTTAATTCCTCAACGGGGAAATATCCCTTGTTTGCCAAAACAGCATAAAGAGCAGGTGCTGCGTGACCTTTTGAAAGAACAAATCTGTCTCTGTTTTCATCCTTGGGATTCTGAGGGTCAACATTCATATGATTGAAATATAAATAAGTAATAATATCAACGCACGAAAGTGAACCGCCGGGATGACCGGATTTAGCGTTAAAAACGCCTTCAATAATCCCCATTCGGGCTTTACAAGCCTTGATTTTTAACTGTTTTCTGATTGTTGCATCCATAATACGGATACCTCCCATTATTTATTTAACTCTAAATATTCTATAAAATCAGCTACTGCACCTTTGTTACAGTGGCATGCTGTAAACTCGGAAATATTTTTCATTTCTTTCGGAGCCTGACCGCAGCAGGCAGGCACACCAACACTTTTCAGCATATCATAATCATTAAAATAATCACCTATAGCTGCTGTGTGTGCTTTATCAATTCCAAGTATTTCCGCAAGCTTCAAAACAGCAGTTCCTTTATGAGTATCAGCTGCAAGAAGCTCAAAGCTTGCTATTGATGAAGACATCAGCGTTAAATCTGAACTGTCTAAATCGGTAAAATGTTTTTTAATTTTTTTAATATGGTGCGGAAGACCTGAGAAAACAACTTTTCCCCAATTCTCCCTGGGAACATCTTTAATATCCTTAAAGTGCTTATGCTTCAGATTATCTGATGCAACAAAGATTTTTCCAAACCAACCGTTACCAGTTATATATATTAAATCTTTAGCAACAATAAGGCAGTCAACCAACGGAAATCTTTCAGCACATTCAACAGCAAGATTCATTGCGGTGTTGTTCATAGCACTAAAATATATCATTTCATTTTTTTCAAAATCATAAAGCCCTGCACCGTTAATTACAACTGCCGGAGTGTTTTTAATCGGAAGATTTCTGAAATGCTTTTCCATTGACTGCGGATTTCTTCCCGAAGCAAGTGTAAATTTTCCGCCATTTTCAATGAATCTTTCAATAGCTTCCTTGTTACGCTTCGGCAATCTACGCATCTTATTATTCAATGTTCCGTCAATATCCGAGGCAAGAAGCCAATCGGAAAAATCTTTTTTTGAATTCATTGTTTTTTTACTACCTCGATGAAATCGGAAAAATATTTTGGCAACGGAGCTTCAATTCTAATAAACTCATTTGAAATCGGATGAATAAATCCGAGAACTGCAGCGTGAAGACATTGTCCGTTAAGCGATGTGACACCGTTCTTTGGGCCATAGATAGGGTCGCCTGCAACGGGATGCCCCAAATGAGCCATATGAACCCTTATCTGATGTGTTCTTCCGGTTTCAAGCCTTAACTTTAAAAATGAAAAGCTTCTGTATTCTTCAAGAACCTGATAATGAGTAACTGCGTTTTTGGAATTTCTTTCTGTTACACACATCTTTTTTCTGTCAGTCTGACTTCTGCCTATCGGTGCATCAACAATCCCCTCCTGATTTTTCAGTTTGCCGTGAATAACAGCACGGTATTCTCTGTCAAGAGAATGGGCTTTAATCTGTTCAGAAAGAGAAATATGAGCTTTATCGTTCTTGGCAACAAGAAGCAACCCGCTTGTATCCTTATCTATTCGGTGAACTATTCCCGGACGCACAACACCGTTTATTCCCGAAAGCTCGCCGTTACAATGCCAAAGAAGGGCGTTAACCAATGTACCGTTATAATTTCCGGGTGCAGGATGCACTACCATCCCTCTCGGCTTATTCACAACAAGCAGATGTTCATCCTCATACATAATTTCAAGAGGGATATTTTCAGGTTCAAGCGATAAAACAGCGGGCTCGGGAACGGTGAAGCAAATTGTTTCTCCGGTTTTAGGCTTGAAGCTTTTGCTTACTGCCTTACCGTTAACGCATACCAAACCGTCATTAAAAAGATTTTGCACAAAAGATCTTGAATAATCCTTTAATGCTTCAGAAAGTATTTTATCTGCTCTTACACCGCTTGACTCATTATCAATTAATAATGAAATCGTTTCGTTATATTCGACTGTATCAATAATATCAATCATTTTGTTTGTGTTTCTTCAATTTACTGTCTTTTATCAAATCATAAATCTCATAGCCGATCATCATAAACGCTCCGACTGTTATGCAACAATCGGCAAAATTGAAAACGGCGAAATCAATGAAAAGAGGTTCTATAAAATCAACAACGTAGCCAAGTCTTATTCGGTCAACAGCATTACCTATACCACCTGAAAGAATTAAGATAAGGCAGGCATTAAGAAAATTCGGTTTCAGTTTTCTTGAAAGAACAACAATCATGCCGATAACAATAACAGCTACGGTAAAAACAGAAAGCAAAGTTGTGTTATCTGAAAAAGAGCTGAAGGCTGCTCCGGTATTTTCGGTATACCTGAACTGAAGCAAGCCGAAAAGAAACTCTTTCGGACCGTTGACTTTTACAGTTACAACGGCGGCATATTTTGTTAACTGGTCTATAATAGTCAAAGCTGTTATTACCGCCAGAGTAATTGCCTGAAACATAAGAACCTCACATAATTAATCAGTCGTCAAAAAGGCTGTCGAAAAGTGAAGAAATATCTTCATCTTCGCTCTCATCATCAATTTCATCAAGATTTACTTCAAAGCCCTCAAACAAATCATCGTCATTTAATTCTTCAATATCTTTTTCGATTTCTTCAAGTGCTTCATCATTTGACTCTTCTTTGATTGTTTCAACAGCAGCAGGAACAATCTCATCGATATTTGATGCAATGAAATTATCGTCAAAATCCATATCATCAATAAGGCTGAAAAGGTCATCTGTATCTTCGGATATTTCAATCACCTTTTCTTCTTTATCTTCAATGATTTCTTCATCCGAAACTTCAGGTTCTTCTTCTGTTTCTTCAACCTCAACAGCTTCGGGAACAAAAACAACTTCTTCCTCAACGGCATCGGATTCTTCGGAAGCCTCAGGTTCATCCTCTGCTTCAACTTCAACTGCTGCTTCTGCTGGTTCTTCAACTATCTCGTTTTCTTCAATTATTTCTTCAATAGTTTCAGCTTGATTTTCTGAATTAACGGTAATTTCGGGAATGGTGTTGATAAGTGAAAGCTGATTATTGCAAATATCAGAGATAACCTTTTTATAATTCTCGGTTTCTGCCTTTATTCTTTCAAGCTCACTTGAATAAAATTCATAGGCTTCTTTGCTACTACCGATAATTTTTTTGCCTTCTTCCTCTGCTTTTGAAATAATCTCCGCTGATTTTTCACGTGCAGAATTGATGGCAAGATCTGTTTCTTTCTGTGCTCTGTCGGTGAGTGAAGCAACAGCAGTTCTTGCGTTATCTACTATTTCCTTTGCTTTTTCACGTGCTTCTTCAACAAGGATATTTGACTGTCTGTTTGCTCCGTCAAGAATAATCTTTGATTTGCTCTCTGCGTCGGCAACAACGGCATCAGCCTTATCCTTGGCATTCTTATTAACGGTTTCAGCCATTCTGTGTGCATCAAGAAGAGAAAGCTTGATTGCTTCTTCATCGTTTCTGTAGCTTTCAATTTTATCTGCAAGAATGCTGATTTTCTTTATAAGTTCCTTGTTTTCATTAAGTGACTGCTCATATGACTGGGCAACTGTTTTGAGGAAGGAATCAACCTCATCCGCACTGTATGTTCCTTTGCTGACGGGAGTGAATTTTGCGTTCAGAATCTGTTCTGTCTTAAGCATAATCTTTCACCTTTCTTATTAATACTCTACTTCGCTTATTCCTGCAATTTCATCAATAAGTTCGCCTGAAACAGGAACATTGTTGGGGGTAATTATATATGCTCTTCCTGCAACCTTTTTGAATTCACCGTGGTTTGCATAAGCAACGCCATAAAGAAAATCAATGATTCTCTGTGAAATATCATTGGGGCAGGTTTCAAGATTGAGTATAACAATTCTCTTCTGGTTTAATATATCGGCAACTTCGGCAACCTCTTCAAAACGGTCAATCTTCTGAAAAACAACGTGAGGCTTTGCTGCTGTTGCGGCAGGCTTTGATACTGCAATATTAACAACATTTGATGAAGCTCTTTCTGTTTTGAATTTTGCCTTGGGCTGTGATTTTTCAACGGGTTCTTCAACTGCGGGTGCAGAAGGTGCAAAATCAAAATCATCTTCAAAAGTTGCATCATCACTCTCGATATAATTATCATCGGTTCCGTTGATAAAGTTCTTTAACATATTCTTGATGTTCATAATATTTTTATCCTCCTTAATTATCTGTAGATTCTTGAGCCGAATATTGCAGAGCCTACTCTGACGAGATTAGCTCCTTCAAGAATCGCCAGCTTATAATCACCCGACATACCCATCGAGAGAATATTCATATTAACATTATCTATTTTTTTTGCTCCAATGTCAATAAACATAGAGTGCATATTTGAAAAAATCTTTCTTAATTCGGCTTCTTTTTCGCAAATCGGAGCAACGCACATCAGTCCGTCAACAGAAACGCCTTTGATTTCGCTTATTTCACAGACCTTTTCAAAAAGTTCCTCTTGTGAAAAACCGAATTTGCTTTCTTCATTTCCGACATTGACTTCAAGCAAAATCTTGGTTTTTATTCCTGCTTCCAGAGAACGCTTTCCGATTTCAGCGGCAATATTCAGCGAATCAACTGATTGAATTGTGTCAACCTTACCAACAATTTTTTTGACTTTGTTTGACTGAAGATGACCAATCAGATGCGGCACGCATTTATCAAGATTTAATTCCGGCTCTTTCAGCAAGAACTCCTGAACCTTGTTTTCACCGATTAAATTAACTCCGCAGTCTATTGCATGATTGATAAACCTGCTTTCAACTGTTTTGGTTACAGCCATCAAATAAACATCTTTTTCATTTCTCCCCGACTTCACAGCCGCTTGAGCAATTTCTTCATTAATAAACTTCAGATTTTCTTTTATAGCCGAAAATCTTTCTTCATCAGATAACCATTCCATCGCTCAAATCCTTTCCGGAAACGATAATTTCATCATAAAGCTTTATATGATTTTTTATCAATTCCTCTTTTTCTTCTTTTTTTGCTTCATTGCCTTCTTTATTATCATCAGCCGTTATTATCGGTGCAGCGGCAATAACAAAGGATTCTTCGGAATAAACGGTGTTAATTCTTCTGAAGGTTATAAGCTCTCCTCTGCGAACAAAAACACCCTCTTCGCCGTTTTCATTAACCCTGATGGCGTCACGGCTGACTTTAAGACCTGTGTGCTCTTCAAGAACAATTTTCCCCGAAACAATTCTTAAATCAGAAAGGTTTTCGTTCATAAGATTACATCTGAAAATAATTAAAGATTGATTATCGCCAACAGATGAAACAGAATAAACCTTTGTTTTAACGGTGTTTTCGCCTGATTCATCATAAATCAATTTAACCGTATCCCCCGGCTTGAAATCGGAAATATCAGCTGAATTAACAACACAAGCAGTATACCAATTATAGCCGTCAATAATCTTTCCGATTGAATTATCTGAGGTTGGTTTAGGTGAGGAATTCAAAGCAGTTTGCAGCTTATCAACCGTCAGGGTATCCAAATCATCGGTAGTGAGAAGATTTTCATAGCCGTCAAGATGGTTAACATAATATCCTGCTGTTTCCGCAGTAATAATCTGTGACGGAGTTGCATCTGCTTTAATTGCCGCTATCTGACTTTCGGTTACGACAATCTGTGAGGTAACATCAACACTTTTATTCAATGAAATCTGCTTTCTTGAAAGCTTTTCGCTGAAATTCATTTTATACTCTGATAAATTTTCAAAATCGGATGAATATGCAGAGTCAAGAATTGAATAAAAAGCATTGTCAATTTCAGAATTCAGCTTCTTCAAATCAACATCCGCTAACCTCAAAGAGCTGTCAATTTTTTTATAGCTTAACAATTTATGATTAAGAGTCTGAAGATTGGAATAATTCTCTGCGGAGGTTTCGTTTGAGAAAACTGCCGCAATCGCACTGCCCCTGCTTACACGTTCGGAATTAACCGCGATGGGTACAGTTACACCGCTTGCATTATTTGACAGCAAGATTTCATCCTTAATTATAAACATCTGAGCATCAACAGTTTCAAGAACGGTTTGCTCACGGGCAATCTGAGTTGCCATAGTGCGGCTTGATAGACTGTAAATCTCGGTAACGGCAAAGATTATAACAATAATTATTGCAAAAACCGGTATAATTTTTGAAATATTCTCTTTAAATTTCAAAATCCGCACTCCTTTTTATAATATTCATTGCCTCATTAATTAAGCTTTCAGCATTCGGATGCTCATCAATATAAATATAATTCATCCTTTCATCACGCCTGAACCAGGTAAGCTGACGCTTGGCATATCGTCTTGTTTGCATTTTAAGATTATCAATGCATTCATCAAGAGCTTTTTCTCCGCAAAAATACGGTGTTAGCTCTTTGTATCCGATTGCCTGTTTGGCAGTTTGACCGAGAGGAGAATTCAAAAAAGTTTCAGCCTCATTAAGTAAACCCGCTTCAAGCATCAAATCAACTCGTTTATTGATTCTGTTGTAGAGATACTGTCTGTCTTTAGCGTCAAGACAGATTGCCGTTACAGAATATGGCGACGGAGATTTTGTTGAAAGTTCATTCTGAACGGTTTTTGTTTTTCCCGTTGCTTTAAATATTTCAAGAGCCCTGATTATTCTTCCGAGATTGTTAAAATGAAGTTTTTCAGCAGCATCGGGGTCAACTGCCCGAAGCTCATCCAGAAGAGCCTGAGCACCTTCGGCTTCTGCTCTTTTTTTCAGTTCTTCACGGTATTCAAAATCGGTTTCTTCGGGAAAATACTCAATATTATCTATCAAAGAATTAAAATAAAGTCCGGTTCCGCCCACAATAACGGGAATTTTGCCTCTTGAAACAATATCATCAATCGCTTTTTTTGCTTCTTCGCAATATTTATAAACGCTGAACGGTTCATCAGGCTCAACAAAACCGATTAAATGATGCGGAATTCCCTGCATTTCTTCTATAGTCGGTTTTGCGGTTGCTATATCCATTCCTTTATATATCTGCATTGAATCGCACGAAACGGCTTCTCCGCCGATTTTCTTGCAAATCTCAACAGCAAGGGATGTTTTGCCCGAAGCGGTAGGACCGACAACAGCAATAAGTTTTATTTCAGACTCTGCCAAAATTTTTCTCCAGCTCTCTTTTTGTCATTTCAACCAGCACGGGTCTGCCGTGCGGACAGTATCTGATGTCAGGCATAGAAAGAAGCTGCTTTGCAAATCTTTCCATTTCAAAACGGGATGTGAAATTCCCTGCTTTAATCGCACTTCTGCAAGCTACAGAATGAAAAAGCCAATCAAGCTTTTCAAATGAAACATCCTGCTTCTTTTCAACAAATCTGCCTGCAATTTCAGTTATAATCTCTTCAACATCATCTCTTGTTATTTCCATAGGACATTCTCTGACGATTACGCATCCGTTACCGAAATCTTCAACATCAAAGCCTGCCTGAGAAATAATGTCTGTGTTATCAGTTATTGCCGAATATTCATCTTTTGAAAGCATAACGGTAACGGGTGAAAGAAGAATCTGCGGAGTTCGCTCTGAACTTTCACGCTTAAGCTTTTCGTAAATTATTCTTTCATGTGCAGCGTGTTTATCAATTATAACAAGCTTGCCTTTATATTCGCAAATAATATAAGTTTTAAACGCTTCACCCACAAGATGAAACAGTTCTTCCTCAAAACTGACCTTTTCATCGGATGATTCGGAAGTATTTTCTGTTGTTACAACATCACATTTTATTGATTCGGGTTCAGATCTAACTGAAGCAACCGTTTTTTCTGAGGGTGAGTTAAGAAAAATATCATCAATATCATCGGTTTTTTCTATAGAATCCGTATTGACTGTTTCAGGTGATTTGACAACAGTTATCTTCGCAGGAGTCGGATTTGATATATTCACCGGTTCAACTCTCCCGGCAGTATTGATCTTGGGAATATGCTGCCAGAAATCATTGCTCGGCTTAACTGTTTCTGTTATTTTAATCTGCTCCGGCGGTTTTGGCGGTGCTTTGTAATAATCCTGAACCGGCTTTGGCTGCTGTTTAATCTGAACGGGAGTATCGCCAACGGAAAGTGCGTTTTTGCAAGCATAGAATACTGCATTGAAGATTATTCTTTCATCAGAAAAACGAACCTCAGTTTTTGCGGGGTGAACGTTAACATCAACAAGCGAAGGATTAATCTTTATATTGAGAACACAAGACGGGAATTTTCCAACCATTATGGAGTTTTTGTATCCCTCGCTGATTGCGGCATTTCCCGTTGCGGTTTTTATCAATCTGTTGTTAAGAAAGAAAAACTGCATATTTCTGTTGGGTCTTGAATAAGAGGGCTTGGAAACAAAGCCGTTTACTTCAATGCCCTGCCCGCTGTATGACGCGGGAATCAATGCGGAAGAAAATTCTTTGCCGAATATTTCTCTGATGCAGTTAAGTAAATCACCGTTTCCGCTTGTTAATAAAGTCTGCTTTCCGTCACGGATAAAACGGATTGATATTTCCGGGTGCGAAAGAGCGATGCGGTCAACAACACTTGCTACTGCATTAGCTTCTGTTACATCCTTTTTGAGGAACTTCATTCTTGCGGGAGTTTTTGAGAATAAATCTCTGACTATTACCGTTGTTCCGCAAGGGCAGCCCGCATCATCAAGCAACATCTCCTCACCGTATTCAATAATATATCTTGTGCCTGCTTCTTCATTCTCGGTACGGGTCATAATCTCAACTTTTGCAACAGCACTTATGCTTGCAAGTGCCTCACCTCTGAAGCCGAGAGTGAATATTGATTCCAGATCCTCAGGTGACGCAATCTTGCTTGTGGCGTGGCTTACAAAAGCATTTCTTATATCCTCGCGTTCAATTCCGCATCCGTCATCGGTTATTCTGATATAAGGAATGCCGCCGTTTTTAATTTCAACGGTTATATTTGATGCTCCGGCATCAATAGAATTTTCAAGAAGCTCTTTTACTGCCGAAGCGGGACGCTCAACAACCTCACCGGCAGCAATAAGCTCTGCCAGCGATTTTGGAAGAACATTGATTTTCGGCATAAAGAACCCTCCCTTTAACTATTTGCCTGCTTTGTTAAGTCATAAAGTATCCCCATTGCTTCAATGGGTGTTAGAGTATTTACATCGATTGATTGAAGTTTTTCAACAATCAAATCTGCATTGGAGTTTCCGAAAGAAAGCTGCATCTGAGGCTCTTCTTCCGTTTTCGCTTTAAACTGAACGGGATTGGTTTCCGATTCAAGCTCAGAAAGAACAATTTTTGCTCTTTCAACAACGCTTACGGGAACGCCGGCAAGCTTTGCAACCTCAATACCGTAGCTTCCGTCTGCACAGCCGGGAACTATTCGGCGAAGGAATGTTATATCATCCCCTCTTTTCTTAACGGCAATATTATAATTCTTAACACCGCTTACAAGGTTTTCAAGCTCTGTCAGCTCGTGGTAATGAGTTGCAAAGAGTGTTTTTGCTCCGAGACGTTTTTTATCTGCAGCATATTCAAGAACTGCTCTTGCGATGCTCATACCGTCAAATGTTGAGGTGCCTCTTCCGATTTCATCAAAAATAATAAGACTCTTTGATGTGGCGTTTTTCAGTATATCAGCAACCTCGTTCATTTCAACCATAAATGTTGAAGAACCCGAAGCAAGGTCATCGGATGCACCGATTCTTGTATAAATTCCGTCAAGCACACAAAGATCAGCACTTGAAGCAGGAACAAACGAGCCCGCCTGAGCCATAAGACAAATCAGTGCAACCTGACGCATATATGTTGATTTACCCGCCATATTAGGTCCCGTGATAATTGCACTGCGGTTATCGGAGCAATCAAGCAATGTATCATTCGGAACAAACGGATATTCAATCATTTTTTCAACAACGGGATGTCTGCCGTTTGAAATGTTAATTCTGTCCGTTGTGTTCATTACGGGGCAGCAGAAGTTGTTTTCCGCCGCAACTTTTGCATAAGAACAGATAACATCAACTGCAGCAACCGCCGCCGCAGTTTTCTGGATTTCAAACAGATATTCCGCTGTTTTCTTTCTTACCGAATCAAAAACCTCATATTCAAGGCGAACTATTCTTTCCTGTGCACCGAGAACCTTTGATTCGAGCTCTTTTAACTCCTGGGTTATGTATCTTTCACAATTTGCAAGAGTCTGTTTTCTGATATATTCTTCGGGAACAAGCTCTTTGAATGAGTTTGAAACCTCAATATAATAACCGAAAACTCTGTTATAACCGATTTTAAGCTTTTTTATTCCGGTTTTTTCCTGCTCACGAAGCTGAATATCGGCAATATATCCTTTGCCGTTATTAACAATGTCGCGAAGCTCATCAATTTCGGAATTAAATCCGTTCTTAATCATTCCGCCTTCTCTGACAGAAAACGGAGGCTCCTCGGTTATTGCGTTATCAATCAATGATGCAATTTCATTTAAAGGAAGAATTTCATTGTTTAATTCATTGAGCAATGAGCTTTTGCATAAATCAAGACATTGTTTTATCTGCGGAAGAAGGTTGAGGGTTGACGATAAGCCCTTCAATTCTCTTGCGTTTGCCGTTGAATATGCTATACGGGTAATAAGTCTTTCAAGATCCTGACAGCCGATAAATGAGCTTATCAGGTCATCACGAAGTGACGGGTTATCAACAAGCTCTCCGACAGCATTGTGTCTTTTTATAATTTTTGCAGTATTAATTAACGGCTGCTCAATCCACGAGCGAAGCATTCTTTTGCCCATAGATGTTTTGGTTTTATCAAGCACCCAAAGAAGCGAGCCTCTTTTTTCACGGTTACGCATTGTTTCTGTGAGCTCAAGGTTTCTTAATGTTGAAACATCAAGACGCATAAAGCTTGCTTCACCGTAATAATTTATATCTTTAATATTTTCAAGTTCCGATTTCTGAACGCTTTTCAAATAATTCATCGCTGCACCGAGTGCACAAACGGCTGACTCCGAATCATTTAATGAAAGCTCCGAAAGCGATGAAACTTTAAAATGCTTAATAACGGAAGCGGAAGCTTTTGAAAGATCAAAACAGTCATCATCAAGCAAATCGCAGGATGAATGCAGACGGCTTTTAACAAAATCCGTAATTTGTGTAAGCTTTAAAACATCTGCATTGATTATAATTTCACTCGGCATAAATCTTCCGAGTTCATTAATAACTCTTTTCTGCGAATTCTTGTTTTCAAGCTGTGTTAAATGAACACTGCCCGTGGAAATATCGGCAAAGCAAAGACCGATATGTTTTTTTGACGCAAAAATACAGCCAAGAAAGTTGTTTTTACCTTCATCAAGCATTGTACTCTCAATAACCGTTCCCGGAGTGAGAACACGGGTAACGTCACGCTTGACAATCCCCTTTGCAAGTGCAGGATCCTCAAGCTGTTCACATATCGCAACTTTATATCCTTTGGCAACAAGGCGTGCAATATATGAATCCGCACTGTGAAAAGGAACACCGCACATAGGTGCTCTTTCTTCCTGACCGCAATCTCTTCCGGTTAAAACGAGATCAAGCTCTGCTGATACGGTTTTTGCATCATCAAAAAACATTTCATAGAAATCACCCAGACGAAACATAAGAATTGTGTCGGGGTAATTTTCTTTTATCTGAAAATACTGTTTCATCATCGGGGTAAGCTCTGCCATTGATTTACCATACCTTTCAAAAAATTCCGAGGCTGCCGCAAAACAGCAGCCTCTTTATTAAGCTGCAAAGAATCAGTGGCAGCCGCCGCAGGATGAGCATTCACCGCTGCAGTTGTGCTCCTGGGTCTGAGGCTCGCAGGTTGCGGGGTCTTCACCCTGAAGGCAAAGAGCAAAAATGCTTGTGATATAGTTCATAAGATTATCAATTTCTGCTCTTGCAGCTTCATAAGCCTGCATATTGGGATTAGCCATAATCTTTGTGTAGATTTCGCCGAATTCCTTATCATAAGCTTCAAGCTTCTGCTCGTTCTTATCTTCCTTGCTTGCTTCGTGCTGGAAAGACATCTGAATAAGCTGAATTCTTGCGATGAGCTCGTTGAGCTCTGTGTCTGCTTCATTAGCCTTCTGTGCTTCCATAAGCTTAATGTAGCGTTCGTCCTGCTGAAGAAGAGCTCCAAGCTCTCTTGCTTTTGCAATTACGTCCATTTTTGTTTCTCCTAACTGAATTAAAATTTATATAATACCTGAGTATTAACTAATCAATGAGTTTTCCACGCAGAATCCAGGTGAGTGATTCCGTTACGGAAACATTTCTGAAAGAACCGATAACATCCGTACTTGCGGGAAATTCAATAATAATATTCCCTTCGGTTCTTCCTTCAATCAAACCGCCCTTACTGACGCTTTCGCAAAGAACACGGTAGGTTTTGCCAACCATTGACGCCGTTCTTTCTGCGGCAATTTTTTCCTGAACATCAAGAAGCTCTTTAAACCATTTGCCTTTTTCTTCCCTTGAAATCGGATCGGGCATTTTTGATGCCTTGGTCCCCTCTCTTGATGAAAAAATGAAAGTATACATTGAAGTGAACTTTGCTTTTTCAACCAAAGAAACCGTTTCAAGGAATTCCTCATATGTTTCCCCGGGAAATCCAACTATAACATCGGTTGTTACAGATAAATCGGGCATTACGGAATATGCATATTCAAGAAGCTCAAGATATTTTTCTCTTGTGTATCTTCTGTTCATTTCATCAAGAACTCTGTTGCTACCGCTTTGGAACGGCAAATGCAGATGCTTTGCAACCTTTTTGCATTCAGCCATTGTATCAAGCAGCTCAAAGGTGCAGTCCTTGGGGTGTGAGGTCATAAAACGTATTGTGAAATCACCTTCGATTTCGTTTATTCTGCGTAATAAGGTTGCAAAATTACATCCAAAATCGGGATATTTTCCGTATGAATTAACATTCTGACCGAGAAGTGTTATATCTTTATAGCCTTGTTTAATCAATTCTCTCGCTTCGCTGATGATAATTTCAGGGTCACGGCTTCTTTCTCTTCCGCGAACATAGGGAACAACGCAGTAGCTGCAGAAATTATTGCATCCGTACATAACGGGAAGCCACGCTTTGAAATTGCTGTCACGGTGAACGGGAAGCTCCTCGACAATCACGCCGTCACTTTCGGGAAGTTCATAAACTTTTTTGCCCGTGCTGAGATTTCTGTATAAAAATTCGGGAAGGCGGTGGATAACGTGAGTTCCGAAAACAATATCAACAAAAGGATAACTCTTTTTTATTTTCTGTGCAACGTGTTCCTGCTGCATCATACAGCCGCAAAGCAAAATCTTCATTTCTTTTTTTGCAAGCTTCATATTTTTGAGTGCACCGACATTGCCGAAAACTCTGTCTTCTGCGTGCTCTCTGATAGCACAGGTGTTATAAAGCACCAAATCCGCTTCTTCGAGAGTATCGGTAAGGCAATAGCCCATTTCTTCGAGCATACCTTCAAGTCTTTCACCGTCGGAAACATTGCCCTGGCAGCCGTAGGTATGAACAAAAGCTCTTGGCGAACAATCAGGATAACGGTTATCTGTGATGCTTTTTACGAGCTGAATATATTCATTTTGTTTTTGCATTTCCTGCGTTGAAACAAAAACCTTTTCTTTTGCCGTTTCAAATGACAAACCGTATTCCTCCATTATAATGTAATTATAAATTTTATTATATAATAAAACGCCGGATTATTCAAGAGCAAATATCAATAATCCGACGCTTTTTTTATTTAATTTTCAAATAAACTTTCTGCCAAGTCAAAATTTGCTTCTCTTCTGGAATTTTCCTCTTCTGTATCCGCAAAATATATTTCATCCGATTCCTTAAGAATGCTGCCTTCTTTGAAATCGCCTTCAATCAAATCCGTTGAGATGTTAAAAATCTCTCCGTTATCATCAACGCACACCGCAATGTCACCGATGATTCTGTCAACACTGTAAAACAATGGTAACACCTCACATATTCTCGTATTCAACTGAAATATTTTCACCGTCAGAAGTGATAACAATATCTCCGCAAATATCGTTTCTGTAAATATTTTCCGTATGCTTTTTCAATCGTTTTACTGCCGAACTGTGCGGATGACCGTAATCGTTGTTTTCGCCTACCTGAATAACGCAGATTTCGGGTGAAGCTTCAGCCAAAAACTCCTTGCAGGATGACGTTGATGAGCCGTGATGGC
Organism: uncultured Clostridia bacterium; assembly: GCA_937880805.1. Lineage (GTDB taxonomy): Bacteria > Bacillota > Clostridia > Oscillospirales > Acutalibacteraceae > CAG-177. Next base: position 44,958 of record CALGRR010000087.1, read on the forward strand.
CCACCTTGAGAACATCGCAATCAAGGTCAGCTTCTGTGCTTAATATTTCAAGCTCTTCTTCTTTTTCGGCATCACCCGTAAAAAGGAACGTGTTGGAGCCGTAGGTTGCTTTCATAACAACAGACATATTGTTTATATCTTCGGCATCGTCGGTAACGGGACCGAATATTTCAACAACTGCCGAACCGAGATTATAAACATCGCCCGGTTTTGATGCCAGAGTTTTAACCTTTGATTCTTTTATTGATTTAAGAAATGCTGTATAAGTGCTGTTGGTGGGAGTCTGTGATTTTGTAAGCCTTGGCATAATAAGAGTATCACAGCCGAATTCCGTTATAACCTCGGCAAGACCGCCGATATGGTCGGAATGCTGATGACTTACAACAATATAATCGAGCTTATCAATGCTTTGGGAGCGAAGATAATTTATTACATCGGATTCGTGACCGTTTTCGCCAGCATCAATAAGCGTAGTTTTACCGTCACAAACGATAAGCGAACAATCTCCCTGACCGACATCAATGTAGTGAACAGAAAAATCTTCTTTGTTGATATTTTCGGAAGAAACTCCGCCCATTGTTTGCTCAAGACCTTCAAACGGGTATTCCCATAATCCGAGCATTGAGCCTATGGAAGCAATAACAGCGATTATAATAACCGCAAGCAGAATCATAAGCTGCTTTTTATTTTTTATTCTTCTTTCTGCCATATTGATTTATCCTTTTTGAATTATTTATTGAACTGTTTCTTGAATCGGGCTGAATAAGGCATTTATCGGAATAACCGATTAAATCTCTCCTGTCAGCTTTAATCAATGCTTCCTTGACCAATGATTTGTTTTTGGGATTAAAATATTGAAGCAAAGCTCTTTGCAAAGCTTTTTCGTGAGGATCTCTCGCAACATAAACTTCTTTAAGCGTATAAGGATCCAGACCCGTATAAAACATACAGGTTGATATTGTTCCCGGAGTAGGATAAAAATCCTGAACCTGCTCGGGTCTTATTTTGCATTTCTTTAAGAAAAGTGCAAGTTCAACAGCATCCTTCAACGTGCTTCCGGGATGCGATGACATAAGATACGGAACAAGATACTGTTCCTTGCCCGCCTTATCGCTGAATGAAAAATATTTCTTTGAAAACTTAAGATAAGCTTCGATATGAGGCTTTCCCATTTTATCGAGAACTGCCGCAGAGCAATGCTCAGGTGCAACCTTAAGCTGACCGCTTACGTGATAATTAACCAATTCACGGAAAAACGTTTCATCCTTATCTTCAAGCATATAATCATAGCGGATACCCGAACGGATAAATACTTTTTTAACCTTTGGCAATGCTCTGACCTCACGAAGAATATCAAGATACTCCGAATGATCGGCCTTCAAATTGGAACACGGGGCAGGTGCAAGACACTTTTTGCCTTTGCACAGTCCCCTGCTCTCCTGACCGTCACACGAAGGTCTTCTGAAGTTTGCCGTAGGTCCGCCTATATCGTGAATATAGCCCTTAAAATCAGGTAATGTTGTTAATAATTTTGCTTCATTAATTATGGATTTTTTGCTTCTGACAGTGATATATCTTCCTTGATGAAATGCAAGAGAACAGAAATTGCAGGCACCGAAGCAGCCTCTGTTATGCGTTATTGAAAAACGCACCTCTTCAATTCCCGGCACTCCGCCTTCCGCCTCATACATAGGATGATATGTTCTCATAAAGGGCAGAGAATAAACCTCATCAAGCTCCTCGGTTGTCAGCGGAATTGCAGGCTTATTCTGAACAAGCATTCTGTTTCCGTGTCTTTGCTTAATCTCTCTTCCACGGAAGAAATCCTGCTCATCCTGCTGAATGCGTGCAGAAACGGCATATTCTTTTTTTGATTTACAAACATTTTCAAAAGACGGGCATTCCGTACCTATATATGGCGTTTCACGCACATCAACGCTGTAGCAGGTACCTCTTACATCACGGATTTCGGATACAGGAACACCTTCATCAAGCTTCCGAGCGATTTCAACCATTGACCTTTCGCCCATTCCAAATGAAAGAAGGTCTGCCTGAGAGTCAAAAAGTATTGAACGGCGTATTTTGTCATCCCAATAATCATAATGGGCAAACCGCCTCAACGAGGCCTCAAGACCGCCAATAATAATTGGAATATCACCGTAAATCTCTCTTATTTTGTTGCAATAAACAATTAATGCTCTGTCAGGTCGCAGACCGATTTTTCCGCCGGGGCTGTATGCATCCGAGCTGCGTTTTTTCTTGGCTGCCGTGTAATGTGCAACCATTGAATCAATATTTCCGCTGCTGACTAAAAAACCGAGCCTCGGCTTTCCGAAACGCAGAAAATCATCATTTTTACGCCAATCGGGCTGTGCGAGAACTGCAATCTTGAAGCCTGCATTTTCAAGTACTCTGGTAATAATGGATACACCGAAGCTGGGATGGTCAACATATGCATCGCCGCTTACATAAATAAAATCGGCTTGTTCCCATCCTCTGTCGGTCATATCCTGTTTTGTAACGGGTAAAAATCCGTTCATAAACACCTCGTAGAATTAAAATTCATCATCAGAACCTGCGAAGTCATCATCATCGGCAAAAACATCATCTATATTCGGAGCAGAAGCGTCTGCACCGTCGGCAAGTGCCTGCATTTCATACCATTGCTGCTTGCTTATTAATATTGCCCTGGGCTTTGCACCGTCGGCAGGTCCGACAATACCTTTTTCTTCAAGCTGATCCATAACCCTTGATGCTCTTGCGTAACCGAGCTTGAGCTTCTTCTGAAGCATTGTTGTTGAAGCACCGCCCGCGTTAAGAACAACCTCAATGGCATCGTTGAGAACGGGATCATAATCCTCATCTTCATCAACAACAGGCTTTTTCTTTGAATCTTCTGCAGCTGCAGCTTTGAGCTCGATTTCTTTCATAACCTCATCGTTATATGTACCCTGAATCTGCTCTTTGATGTGATTTACAACGCTTTCAACCTCGCCCTCAGATATAAAGCAGCCCTGAATACGGGTTGCTTTTGATGAACCGACGGGTGCAAAAAGCATATCTCCGTTACCGAGCAGCTTTTCCGCACCGCTTGCGTCAAGGATAGTTCTTGAATCTACCTGCTGTGAAACAGAAAGAGCAATTCTGCTCGGGATATTAGCTTTGATTATACCCGTAATAACATCAACTGAGGGTCTTTGAGTTGCAATAACAAGGTGAATTCCCGCAGCTCTTGCTTTCTGTGCAAGGCGGCATATAGAATCTTCAACCTCTTTTGGAGAAACCATCATAAGGTCAGCAAGCTCATCAATGAAAATAACTATTTGTGACATCTTCTGAAGGTCGGGTCTTGTTTCGCAAAGAGCATTGAATCCTTTAATATCTCTTACGCTGTTTTCGGCAAAAAGCTGATAACGCTTTTCCATTTCGCCAACAGCCCAGCCGAGTGCACCTGCAGCTTTTCTGGGATTTGAAACAACGGGCACTTCAAGATGCGCAATGCCGTTATAAATGGTAAATTCAACCATTTTGGGGTCAATCATAACAAGCTTGACCTCATCGGGAGTTGCGTTATAAAGTATGCTTACAATCATTGAATTAAGGCAAACAGATTTACCCGAACCGGTGGTGCCTGCAACAAGAAGATGAGGCATTTTTGCAAGGTCTGCACAGATAATATTACCGGTTATATCCTTGCCGAGTGCAACCGTAAGCTTGCTTTTCGCATCTCTGAACTGAGGAGTATCAATGATTTCACGCATTGTAACCATTGATTTTGCTGCATTGGGAACTTCGATACCTATAGCGGATTTGCCCGGAATGGGAGCCTCAATTCTGACACTTGTTGCTGCAAGGCGAAGGGCAATATCATCAGAAAGATTTGTGATTTTATTTATTCTTACACCAGCATCGGGAACAAGCTCGTATCTTGTTACGGAAGGACCTCTGCAGATATTTGTTACTTCAGCTTTAATCTTGAAGCTTTCAAGAGTTGCAAGAAGCTTCTTTGCACCCATCTGCATTTCTGTCATATTATCTGTTGAAGCTTCTTTTTCCGAAAGCTTGAGGCAGTCAATCGGCGGAAAAACATATGCGGGCTTTTCAGGCTCAATCGCCGCGTCCTCAGGAAACTCTTTTGAAGATGATTCATCAGGAAGACTATCGGGATTTGAGGGCCTTTTTCTGCGTTTCTTTGTTTCTTTAAGCGCTTCATCAACGGTTTCTTCAATAATATCTGTATTGACGGAATCTGGAAGATTAACAATCGGAATATCAGGTATAACGGGTTCTTCAGGTTTTATTTCAACCGGCTCAAAAGTACTTTCATCCGTTACAAAATTATCTTCAAATTTTTCAACAGCTATCGTGGGCTTTTTAGGAGGATTAAAGGATTTCTTTGAAGCCTTTTCTTCTTCTCTCTCAAGCTCAAGCTGTTCACGGCGCTGTGCGTTCTGTTCAAGCTTTTCGTTAGTGAGTTCTCCCACTCTTTTAACGGGCTTTTTGATTGCAGAAAAGAATTCGAGAAGAGTTGTGCCCGTGAGAAGCATAGCGATAACAAAAATCAAAATTACAACGGTTATGCCTGCTCCCGTTTTACCGAGAGCTTTCGCAATAAGTCCGCCGATAAGTGCACCTATAACACCGCCGTTGCCGAACGCAGAACCCTTAGCCCAGCAATCGGGTATCTGCTGAACGAACGAAATATCTCTTAAGTATTCGGGTGAGTTTGCAAAAATATGTATTGCACCGCTTAACAGTGCAACAAGAACACCGATTCCGGTCAGATTAGCGGCAATGCTTCCGAGAGGCTTGTCTTTCGCATAAATAACAGCCATATAAACCAAAAGTACGGGAAGAGCATACGCACAAAAACCGAATATACCGAAAACCGCACTGTGCATAGTCAGCCAGAAGCTTTCTCCTTCAATAAAAATCAGGCAAGCAAGAAAAACCGCTGCCGCCATAAGTATTATTGCATACTTCTGACGCTTAACGGTTACGGGCACTTCTTTTTTTGTGCTGGCAGTATTGGATTTTTTCGGAGCAGAATTCTTTGCTTTTGAAGCTGAAGAGCTTTTATTTGCAGAGGTGCTGCTCTTTTTCTTTTGGGTGTTTGCCATTTTCAGTTTCATCCTTTCGGAGTATTTATATTTGAAGAATTTATTTCGTTTTTATTTTTATCAATCTCATCATACAGCCAGTTCAAGGCATCGGAAAGGCTGCCGATAGAATCAATAAGACCTTCTCTGACAGCTGCTTCACCGTTCAGTACCGTGCCAACATCCATAACAAGCTCACCGGTTGCAAGCATCATTTCACGGAATCTTTCTGCCGAAATATTTGAATTATCGGTTACAAAGCGAACAATTCTTTCCTGCATTTGTTCAAAATAAGAAAGAGTCTGCGGAACTCCAAGAACCAAGCCGTTCATTCTTACCGGATGAATGGTCATAGTTGCTGATGGTGTAATAAAAGATTTGTTTGTTGAAACAGCAAGCGGAACACCGATTGAATGTCCGCCTCCGAGAACAAGCGAAACCGTTGGAGTTTTCATTCCGGAAACAAGCTCGGCAATAGCAAGTCCTGCTTCAATATCTCCGCCTACAGTATTCAGAATAAGAATCAATCCGTCAATCTCGTCGCTTTCTTCAATCGCCACAAGCTGAGGAATAACGTGCTCATATTTTGTTGTTTTATTCTGTGCGGGAAGAATATAATGCCCCTCAATCTGCCCTATGACGGTCAGGCAATGAATAATCTTATCTCCCTTTTTAACTGTAACTGAGCCTGTTTCGATTATCCCGTTAATCATTTCTTCGCTGCCCGACTGTGTCGAACCGCTGTTTGAATCAGGGCTTTGCCACGGCGGCGAGGGTAAAATGAAATTTGATTTATCACATTTTTTATTCATATTGCATTCTCCTTTTCCGAAAACAAAAATAGTTTTCCTCGAAAAAAGAGAAAATAACCGCATTATTAATTTATTATATCAGTTATATTTAATTATTGCAACAATAAAACTCAATATTTTGTAATTGCAAACAGTTTTATTCGTTTATTTTGTGTTTTGAAATAAAATAACCCGCTCGGATTCACCGAACGGGTTAAGGGAATTATCAGAACAAGCCGCTGATTTTGCCGTTTTCATCAACATCAATTTTTTCTGCTGCGGGAACTTTAGGCAGACCGGGCATTGTCATTATATCACCGGTTAAAACAACTATAAAACCTGCACCTGCGGAAATCTTAACATTTTTGATAGTAACGGTAAAGTTATCGGGTGCACCAAGCTTTGTTGCGTCATCAGAGAAGCTGTATTGTGTTTTTGCCATACAAACGGGAAGCTTACCGTATCCGAGTGCTTCAAGAGCAGCTATCTGCTTCTTTGCTGCAGGAAGAACGCTGATGCCGTCACCGCCGTAAACCTTTTTAACAACTGCTTCGATTTTATCTTCTATTGTGCCGTCAAGCTCATATGAGAAGGTGAAATCATTGGGCTGCTCGCAAAGATTTACAACTTCCTTTGCAAGTTCTTCGCCGCCCTTGCCGCCTTCAGCCCAAACGGTTGAAAGAACAACATTTACACCGAGTTCCTTGCACTTTTCAATAATAAGATTAACCTCTGCATCCGTGTCTGTGGGGAATCTGTTAACGGCAACAACAGAAGGAAGCTTATAAACATTTTTAATATTGGAAACATGGCGAAGAAGATTGGGAATACCCTTCTCAAGAGCCTCGAGGTTTTCGCCTGCAAGCTCTGTTTTGGGAACACCGCCGTGCATTTTGAGTGCTCTGATTGTTGCAACAACAACAACCGCGCTGGGTGTGAGGCCTGCATAACGGCATTTTATATCAAGGAATTTCTCTGCACCGAGATCTGCACCGAAGCCTGCTTCGGTAACTGCATAGTCACCAAGACGCATTGCAAGCTTTGTTGCCATAACGGAGTTACATCCGTGAGCGATGTTTGCAAAAGGACCGCCGTGCACAAGTGCGGGAGTGCCTTCAAGAGTCTGAACAAGGTTGGGCTTGAGTGCATCTTTAAGAAGAGCTGTCATTGCACCTGCAGCATTGAGCTGACCGGCAGTAACAGGCTTTTCATCATATGTGTAGCCAACAATAATTCTTGAAAGTCTTTCTTTAAGGTCTGTGATTGATGTTGAAAGGCAAAGAACAGCCATAATTTCAGAAGCAACGGTGATGTCATAGCCGTCTTCTCTGGGCACACCGTTTACTCTGCCGCCGAGACCGTCTGTTACAAAACGAAGCTGACGGTCATTCATATCAACGCAGCGTTTCCAGGTGATTCTTCTGGGGTCAATATTAAGAGCATTTCCCTGATAAATGTGGTTATCAAGCATTGCTGCAAGAAGATTGTTAGCTGCACCGATTGCGTGGAAATCGCCGGTAAAATGAAGATTAATATCTTCCATAGGAACAACCTGTGCGTAGCCGCCGCCAGCCGCACCGCCCTTAACACCGAAAACGGGTCCGAGAGAAGGCTCGCGAAGTGCAACCATTACATTCTTTCCTATTCTGCGAAGACCGTCGGCAAGACCGATTGTTGTTGTTGTTTTGCCTTCACCCGCAGGTGTGGGAGTTATTGCCGTAACAAGAATGAGCTTGCCTTTTTTATCCTTTTCGCTGTTAAAAATCGAAAGATCAACTTTGGCTTTGTAGTTACCGTACTGCTCAAGATAGCAAGGCTCAATTTCAGCTGTTTTGGCAATTTCGGTAATAGGCTTCATTTCAACGGACTGTGCTATTTCAATATCTGTCATCATATCGGTCAACATCCTTTCAAAAAATATAAGGCAACCCTATCAATCTGATAAGGCTGCCCAGACGGTCGACATCAATTCTGATTTTTTGCTCCTTTGCAGTGCTCTGCTTGAATCCGTCAGTTGCAAAAAACCTTATATTTTATGTTTGAAGTGTAGCACAAGATATGGCTTTTGTCAAGCAGAAACAGACAGCATTTAGTATCATTCCGAAAAAATTTGTATAAATAGACAAATTAGTATTATTTAATTTGAATTTGAATACACAAAAAAACAAAAATCAAATATTGACACAAAAAAACTTGCAAAACTCTTGTTAATAAAAATACATTATGATATAATCATTTGCAGAAAAAATTTGTTGGAGGTTTTATGTATGAACTATGATGTTACGGTTGTAGGTGCCGGCGTCATCGGCTCTCTTATAGCCAGAGAACTCAGCCGTTACAATCTCAGAATCGCCCTTTTGGATAAATGTAACGATATGGCTATGGGCACTTCAAAAGCAAACAGTGCCATTGTTCACGCAGGATTTGATGCAAAGCCCGGTTCACTCAAAGCAAAGCTCAATGTTGAAGGAACTGCTTTGATGCCCGAATTGTGCAAAACACTCGGAGTACCTTTCAAACCCGTCGGCTCACTTGTTGTTGCTTTTTCTGATGAAGAAATGAACACTCTTGATGAGCTTCTTGCCAGAGGAAAAACCAACGGTGTTCCGGGTCTTGAAATATATAACAGCGAAAAGCTTCGCTCTGTTGAGCCTAATATCAGCAGCGAAGCAAAAGGAGCTCTTTGGGCACCTTCGGCAGGTATTGTCTGCCCTTATGAATTAACTATTGCAGCAGCAGAAAATGCAGTTGTTAACGGAGCTGAATTCATCCGTAATTTTGAAGTTGAAAAAATCGAATTTGACGGTACTGAATTTACTGTTTCAAGCAGCGATAAAACAATTAAAACCAAATACATTATTAATGCTGCTGGTGTTTTCTGTGATGAAATTGCAGCGTTAATCGGTGACTGTTCAATACATACTACTCCCAGAAAAGGTGAATATATGCTTTGCGATAAGAGCATCGGTCACCTCGCAAACCACACAATCTTCCAATGTCCTTCAAAAATGGGCAAAGGTATTCTTGTTACACCTACAGTTGACGGCAATCTTCTTATCGGTCCGAGCGCTCTTGATATTGAAGATAAAACCGATGTTTCAACAACAGCGGGAACACTTTCCGATGTTCTCAATGCTGCAAAGAAATCTGTCCCCTGCCTCACTACAAGAGAAGTTATAACTTCATTTGCAGGTCTCAGAGCTCATTGCGACAGAGATGATTTCATTATTGAAGAAAGCGAAAAGAACGCTCAATTTATAAATGTTGCAGGAATAGAATCTCCCGGTCTTTCATCTGCACCCGCTATTGCACTTTTGGTTAAAGACATTATTCTCGGAAAAACCAACGCGGAAGAAAAGAGCGATTTTAATCCCGTAAGAAAAGAACCTGTAAGATTCAGACATATGACCAATGAAGAACGCAAGGCTCTTATCGAGAAAAATCCTTCTTACGGCAGAATTATATGCCGCTGTGAAACAATTACCGAAGGTGAAATTATAGATGCTATCAAAGCTCCTGCAGGTGCAAGAGATGTTGACGGTGTCAAAAGAAGAACCAGAGCAGGTATGGGCAGATGCCAGGGCGGCTTCTGCGGTTCAAAGGTTGTTGAAATTCTTGCCAAAGAGCTTGGTATTGAAATAAACGAAATCACCAAATTCGGCGGCAACTCCAAAATTCTTTATGAAAGGACTAAATGAGGCGGATAATATGATTAATTATGATATTGTAGTTATCGGCGGCGGTCCTGCCGGTATGGCGGCAGCTCTTAAGGCTAAAGAATGCGGAGTTGACAGTATTCTTATTCTTGAAAGAGCAGAAACTCTCGGCGGCATTCTTGAACAATGCATTCACACCGGATTCGGTCTGCATTATTTCGGAGAAGAGCTTTCAGGTCCCGAATATGCAGACAGATTTATTGAACTTGTCAACTCACAGGGTATTGAATATAAAGTTGACACCATGGCTCTTGAAATAACGGATAATAATGTTGTTTATGCCGTTAACAAAAAAGACGGTCTTCTTGAAATTCAGGCAAAGGCAGTTATCCTTGCAATGGGTTGCCGCGAAAGACCCAGAGGTGCACTCAACATTGCCGGCACAAGAGCTTCGGGTGTTATGAGTGCAGGTACTGCACAGAAATATGTAAACATTGACGGCTATATGCCCGGCAAAAAGGTTGTTATTCTCGGCTCGGGTGACATCGGACTCATTATGGCACGCCGTATGACTCTCGAAGGTGCGGAGGTTAAGGTTGTTTGCGAGCTTATGCCGTATTCAAGCGGACTCACAAGAAACATCGTTCAGTGTCTTGACGATTTCGGCATTCCCCTTCGCTTAAGCTGCACGGTTGTTGATATACACGGAAAAGACAGAGTTGAAGGCGTTACAATAGCCGATGTTGATGAAAACAGAAAGCCTATTCCCGGCACCGAGCAGTTTATCGAATGTGATACTCTTCTCCTTTCGGTTGGTCTTATTCCCGAAAACGAGCTCACAAGAGCTGTGGGAATTGAGCTTGACCCGATAACAAACGGTGCGGTAGTTGATGAATACCGTGAAACTTCACATAAAGGTGTCTTTGCTTGCGGTAACGTTCTTCACGTTCACGATCTGGTTGACTATGTAACCCTTGAAAGCCAGACTGCCGGTGAGGGTGCTGCAAAATATGTTCTCGGTCAAAGAGAAAATCCCGAATACATTAAAACCAAAGGCATAAATGGAGTCCGTTATATTGTTCCTCAGAAGGTCAATATCAAAAACGACGGAGATGTCAAGCTCTATTTCAGAGTGGGTCAGGTTTATAAAAACGCTAAAATTGTTGTTAAATATAACGGTGAAGAGATTATTTCCAAAAAGCGCCCCAGACTTGCTCCTGGTGAAATGGAAAATGTTATCCTTAAAAATGAGATGCTCAAAGGCTTTGAAGCTGACGGCACGGTAGAAATTTCGGTGGAGGTGTGATTATGCAGAAAAATATCATTTGTGTTGCTTGCCCTATGGGATGCGGCATTACTGTTGAAATTGATGATAACGGCACTATTGTTTCCGTTTCAGGCAACACCTGCAAAAGAGGCGATGCATATGCACGCACGGAAATCACCAACCCCGTAAGAAGTCTTGCAACAACAGTTAAGGTTAACGGCGGAGTTTATAACGTTGTTCCCTGCAAATCAGCCGGTGCACTTCCCAAGGATAAAATTATGGAATGTATGGATTGCATTAACAATGCAGAGGTTAATGCACCCGTTTCTCTTGGTGATATTCTTGTTGAAAATATTCTCGGCACAGGCATTGATATTGTTGCAACAAATCATTGCCCTGCAAAATAGCAATTTATCGGTGAAGTATTTTTATACTTCGCCGATTTTTTAAAATAATGTCAATAAAATTATTGATTTATCAAATTATTTATTGTAAAATATTATGAAAAAGATTTTTTGCAAAATTATATGATTTTGCATTTCATATTGGAGGTTCTTATGAAGCATTTATTAAAGCTTATGGATTTAAGCACAAATGAGATTAATGAAATACTTAATCTTGCAGATCAGCTTAAATACGAAAAGAAAAACGGAATTGAACATCACCATCTCAAAGGTAAAACTCTTGGTATGATTTTTGCCAAATCATCAACAAGAACCCGTGTTTCATTTGAGGTTGGAATGTATGACCTTGGCGGTCAGGCACTTTTCCTTAGCTCTCACGATATTCAGCTTGGAAGAGGCGAACCCGTTGAGGATACTGCAAGAGTTCTTTCCGGTTATCTTGACGGAATAATGATAAGAACCTTTAAGCAGAGCGATGTTGAAACTCTTGCCGATTACGGCAGAATCCCCATTATCAACGGTCTTACCGATTACTGCCACCCCTGCCAGGTTCTTGCCGACCTTATGACAATCAGAGAATTCAAAGGCAACATCAAAGGCAGAAAACTCTGCTATATAGGTGACGGCAACAATATGGCAAACTCTCTTATTGTTGGCGGCATCAAAATGGGTATGAAAGTCAGCATCGGCTGTCCCGACGGATATAAGCCCGATGCCGAAATTATGAAATGGGCAGAAGAAAACGGCGAGTTTGTATGCACCTCTGATATTCTTGAGGCTGCAAAGGATGCCGATGTTCTTTATACGGATGTTTGGGCTTCAATGGGTCAGGAAAGCGAAGCAGAAGAGAGAAAGAAAATCTTTAACGGCTATCAGATTAATGACAGCGTAATGAATGTTGCAAAGCCTGATGCTATGGTTCTTCACTGCCTCCCTGCACACCGTGAAGAAGAAATCACAGCTAAAGTTTTTGAGGCTCACGCTAAAGAAATATTTGAAGAAGCAGAAAACAGACTTCACGCACAGAAAGCTGTTCTTGTTAAATTACTTAAAGATTGATTGAGGAAGGGGTAGATATAATATGCCAATCAACAAAGATATAAAAAAAGTAATGGTTATCGGCTCGGGTCCCATTGTTATCGGACAGGCTGCCGAGTTTGACTACGCGGGCACTCAGGCCTGCCGTGTTCTTAAGGATGCGGGTCTTGATGTTGTTCTTGTTAACTCAAACCCTGCAACAATTATGACTGATAAGGCACTTGCAGACGAAATCTATCTTGAACCTCTTACTGCAGAAACAGTTAAAAGAATTATTGAAAAAGAAAAGCCCGACAGCCTTCTTGCAGGACTTGGCGGACAGACCGGTCTTACCATCGCTATGCAGCTGAGCAAAGACGGTTATCTTGACAGAATGGGCGTTAAGCTTCTCGGCACAAATGCTGAAGCTATTGACAAGGCTGAAGACAGAAAAATGTTCCGTGACACAATGGAATCAATCAATCAGCCCGTTATTCCTTCAGAAATCGCAAATGATGTTGATACCGCACTTGCCATTGCTGAAAAAATCGGTTATCCCATCATCATCCGCCCTGCATTCACACTTGGCGGCGGCGGCGGTGGTGTTGCTAATAACGCAGAAGAGCTTGCAATTATTGCAAAAACCGGTCTTGACCTTTCCCCCATCACTCAGGTTCTTGTTGAAAAATACATTTTCGGCTGGAAAGAAATTGAATTTGAAACAATGCGTGACAGTGCAGGCAACTGTGTTGCAGTTTGCTCAATGGAAAACTTTGACCCCGTTGGTGTTCATACCGGCGACAGCATAGTTGCTGCTCCTGCTCTTTCACTCAAGCCCGAAGAGCTTGAAATGCTTCGTAAGGCATCTCTTGATATTGTTGATGCACTCGGAATTATCGGCGGATGTAACTGCCAGTTTGCTCTTGAACCCAACAGTATGAACTATGCGGTTATCGAAGTTAACCCCAGAGTTTCCCGTTCATCTGCTCTTGCAAGTAAAGCAACCGGTTATCCCATTGCTAAAGTTACTGCAATGCTTGCTCTCGGTCTTACTCTTGATGAAATCAAAAACGACGAAACAGGTCTTAACTGTGCAAAGTTTGAGCCTGCTGTTGAATATATTGTAGTTAAGCTTCCAAAATGGCCCTTTGATAAATTTGTTAATGCAAGCAGAAAGCTCGGCACACAGATGAAGGCAACCGGTGAAGTAATGTCAATCGGACCTACCTTTGAAATGGCTATTATGAAGGCTGTCAGAGGTGCAGAAATCTCTCTTGATACCCTTAATGCAACTCCAAAATCGGATGCACCCCTTGAAGAGCGTCTGAGAGAAACTGACGATATGCGACTTTTTGCTGTTTTTGAAGCAATCAAAAGCGGTATGCCGATTGAAAAAATCCACGAAATCACCAAGATAACAGAATGGTTCCTTGAAAAGCTCAAGAATCTTGCCGATTTTGAAAAATCAATCGAAAACGGCAATCTTACTGCCGAAAAATATGCTCAGGGTAAACATTACGGTTATACCGATGCAGCACTCAAGCGTCTTTCAGGTGTAAGTGAACTTCCCGAGCATAAGGAAGCTGTTTATAAAATAGTTGATACCTGCTCAAGAAACTTTAACACAGCAGCTCCTTATTTCTATTCAACCTATGACCGTGAATGTGAAGCAAGACCTCTTGCGAAAACCGACAAAGAAAAGATTATTGTTCTCGGTTCAGGTCCCATCAGAATCGGTCAGGGTATTGAATTCGACTATTCATCAGTTCACTGCGTATGGACTCTTAAAGAACTCGGCTATGAGGTTGCTATTATAAACAATAACCCCGAAACTGTTTCAACAGACTATGATACTGCCGACAGACTTTATTTTGAGCCTCTTACCCCCGAAGATGTTATGAACATCATCAAGGTTGAAAATCCCATCGGTGTTGTTGTTGCTTTCGGCGGACAGACAGCTATCAAGCTCACTAAATTCCTTGATGAAAACGGCATTACCATTCTCGGCACTTCGGCAGACGGAATTGATACAGCAGAAGACAGAGAACGCTTTGATGCACTTCTTGAAAGGTTTGCAATCCGCAGACCCAAGGGTATGGGTGTTATGACAAAGCAGGAAGCTCTTAATGCTGCAAACACACTCGGTTACCCCGTTCTTCTTCGTCCCTCATATGTTATCGGCGGTCAGAATATGACAATCGCTCACGAAGACAGCGATGTTGAAAGATATATGGACATCATTCTTTCGGGCGAGATTGAGAATCCCGTTCTTGTTGATAAATATATGATGGGCACAGAGCTTGAGGTTGACGTTATTTCTGACGGTAAAGATGTTCTTATTCCCGGTATTATGGAACACGTTGAGCGTGCCGGCGTTCACAGCGGCGACTCGATTGCTGTTTATCCTCCCTATAATCTCAGCGATAAGATGCGTGAAAACATTATTGATGTTTCCGAAAAGCTTGCTCTTTCGCTCGGAACAAAGGGTCTTGTTAATATTCAGTATCTCATTTATCATAATCAGCTTTATGTTATTGAGGTTAACCCCAGAGCATCAAGAACAATCCCTTATATCAGCAAGGTTACCGGCGTTCCTATGGTTGATATTGCTTCAAAGGTTATGATAGGACATCCTCTCAAGGACCTCGGATACGGAACCGGTCTTTATAAGACTCCCCCCTATTACACAGTTAAAGTTCCCGTATTCTCATTTGAAAAGCTTTCGGATGTAAACTCAATTCTCGGCCCCGAAATGAAATCAACCGGTGAGGTTCTCGGTATCGGTAAAACAACTGCAGAAGCTCTTTATAAAGGTCTTACATCAGCAGGATTTAAGATTCAGCTTCCCACCGCAGAAAAGAATATCGGTATTCTTCTCAGCGTAGACAGCCACGATATGCTTGATGCTGTTTCACTCGCAAAGAAGCTTGATGACCTTAAGATTAACATTTATGCAACCAAAGAAACTGCAGATGCAATATCACAGCTCGGCATTGATGTTGAGTGCGTACAGAGCAGAAATGACGATTCTGAAATCTATAAGCTTCTTGAAAGCGGAAAGATTGATTATGTTGTTTATACCGGTGCTCTTCACGATTCAACAATGGGTGATTACATTGCTCTTCACAGACGTGCTATTCAGCTTTCAATAGCTTGCATCACCTCTCTTGATACCGCAAACGCTCTTGCCGATATTATCGCAAGCCGTTTCAATCAGCAGAACACAGAGCTTGTTGATATTAATAATATGCGTTCCGAAAGACAGACACTTAAATTTGTTAAGATGGATGCTTCAGGTAACGACCATATTGTTATTGAGAATTTTGATAATTCAATCACCTGCCCCGAAAGCCTTTGCGTAAGCCTTTGCGACAGAAACCACGGCGTAGGCAGTGACGGCGTTGTTCTTGTTGAAAAATCAGATGTTGCTCAGGTTAAAATGAGAGTATTTAACCTTGACGGCAGCGAGGGCAGAATGGGCGGTAACGCAATGCGTTCCGTTGCAAAATATGTTTATGATAAAGGCTATGTTACAACAGAAACCATCTCCATTGAAACCGCAAGCGGTGTTAAGAGCGTTGAGCTTTACATAATGGACGGCAAGGTAAGCTCAGTATGTGCAAATATGGGCAAGGCAGACCTTGAAAATGCAGTTACAAGCACAGTTGATACAAACAAATTCATCAACTATCCCGTAAACATTGCAGGCGAAAGCCATAATATCACCTGCGTTTCTATGGGTAACCCCCATTGCGTTGTATTTGTTCCCAGAGTTGACACTATTGATATTGAAAAGATTGGTCCCAAGTTTGAAAAGGCTGATATTTTTGCTCACAGAGTCAACACCGAATTTGTCAGAGTGGTTAACGAAACAACTCTTAAAATGAGAGTCTGGGAAAGAGGTAACGGCGAAACTCTTGCTTGCGGCACAGGTGCTTGTGCAGCTGTTGTTGCAGCAGTTGAAAACGGATTCTGTAAGAAGAACACCGACATCACGGTTAAGGTAAGAGGCGGCGACCTTATAGTTAATTATTCGGACGAAGGTGTTTACCTTACCGGTGCAATCAAGCTTGTGTTTGAAGGCACGGTTGAATATTAAAAATGTTAAAAGCAGCATTGAAATTCAATGCTGCTTTTATTATTATATTTATCTTTTAATAAAGCCTGCTTTTTTGAATGCCATAACAACGGGCGGAATCAAAATTATATGAACTATTATTGCCGGAATTGCATTTGTGAATGCACCTGCAACAAACATCGAAATACCAAAGTTGGTGCCGCTTAAACCTGCCATTATGTAACGTGCAACTCCCCAGATGCACCTTCCGCCGAGCATAGAAAGAATCAGGGCAGGATAAATATAAATATTCTTTTTAGGGAACAGCTTATAGAACAATCCGCTGAGTAATCCGTAGGCTGCAAGCTCAAATGCCATACCTGCTGCTATGGGATACATCGGAGGCATACCAACAATCACACTTCTAAGCAGCGGTGCAACGGCACCTACAGTTAATCCATACTGCCATCCGCAAACAAAGCCGCAAATCAAAACGGGTATGTGCATTGGAGAAATCATATTTCCGATTTGGGTGCTGCCAAAATTAATCATCGGTAAAACGAAACATAATGCAAGAAACATTGCCGAAAAAGCTAAATTCTTTACTGTATTTTTCAAGACTATCCTTCCTTCCAATAAAAAAATAAGACATCAACCCTCTTCAGAGAGCCGATGCCTTCAAAGCAAATTATGTTAAATTCGGTTATCAAGAGCTTATGCCCGATGCGGACTTCTGTATCCGTCTTGGTGATTATAATATAATCTCGAAAAATTGTCAAGCTTTCAAGAACATCTCAGTAATTTTGTTAACTGCATCATCAATCATTTCGCTTACTGTTGAATTACTTGCACAAGAAATATAATTATTGCATTTACTTACCGGAAGCAAAATTCTGAACGCATCGCTTGCCCCAATCGCAGCAGCCATTCGAGGCGTTATTTCTCCCATCAGGGCATCCGCTATAACGATACCTACCGGACCAACAATAACATCCGAGTTTCTGCACGCAACTACAAGAGCATTTTCACCCGTTGCCGCCGCATTTGCACCGCCCTTAAGCATTGTGGATGTTGCTAAGCTGTTAGTGCCGATTGCAACTATTTCCGCTTCGGTAAAAACTCTACAGAGCCTTTCAACAATTTGCTTTCCAAGTTTTCCTCCCTGCCCGTCTACAACCGTAATTTTCATTTAATCCCCTCTTCATTTTTAATTTCTCTGCCGCTTAATACCAAAAGCTAACCCGAGAATACCTCGAAGAAACTTCGGACTGCGAACAACAACTATTTTCATCAGGTCTTCCCCTTTCATTAAAATCTGCAAAGGCTCAGACCTGCAAGAATCAACACCGCAGCGATAATTAAAACAGCAAGAGTATACGGAAAAATTGCCGCCACAATCATTCCAACCGCAAAAGCAATCAGAACATTTCCGCTGAAAATGCATCTCAAAAAAATCACCGCCTGATTATACAGTTAAGGTCTTTGCTCATTACATTATAATCAGGCACGGCAAATTTCGTTACTTTTTATGCTTCTGATAGTTATTAAGTTCCCATTCTTTAATGGATTTTGCTTCCTCCATCATTGTGCAGTAGCTTTCGTGCCTCGAAACGGGAATAATTCCGTTTTTCACGGCTTCCAGAACACTGCATCCCTTATCTTTAACGTGAAGACAAGATGAAAACTTGCAGGTTCCGAGATAAGGCTCAAACTCTCTGAAAGCATAAGGAAGGTCATCTTTTAATATAATTTCATTTTCATCATCAATCTCAAATGAAGAAAATCCGGGAGTATCGGCAACATAACCGTCACACACTTTAAAAAGCTCGCTGTGTCTTGTTGTGTGCCTTCCTCGGCCAAGCTTATTGCTTATTTCACCCGTTTCAAGAGAAAGAGAAGGGTCAACCGCATTGAGTAAGCTTGATTTTCCAACACCCGTATTGCCGCAAAAAGCACTGATGTGCCCTTTAAGCTCTTCTCTTATCAAATCAACATTTTCGCCGTTTTCCGCGGAAACCGCAAAAGCTTTTATGCCAGCCTTCTTATATATATAAAGATATTCATCGGCTGACTGCAAATCATTTTTCGTAAAAACAACAATCGGTTCGATGCCCTTGTTAACTGCTATCGCGGTTAATCGGTCAATTATAAGAAGATTCGGAGAAGGTTCACAAACCGAAGAAAGAATAAACAAACGGTCAATGTTGCTTACAGGCGGGCGTAAAAGCACGCTTTTTCTTTCTTCAATTAAATCTATTGTGTTTTCGGCGTTTTCATTAACGCTTATAACAACTCTGTCTCCGGCAAGCGGCTTTATTCTGTTTTTTCTGAAAAGACCTCTCGCCTTGCATTCATATCTGTTACCGGCGGCTTCAACATAATAGAAGCCGCCGATTCCTTTTATTATAATTCCGTTAAGCTGTGACATTAAATACCGTCTTTCTGTCCGACTGTGAGAGTGATTCTTGTGTCAATAGGATAAGTGTTGGTGATACCAATAATGCTTGAGGTTGAGGGCGACGGTGACTGCGAAAGAACTTTTCCGTCTTTATCGTTTGTATAAACAATGGTTGATTCGTAACTGATGTTATAGAATCCCTGACCGTTTAATTTTCTTTCAGCCTCTTCTATTGTAAGACCCTGAACATCGGGAATCTGCTTTCTTGTCTGAACAACAGCAGATGAAGAATATGAACCGTTAATTACCGTTGCGGGAGTTACAGTAAAATCAACCGTGCACGAATAATACTCTTTATTATCTGCAAAAATCTTGACTGATGCATCTGCACCGCTGCCCTCTGCTTTAACGGTATAGGGGCTTCCGTCAAAGAGAAGTGTTTTATCTTCTACATACTCGTTATTGATGAAAATTTCAAGGTTTCCTCTTGAACCGTTTGAAGGCAGAATAATGGGAATCTCAACTATTGACGATGCAGGAATGCCGTTACTTACTACAACCGAAACCTTAGTGCCGGGATAAACCTTTTCATTCTCGGCGGGTGACTGTGAAATAACCGTACCTGCAGGCTTATCGCTGTTTTCTTCAGTTATGTTGGAATCAAACTGGAGCTGCTTTGTGGATTCAATAAGAGCCTGAGCCATAGTAACATTAAGATCAAGAACATTAGGAACGGTAATCAGGTCTTCATCGCTCGCATAATAAATTGTTATTACGCTTCCGACCTCAGCTTCAGTATTTCTTTCAGGCTCGGTTTTGATAACCGTGCCGAATGTTTCTGTTGTGCTGAGCATAGGCAAGTGGTTAACAATAAAGCCTTTGCTTTCAAGAGTGTCAACAGCAAGCTGATACTGCATACCGTAAACATCAGTTACAACAAGCTTCATATCCGTGCTTGCAACAGAAAGAGTGATTTCTGTGTCAGGGTCCTTAAGCACCTGACCGCTGCTCGGAGTTTGCGAGAAAACCTTGCCCGCGGCATAATGGCTGTTTGCAACGGGAACAACCTTAATATTAAAGTGTTCATACTTGGGATTATTCTCGATTTCTTCAGCATAGTTCTTATCAACAAAATTAGGAACTACCAAAGAATCCTTTTTGAAAATATCCGTAAAGAAATAGAGAACGCCGAAAACTACAACCGAAACAACAAGCAGACCGATAGCTGCTCCGATTGCAATAAGACTCTTTTTGCTTCTTCCGCCATCGTTCTCATCATAATTATCTTCATAATCATCCTCGTTAATCTGCTGATTAACATTTGTTTTTACGGTAACAGCAGGCTTAATCGGAGGAACTGCAGATGGTTTGTTTGTTACGAATTTTGTGGGATCTGAATCAACAAAATATGCTTGCTGGAATCTGATGGTGGGATTTCTTTTGAATTCTTCTATTTCAAGAAGCATTTCAGCCGCAGACTGGTATCTGTCTTTGGTGTTCTTCTGCATTGCGTGCATAACGATCTGTTCAAGACCTACCGGAATGCTGCTGTTAAGCTCTCGGGGATTCTTCGGGTCAGACTGAAGCTGCATAAGAGCAACAGAAACCGAGTTATCCGATTGAAAAGGAAGCTGACCGGTAAGCATTTCATACATAACAACACCAACAGAATAAATATCCGCTTTATTATCGGTTGTGTCGCCTCTTGCCTGCTCGGGGCTGATATAATGAACCGAACCGATTGCACTGTCGGTCATTGTTTTTGTGTCACTGTAGCTGAAACGGGCAATACCGAAATCGGTAACTTTGATGTTGCCGTTTGATAAAAGCATAATATTCTGAGGCTTAATATCTCTGTGAACAATACCTTTATCGTGAGCGTGCTGAAGAGCACGAAGAATCTGCATTGTGAAGTGAACGGTTTCTTTGATACCGAGTCTGCCCTGCTGCTCAATATACTCTTTCAAGGTTATGCCTTCAACATATTCCATTACAATATACTGAAGTTTGTCGCCGTAGCTCACGTTGAAAACCTTAACAATATTAGGATGAGAAAGAACAGCAATCGCTTTTGATTCATTTTTGAATCTGCGTCTGAATTCCTCGTTAGCAAGATATTCTTCTTTTAATATTTTAACTGCAACGGTTCTGTCGTCAATATTATCATAAGCCTTGTAAACAACTGCCATACCGCCAACGCCGACTACTTCCTGAATTTCATAGCGTCCGTCAAGTCTTTTTCCTGTATAATTATCCATAATTAACATTCCTTTCAAAAATCACAGAATCAATCACTTTAATACCGCAACAACAGTTATATTATCTCCGCCGCCGTTACTGTTTGCGGTGTTGACAAGTCTTTCGGCATATTCAAAATATAAACCGTCACTTGTAAGATTAATAAAATCTTCTGTTGAGCAGAAATTTGTAAGACCGTCAGTGCAAAGAATTATTAAATCTTTATCCTCAAAGGGCTCCTGACAAAAATCTATTCTAATTTCTGAATCAACACCTAAAGCTCTTGTGATTATATGTTTTTTAGGATGATGAATCGCCTCATCAGCGGTTATCTCGCCGTTTTCAATCATATTCTGAACAACGGAATGGTCTTTTGTGAGCTGAAATATATTGTTTCCGGTTATTTTATATGCTCTGCTGTCACCTGCGTGAGCGATATAAACAAATTCATCCGTGGCAATCATCGCAACAACCGTTGTTCCCATACCCTCAAATTTTGAATCTGTTAATGAAAGATTAAATAAATCTTTATTTGCATTTTCAAGGGAAGAAATAAGCAGGGATTTAATTGAAATATCGCTCATTCCTTCTTGATAACTGCCTGAAATTCTGTTGCGGATTATTTTAACGGCGGTTGAACTTGCCAAAGCACCCTCAGCCGCACCGCCCATTCCGTCGCAAACAACAGCCAGCACAGCTCCGCCCGATAATTCGCAGGCGGTATAATAATCCTGGTTGTTATTTCGCTGCAGACCGGTATCGGTTCTGGCAACAATTTTCATTAAGCATCTCCCCTTTCGGACTTATTTAATCGGTTCTCTTTTCTTCTCAACTGCCCGCAGGACGCATCAATATCCGAGCCCAGTGTTCTGCGAACAGTAGCGGTTATGCCGTTTTTTGCAAGAATATCAACAAATCTTTTAATTCTTTCAGGGCTGCTTGGTTTATATGGGCTTTTTTCAACCTCATTAACCGGAATAAGGTTAACGTGGCAAAGCATTCCCTTGAGCTGCGAACCAAGCTGATACGCACATTCATCTGTATCATTAAAGCCGGAAAGCATTGAATATTCAAATGAAATTCTTCTTGAGGTTTCGGCAGCATACTTTCTGCACACCGAAAGCAACTCCTCAATTCTGTATTTGCCGTTTACGGGCATAATTTTATTTCTGATTTCATTATTTGGTGCGTGAAGCGAAACAGAAAGAGTAAGCTGAAGCTTTTTGCTTAAAAGTTCTTCTATCTTAGGCACTATACCGCAGGTTGAAAGAGAGATATTTCTCATTGAAAGATTCAAGCCTTTTTCATTTGTTATCAAAGAAATAAATCTCATAACATTTTCAAAATTATCAAGCGGTTCGCCCATTCCCATAAGAACTATATGAGATATTCTTTCTCCTATATCCCTCTGTGCTGTATATACCTGGGAAAGGATTTCTCCCGGTAACAAATTCCTTTTAAATCCGCCAAGCGTTGACGCACAGAATTTGCAACCCATTTTACATCCGACCTGCGATGAAACGCAGATTGTATAACCGTATTTATATTTCATAACAACGCTTTCAATATAATCGCCGTCATAAAGTCTGAATAAGTATTTAACAGTTCCGTCAAGTTTTGAAACCTGCTTTTTTACTATAGAACAAGATATTATGGGATAGTTTTCTGAAAGCTTTTGCCTTAAATCCTTTGACAGATTAGTCATTTCATCATAACTTGAAGCAAGATGACGGTGAAGCCATTCATAAACCTGCTTAGCACGAAATGACTGTATACCGTCAGACTTAAATGAACTGCTCAATTCATCAAAAGTCATTGACAGAATATCTTTGCTCATACATTACCTCCGTTTTTTTCAAAAACAGCTATAAAAAATCCGTCGGTTGAATTGATATGAGGCATAAGCGTTATAAACTTTTCTTCTGTTGAAAAACGGGGAATATCCGGCAGAACTTCAACAGCCGTAAATTCAGGATGTTCAGAAAGAAATCTGTTGCAAACATCTGAATTCTCTGCGGGATTGAGCGTGCAGGTTGAGTAAACAAGACGACCGCCCTGCTTTAAATATCTTGTTGCATTGCAAAGAATACGATACTGCAATTCGGGCAAATTGTCAATATCACTGCGGTTTTTAAAGCGTATCTCAGGCTTGCGGCGAATAATGCCGAGACCCGAGCACGGAACATCGCAAAGCACTCTGTCGGCTAAACCGTAATTCTCATTAAAAATCGATGCATCGGATAAATATGAAAATACATTTGAAAGACCGAGTCTTGTTGCACCGTTTTTAATAAGCTCTACTCTTGATTGATAAATCTCAAATGCTCTTACAACGCCCGTATTATTCATTCTTTCCGCAACGGTAAAGGCTTTACCGCCCGGAGCTGAACAAAGGTCAAATACCGTTTCACCCTCCTGAGGGTCAAGAGCCGCACAGCAAAGCTGAGAGGCAAGGTCTTGTGCGTGGAAATAGCCTTGCTTATATGCCTCAAGCTCATCAACAGAGCCGGTATTGCTTATTATCAACGCATCGGAAGCAATATCTGTTTTTTCGGATATAACCCCCTCCTCGGCAAGCTTCCATATTAATTCATCGGGTGTTATTTTTGTTGTGTTAACTCTGATAACAACGGGCGGAGCTTCAAGTGCTTTTTCCGCAAGAGCAACCGCATTATCATAACCGTATGACTCAATCCAAAGAGAAATAAGCCATTCGGGACAAGAATACTTGATTGCCAGATAATCAGGATTGGTTTCACTTGTATCGGGAAGTCTGATACCGTTATCAGCAACTCTTCGAAGCACTGCATTGACAAGCGATGCCGCAAAAGATGATTTGTTGACCTTTGCAAGATTAACGCTTTCATTAACAGCCGCCCTCGACGGAACCTTATCCATAAACAAAAGCTGGTATGTACCCATTCTGAGAATGGTGTGAAGCTCAGGCTTAAGCTTTTTTACGGGCTGATTAAGATACAGACCGAGGTTATAATCAATTAGAATCAATCTGTCCAATGTTCCGTAAACAAGATTGCAGACAAACGCCCTGTCTCTCTCATCAAGGTCGGAGTTTTCCTTTAAAAGGCTGTCAACTATTAAATTTGAATATGCACCGTCACGGTGAATTTTAATCAATGCTTCAAACGCAACCTGTCTGGCACTTTTCATTTTTATGCGTCCTTTCGGAATTAGTTTCTTCTTCTGTTAAAACGAAGTATAAGTCTTAATAAGTTTGCAAGCGAAACAAGCATTGCCGCAACATAAGTCATTGCCGCTGCGATAAGAACCTTCTTTGCTCCGCTGTTCTCATCATCATAAAGCAGATTTGTTTCATCAATAACCTTCAACGCTCTTCTGCTTGCGTTGAATTCAACGGGAAGCGTTACAAGCTGAAAAACCGTTATTGCTGCATATAAAAGCAAACCTATTGAAATCAACGGTTCAAAACCGAGGATATATCCGAATAACGCAAGAGGAACACCGAGTGTTGAGCCGATATTACAAAGAGGAATCAAAGAATTTCTGACTTTTATGGGAACATAATTTTGTGCGTGCTGTGCTGCGTGACCCGCTTCGTGGCAGGCGATACCGATAGCCGCAATTGAATTTGAAGAATAAACTCCGTCTGAAAGTCTTATAACTTTTGATTTAGGGTCATAGTGATCCGATAAAGTACCTGCAACCCTTTCAATACGAACATCGGTTATTCCGTAATGAGTCAAAACCGCCTGAGCAGCATATGCACCGGTTATATTTTTAGCATTTTGAACACCCGAATATTTTTTGTAGGTTGACTTAACTTTGAACTGAGCCCACACAGAAATGAGCATTGCGGGAATAACCAGAATTATATAATAGTAATCAATAAAAAAGCCGTACAATTTATATCACACCTCTTTACTTATTCAAAACAAGCTCCGACCTCAACTGCATTGCCGCGTAAATAATCGGAAGCTGCCATTGCTTTTTTGCCTTCAGCCTGAAGCTCAATAATCTCAATGCATTTACCGTCTCCGCAGGAAACAATCAGTTTTTTATCTGCCTTGATTATTTCTCCGGGCTTTCCGCCTTTTTCATCAGTTAAAATGCTTTTATGGATTTTAACGGTTTTACCGCAAAGCTTTGCATTAGCTGAAGGCCAAGGAGAAAGTCCTCTTATCTTATTATGAATCTCTTTTGCACTCAAATTCCAGTTAATTGGTGACAGTTCTTTTGAAAGCATAGGAGCATAAGTATATTCATTATGGTTTTGCTTTTCAGAAGAAAGTGTTCCGTCAAGAAGGCTGTTAATTGTTTTTTCGAGTATCTCTGCACCGAGAACAGAAAGCTTATCGTGAAGGTCACCTGCAGTTTCGTTTTCAGAAATTTCAAGCTCACCCTTTATAAGCATATCACCCGTATCAAGACCTTCATCCATCTGCATTGCCGTAACACCCGTTTTTTCAAAACCGTTTATTATTGACCACTGAATCGGTGCGGCACCTCTGAGCTTCGGAAGAAGAGAAGCGTGAATATTGATACAGCCGTGCTTCGGATATTCAAGAATTTCTTTCGGAAGAATCTTTCCGTAGGCAACAACAATAATAAGCTCAGGATTTGCTTCCTTAACCATTTCATAAGCTGTTCCGTCACGCATTTTAACGGGCTGATAAACCTTGATTGAGTTGGCAAGTGCAAGCTCCTTTACGGGAGGCGGCGTCAGAATCATTTTTCTGCCCTGCGGTTTATCGGGCTGGGTGAATACTCCCGTTACCTCGTGACCGCAGTCAATGAGTTTTTGAAGACACGGAACAGCAAACTCGGGCGTGCCCATAAAAACTATTCTCATACATTCGTCTCCTTTTTAATCACTCTCTGAGTGAAAACAATGCCTTCAAGATGATCTGTTTCGTGACAGAAGCAACGCGCTTTAAGACCCTCGCCTTTATGAATAAACCATTTACCGTTTCTGTCCTGTGCTTTTATTTTTACAACGGCAGGTCTGTGTGTAACACCCGTTTCGCCCGGAAGAGAAAGACAGCCCTCTTCTTCAAACTGATCTCCTTCAGTAGATATAATTTCGGGGTTTACAAGCTCAAGATAACCGTCGCCGCAGTCAACAACAATAACTCTTCTGAGAATACCAACCTGAACTGCAGCAAGGCCGACGCCGTTTGCCTGATACATAGTTTCTTTCATATCATCAAGAAGCTGCCAGAGTCTGTTATCAAAATTCTCTACGGGTCTTGATTTCTTTGAAAGAATAGGATCTCCTATTTTAACAATATTTCTGATAGCCATTTTTAACTACACCTTCATTAATATATTTTATACCGTGCTGTCGGGATTAATATCGGCATAAGCCGTTACTTTTGAAAACCTTGAATCTTTACCGAGCACGGTAAGTATTTCCGAAATCATTTTTCTGAATTTTACCGAATTTCTGCATTTAATAATCAGTCTGTATCTGAATTTATTATTTATTTTTGATATTCTCGCGGGCATCGGCCCGAGAGCTATGATTTTTTCTTCTTTATATTCTTTATCGGTAAAATCCTTCAATAAATTCAACGCTTCTTTTGAAGCGAATTTTACTATCGTTTCATCATCACCGACAAAACCGATTACGCATAAATCACAATACGGAGGATAAACCAACGCTTTTCTTAAGCGGATTTCCGTATTAAAGAATTCATCATAATCCTGCTTTGCGGCAAGTCTGATAATCTCATTTTCGGGCGTGAGAGTTTGTATGATTGCTTTTCCCGCAAGCTCGCCTCTGCCTGATCTGCCAACAACCTGCGTCAGCAGAGAAAATGTTTTTTCAAGACTTCTGAAATCATCATTATATAATTGCTGGTCAACCGAAACAACGCCAACAAGCGTTACATTCGGAAAGTTCAAGCCCTTCGCAACCATCTGGGTGCCTATCATAATGTCATATTCACCATTTGAAAAGCTTTCGAGCAGCCTTTCGTGTGAATTCTTTCCCGATGTTGAGTCGGTATCCATTCTCATTATTCTTGCATCAGGCAAAAGTGATGCAAGCTCCTGCTCGATTTTCTGAGTTCCGAAGCCCGAAAAACGAACTGAATTCTCGTTACATTCGGGGCATAAATCGGAAAACGGAACAGAGTGACCGCAATAATGGCACATCAATCTGTTATTTGCAGAATGATAGGTCATTGAAATGCTGCAATAAGGGCAGGTTACAACAGAACCGCAGGAATTGCACGCCGCAAAAGTATGAAAGCCTCTGCGGTTAATAAGTAAAATAGATTGCTTGTTTTTTGATAAATTATCTGAAAGATAATCAAATAAGGTTTTGCTTATTGATTTGCTGCCGGGTGCCTTTTCTTCCGTTCGCATATCAACAGTTATAACCTCAGGCAGTTCGGCTTTACCGAACCTTTTGCTGAGAGTGAAAAGATGATATTTACCGTTAAGTGCAGATGCATAACTTTCAACCGAAGGAGTTGCGGATGCAAGCAAAAGCGAGCAGTTATTCTGAACAGCCCTGAATTTTGCAACATCTATCGCATTGTATCTCGGGGTCTGCTCGGATTTATAAGTGTGCTCCTGCTCCTCATCAATAATAATAAGACCAAGATTGCTGAAAGGTGCAAAAACCGCACTTCGGGTTCCGATAACGATTTTAGCCTGTCCGCTTTTGACCTTTTTCCATTCATTCAGCCGTTCACGAACAGAAAGTGCACTGTGAAAAACCGCAACAAGAGAACCGTATCTTTTGCAAAAGAGAGAAAGAGTTTGCGGAGTTAACCCGATTTCGGGCACCATAACGATAACGTCTTTACCCGAATCAATCACCGAGTCGATTACACTCATATAAACCGATGTTTTTCCGCTTCCGGTCACACCGTATAAAAGAGAAACCGAAGGTTCTCCGCTGCCGGCAAGCTCTTTTAATCCCAAAAACGCTTTTTGCTGCTCCTGAGTAAGTTTAATCTCTTCTTTTTCAGCAACAATATCTTGCATATCAGGTAAAGAAATGACCTGCTGATCATAAAATTCAACGGCACCGTTTTTGGCAAGAGTATTAATCACAGCGGGGGTAAGACCGGTGAAATAACAGATTTCTTTAACACTTGCTTCACCGACATCGCAAAGAACATCAATAACTTCTTTTTGTTTTTTTGTAAACTTAACTCCGTTATAATCGGGCAAAAGTCGAACCATTCTGACGGTGGGGTCACCAACATTTCTGACTGCATCAACATTTGCAATCAAAGCATCTTTTTTTGCAAGCTTTTCAAGTAAATTTGTGTTTGTTTTTCTTCCGAGAGCCCTGAAAATATTATCTGCTTTAACAAAGATTCCACGCTGGTAAAGATAATCGTAAATCTCTTTTTCTTCCTCGTTAAATCTGCTGATAATTGAAGAATCGAGCTCACGGTTTGCCGCATAGGAAGCAATCATCCGATGATTCATACCTGTTGGAAGCATAGCTTTTGCAGCTTCATAGAGCGTGCAGAAGGTTCTGTCTTTAATCCATCCGGCAAGTCTTATCATTTCGTCGCTCAGCAACGGCTCCTCATCAATAACTTCGGTTATTTTTTTCAGTCTTTTATTCTCACTTTTTTCGGCTGTTGCAAAAATAAAACCGATGCATTTTTTGTTTCCGTTTCCGAAAGGCACGGTTACGCGGCAACCGATTTTTGCTTCCTTTTCAAGAGATTCGGGGATAAGATAATCAAATTCTTTATCAAAAGTATAAACAGCCGCTTCAACGGCAACCTTTGCAATTTTCATTTGACCTCACTCCCCTGCGATAATATAAATTTTAAATCAGATGTTTCTGATTTCTTCGGGCTCAACTATAACATAATCACCGTTAAGAAGCTCTTCGAGAGCAACGCTTACGGGCTTTTCGGTCATAGCGATTTTATTGGCTTCTGCGTCCTCAGCAATCTCTCTTGCTCTTTTTGCAGTTGCTGTAACAAGAGAATAGCGGCTGAGATGGTTTTTGAGAATGTTTCTTAAATCGGGATTAAACATAGTTGATTACCTCACTTATAATATTTTTATTTCTTATTGTTTTGCTTTTTTCTGCATTTATAATTGTTCTGATGCCGTCAACAGCATTTTCAACGGTATCATTGATAACAATATAATCATATTCTGATGCTCTCTTAATTTCTTCACGGGCAATAACAAGTCTGTGCTGAATAACCTCTTCATCTTCACTGTTTCTGCCTCTGAGTCTTTCTTCAAGAGCCTTCATTGAGGGGGGCATAAGGAAAATACTGATAACATCGGGATAAAGCTTTCTGATTTTTTCCGCACCCTGAACCTCAATTTTAAGAATTACGGATCTGCCCGAGGAAAGCATTTCATCAACGGGATCCTTCGGAGTGCCGTAAAAATTATTTGCATATTCAGCGTATTCGAGCATTTTATTTTCTGAAATTTTCTTTTCAAAATATTCTCTGCTCACAAAATAATAATGGAATCCGTCAATTTCGCCTGCTCTTTTTTCTCTTGTGGTCATCGAAATTGATATTTTAACATCATCCATAACCTTCACAAGCTCATTAAGAACGGTATCCTTACCCGAACCCGAAGGACCTGAAAGAATAATCAAAACGCCTTTATCGTTCATTCTTCATCCTCCTCTTCATCAAGCTCGTCCATAATATCGTTAAGTCTGTTTGCAACGGTTTCGCTCTGAAGATATGTTAAAATAACGTGGTCGCTGTCGGTAATAATAACAGCTCTGGTGCGTCTGCCGTGGGTTGCATCAATAAGCGTGCCCTTTTCCTTGCATTCCTGAATTATTCTTTTAATGGGTGCTGATTCGGGGCTCACAATGGCAACAAGACGGCTTGCATTAACCATATTACCGAAGCCGATATTTATTAATTTCATTTTTCAGTCCTCCGTTATTCAATATTCTGAATCTGTTCACGGATTTTTTCGATTTCTGCTTTGATTGAAACTACCTTGCGTGCAATTTCAACATCCTGAGCTTTTGAACCGATAGTGTTTGCTTCACGGTTAAGCTCCTGAACAAGGAAATCCATTTTCTTTCCTACCGCTTCGCTTGAATCAAGGAAGGAAGTAAGCTGAGAGATATGGCTGCGAAGTCTGACTGTTTCTTCCGCAACAGCAACCTTATCGGCAAATATTGCCGCTTCGGTCAGTATTCTCTGTTCATCAATATGTGTATCTTCAAGCAATTCACGAAGCCTTGCAAGAAGCTTTTCGTTATATTCTTTAACGGTTTCGGGAGAACGCTCTTCAACAAATTCAACGCATTCAATAATTGTTGCAAGCCTTGAAAGAACATCAGCTTTAAGTCTTTCGCCTTCACGCTCTCTCATTGAAATAAAGCCGTCAAGAGCTTCCTTTGCAACAACGCTTACCGCAGCCCAGATTTTATCTTCATCGGCAGCTTGCTTTCTTATGCTGAAAACATCGGATACTCTTGCAATATCAGAAACTTTGATATTATTTTCAAGCCCGTAGGTTTCAGATAATTCTTTATAAGCATCAAGATAACCTTTGACAAGAGGATGATTAACACTGATTATTGTGTCGGGCTCTTCAACAGTTTCAATGGAAACATAGCATTCCATCTTTCCTCTTGTGAGCTTTCCCATAAAAAAGCTTTTCAGCTTTTCATCAAGAAATCCGTAGCTTCTCGGAAGCTTTGAAGAAAACTCAAAATATCTGTGGTTAACGCTTTTTATTTCAACAGTTATATTCATACCGTCTACAAGCTGAATGGCTCTGCCGTAGCCGGTCATACTTTTAATCATTATTTAAACATCTCCGTTATTTGTTAATTTAATTGCCGCACGAGCAGCAGCTACCCGTTAAAGCTTCGGGAATTTCAGCAGACAAGATTTCTCCGCCTTTAAATCCGAGCTTTCTGAAAACGTTTTCATAAATGCCCTTATTAACCTCAGCTATATATGCTCCTCGGTTTGCCCCGAAATTAAGCACAGAGCGAATCAGACCTTCTGCAATAATATCATCCGATGCATTCAGGGTTTTTATTGTCATTTGGAATCCACTTAAAGCAAATGTAGCTGTTCCGATTTCTTTATCCGCTTCAAAAGCCTTCATTGTATCGGTTTCAAAAGGAATAAATCTTATCATTTTGCTCCTCCGTTTCTTTTGATTCCGGCTGCTGAAAACAGAGAATCAACCTCTTGCGGAGTAAGGTCACGCCATTCACCCGTCTGAAGCATACCGAGCTTAATGGGTCCCACAGAAACTCTGCGGAGTCTTGCAACTTCAAGGTCAACCGCTTCGCACATACGGCGAATCTGGCGGTTTCTGCCCTCGTGAAGAACAATTTCAAGAACTGCTCTGCCCTCTTCTTTCTGTAAAACAGATACTTCACACGGTGCGGTCATTCTGCCATCAAGCATAATTCCCGTTGAAAGAATGTCAACTTTTTCAGCAGTAATTTCCGGTCTTACAGTAACACGGTATGTTTTGGCAACGTGTTTTGAAGGATGCATCATTGCATTGGCAAACTCACCGTCATTGGTAAGAATAAGTGCTCCTTCGGAAACTCGGTCAAGTCTGCCGACGGGATAAATTCTTTCTCTAACATCTCTGACAAGCTCAAGAACACATTTTCTGCCCAAATCGTCATCGGTTGTTGTTACGTATCCTCTGGGTTTATTGAGAAGAATATATCTGAGGTTTGTTTCTTTTCTCACTCTTTTGCCGCTTACGGTAACCGAATCCTTTTTGGGGTCTACGCTGTCACCGATTTGTGCAATGCTGCCGTTAACCTTTACCTTGCCGCTTCTTATCATCTCTTCTGCTTTACGCCTTGAAGCAACGCCTGCTTCGGAAAGAAACTTCTGAAGCCTGATTTTATTTTCGGTCAATTTATAATCCACCTCTGAATGTTAAACAATTTTGCAATTTCAGATAAAACTCCCTCATTTTTCTTTTCAGGAGCTTCAACCGCTTCTTTATAATCAACTGAATCTTTCGCCAGTAGCGGAACGGACGCAATCTCTTTTCCGTTTGAATAATAACTTATTCTGCCTACGGTTTCGCCCTTGATTATCGGAGCGTACTCAAATTTTCTCATTAATATTTTACAAGAGTAGCCCTTGCCATCCGCAGGATAACTCACAGAATATGCCTGACAAACAGAAACGCAGTTTTGCTTTCCGCCGCAAACCTTCAGCGTAATATCCGATAAATCTGTGTTTAATTCAAAGGATTTCATTTGAGAAAATCCGTAATCAAACATAGAAATATGGTCATTCCAATCATCCGGTGCATTAAGCGTTACGGCAACAAGCGTTATTCCGTTTCGTCTTGCAGCACTCACAAGGCATCTGCCGCTTTTCTTTGTAAAGCCCGTTTTAATTCCGATGCACCCGTCATAGCTCCACAGAAGCTTATTATGATTTGTGAGCGTTCTCGGATAAGGCGGGTTTCCGTATGTCAGTTTAGCGGTTTTTCTTGAACAAATTGAAACGAATTCAGGATTTTTCAAGCATTCACACGCAAGCAAAGCCATATCATATGCGGTTGAATAATGATATTCGCTGTCAAGTCCCGATGCGGTTGCAAAGCTCGTGTTATTCATTCCGATTTTTGCCGCACGGTTATTCATAAGCTTTGAAAACTCATTTTCGTTGCCCGAAACAATGCAGGCAACAGAATGAGCAGCGTCATTTCCCGATTGAAGAAGCATCCCGTAAATCAACTCTTTGAACGAAACGCTGTCACCTGCAAGAAGCCCCATTGATGTTCCTTCAACGGAAACCATTTCTTTTGTAACCGTAAATTCTTTATTCGGAATGCCCTGCTCAAGTGCTATGAGCGAAGTCATAATCTTTGTTGTGCTTGCCATAGGCATCTTTTTATCGGGATTCTTTGAATAAATAACTTCTCCGTTTTCAAGGCACATCAGAACAGCACTTTTTGCTGATGTGTCAATCTGAGCATAAACAGGCAAATTAAAGGTTAATAAAAGGATTAAAGCCGTAATTAATGAAGCAGTTTTCTTTTTCACTATCGTTACCTCGCTTGAATTTTATATAAAAATATATGCAAGGTAACACATTTTAATTATACAACCGGAGCGTTGGGATCCATATATTCGGCAATAGCTTCATCAACGCCGTTGTTTTTATTCTTGAAAGCACCGATAACCTCGGTTGCCTTATCAACAATATCGGGCACCATACCGATTACTCTTTCAACAGAGCCTTCTGCAGCATTGATATATTTAACGCTTACGGAGCCGTTATTTACAACAAGGAAAGCAACGGGAGAAATTGTGATACCTGCTCCGCCGCCGCCGCCAAAGAGCTCAGCGTTGGATTTTGAGGGAAAATCTGTGCCGCCCGAAGCAAAGCCGTAGGTTACTTTTGATACGGGGATAATCTGAAGTGTTTCGCTTATTTTGATGGGTTCGCCGATAATTGTGCTGACATCAACAAGATCCTTTATTTTTTCGATTGATGTGCCGAGAATTCCTGATGCTGACTGTTCTTTCATTTTGTTTTCCACCTTTCAATGTTTTAAAATTTATCTGTTATTCTGCTTTTCCACATCCGGCTTCGGAGCCTTGCTGTGCTTAAGCAGCTTAACCACTACTTTAAATAAAAGCTCTAATGCAACAATAATAACCGCATTGATAA
Source organism: uncultured Clostridia bacterium (assembly GCA_937880805.1). Classification (GTDB taxonomy): domain Bacteria; phylum Bacillota; class Clostridia; order Oscillospirales; family Acutalibacteraceae; genus CAG-177. The sequence goes on from CALGRR010000087.1 coordinate 78,508, forward strand.
GCTTTATCGGTCTTACCGAAATCTTTGTGTGCAATTTTGCACTGTTTGAACCGTTGATAAAATCGGGGTTGATTTCAATGCTGTATTTCTTTACTCTCATTGAGCTGACAATCAGACCCATTGCGGGGAATGCCGCTGAGCAGGTTTTGCCGTATTTGATTGCAGTTTCTGCCGAATCTCCCGCACCGACTGTTAAGGAAATAAACAATTCATCAAAAACAAATGCTCTGCCGATTCTTTTGAACATTCCTCCAACGGCTTTTGCGGTGTCTTTTAAAAGCTGAACCACACCCGATACACCGCGGTTTTTATAGAAGCGGACAAACATATTATCCTGCTTTTTCTTTTTGGGTTCCTTGATAATTTCGCTTTCTTGCTGAGGCTTCTTTTCTTTTTTTGGTTTTGCATCTTTTTTCTTTTTTTCTTTCTTCTCCTTTTTAGGAAGAATCTTTATGTTAAGAAAAAGCCATTTAACCGAAAGCTCAACATCATCCTCATAGTGCACCGTAACGCAAAGCCTTATTGATAACAAAATAATAAAAAATGCAATTATACCGAGAATGACATATAACGCTGTCACAGCAACACCTCCTTTTAATTAATTGAAAATGATTACTCTTCGCTGACGGGGAAAAATGTTCTTATCTGTTCGCCCTGCTCATTGTTGATTTCATCATCGTTAATCTCTTCGGGATTTTCATTCCTTTCAGGTAACTCAGGTAAATCTGCAAGAGAGCTCAGGCAGAAGCAACGAAGAAAATCGGGAGTTGTTCCATATAAAAGAGGTCTGCCGGGTAAATCAAGCCTGCCCTTTTCTTCAAGCAAGCCTCTCTGACAAAGAGTAGAGATAACGCCTGAGCAGTCAACGCCTCTTATCTGCTCAACATAAGCTTTTGTTACCGGCTGATTATAAGCAACAACCGCAAGCACCTCAAACGCTGCGGGTGAAAGCGGAGTATTCTTTTTTATATCAAGAACGCTTCTGATTTGCTGTGCATATTCAACTCTTGAACAAAGCTGATATTTGCTGCCGAGGCGAAGAAGACAAATCCCGCTTCCTCTTTCATCAAGTAAATTTGAGAGCTCCCATAATGCAGCGGTAACTGTTTCTATATCAAGTTCAAGTGCATGGGCAATTCTTGATGCTTCAAGCGGCTCTCCCGAAGAAAACAATATTGCTTCGCAAGCCGCACGAATCTGTTCATTCGTCAATTTCAATACCCTCCCCGTCATCACGGATTAAAGTTACATCAATATTTTCGCCCTGACCGTCAAAAACAACTTTTTTTGATTTTGCCATTGCAAGCAGAGCAAGAAAAGTTGCAACCATTTCCGAGCGTGATTCGGAATTTTCAAAAAATGAAATGAATTTTTGCTTTCTGTTGCTTTTAAATCTGTTTATAATAACGCTGATTCTTGATGCAACGGAAACTATTTTATGAGCAATTATTCCTCTGAAAGCTTCAACGGGCGGCGGCAGCTTTCTTTTTCCTTTGCCTACCGCAGCAATATATGCCTTATAAATTTCAGAAGGCTCGTGGATTCTTGTATAAGTCATATCAACCGCAAATTCTTCGGGTGCACGCTGATAAAACTCAAAGCCCTTTGCCTGATTCTGAAGCTTACCTGCAACGAGCTTGCAATCCTGATATTCGGTAAGCTCGCCGCGAAGCTCTTCAACAAGCTTTTCCGCTTCCTCGTGAACTGGCAGAAGCGATATTGTTTTTATATAGAGCAGACGTGCCGCCATTTCAAGAAATTCACTTGAAACATCAAGGTTATCCTCCTGCATCTGACGGACATAATCAAGATATTGCTCGATTATTTCCATTATCGGCACATCGTTTATACTCAATTTCTTTTTACTGATAAGCTGAAGCAGCAAATCCATAGGGCCTTCAAAAACTTCAAGCTTATATTGGATTTTTTCCATCAACAATTCACCTTAACCTAAAATCATTCTGAACGGAAGGCTCGTAAGCCAGGAAATACCCTGCATTGCATAACTTGTAAGAAAGCTCAGAGGTGCATCAAGCACACCGAAAACAATAAGAGCAAAAACAGCAATAATAATATATCTTTCATACTGCAGAATTCTGTAATAATACTTTGCAGGAATAAACAGACTGATAATTTTTGAACCGTCAAGAGGCGGAATGGGAAGCAGATTGAATATTGCAAGGCTCACATTAATCTGTGCTGCAAAAGTAAAGAAAAGCATTGCAACCTGAGTAACAATCATTCCGTTTGTGTAAATCATTGCAACATTGAACACGTTGGCAAGAAGCATAAAAATAATTGCCATAATAATATTTGAAAGCGGTCCTGCAAACGCAGTCAAAGCCAAACCGATTCTCATATTTTTAAAACGCCTGGGATTAACGGGCACGGGCTTTGCATAGCCGAAGCCAACAAGAAAAATCATAACCGCACCCATTATATCAAGATGTGCAAGCGGATTAAGAGTTAATCTTCCTTTAAGGCGGGGTGTGTCATCACCGAATCTTGTTGCAACATATGCATGGGCATATTCGTGAACGGGCAAGGTGCAGAACACAACAAAAACTCTTGCCATAAGGTTCATTATTGTGTTAAGTCCGAAACCTTCCGTAAATATATCAAAAAGCATTATTAACTCCCCTTTTATTTTACTGTGCCGCAAACAACTCTGTATATTTCATTGAAATCTTTTTTGAATCCGACATTTAATGCCGAAAACAGAATTGCTATTTCCTTATGCTGATTCTCTCCGCATTCAACCGCAGCAGCATATTTACAATGAGGCAGCCATTTATCGGCAATGCATCTGTAAAAATCAAGCCCGTCTGCCCCGCCGTCAAGAGCCATAACCGGCTCTCTCAAAACCTCTGACTGAAGCTGACCGATTTCTTCACTTTCTATATACGGCGGATTGGATAAAATCAAATCGGGTTCAGGCAATCCGAAAGCATCAAAGCCTTCAAATATATCACCCTTAATCAAAACCGCATTATGACAGCCGAGATTGTTCTTATTAACAGAAAGATAATCAAAAGCTTTCTCGGATTTTTCAAGCAGATAAACCTTTGATTCGGGAATAAGCTTTGCAACGGTCAGACCGATACAGCCGCTTCCCGAGCACAAATCAAAAACAATGGGATTTTTTATTTTTTTAAGATGCTCCAGTGCAAAATCAATAAGTAATTCCGTTTCGGGTCGAGGAATAAGAACACCTTCGCCGACCTTAAAGGTTTCGCCGTAAAAATCCCACGAGCCGATTATATACTGAACAGGCTCTCCGTTTGCACGGCGGATAATCTTTTCGGTGAACTCTTTGCTCTTCTCTGCATCTGCCTCATCGTTTGCGTTAAAGAACAAATATTGGCTGTTTACTCCGAACACAGCCTCAAAAATCCATCTTGCTTCGTTTGCGTAATTATCCGTTCCGTTATCAGATAAAATCTTTTTGCCTTTTTCAAAAAGCTCCGCAACAGTCATCAGGAATTTTCCTCGCCGCTTTCTTCTGACTCTTGCTTTTCGGGAACTTCCCCCGTAAGGCAGGCTTTCATTGCTTCAATGGCAACCTCGATAATGTCATCGGTGGGTTCAACCGTTGTTATCCTTTGCATAAGCAATCCGGGTGCTGAAAGAAATCTTGTAAACTTATTGGGATATTTACCCGCAAGCTGAATGAATTCAAAGCCTATGCCCATAATTGCGGGAAGCATAAGAATTTTCACAGCTAACCAAATCATTCTTGTTTCAGTTAAGGCAGGGAAAAGAACGGCAACTATCGAAGAAATGAGAATGCTGAGAATGATTGTTACAAAAATAAAGCTTGTTCCGCATCTGGGGTGATAGCGAAGCTCGGGGCGGATATTTTCAACCGTGAGCTCCTTTCCGTGTTCAAAGCAGAAAATAGTTTTATGCTCTGCACCGTGATACATATAAACACGTTTTATCTCTTTCATTCTTGCGGCAAGAGCCATATAAATTACAAAAATAACAACTCTTATAATTCCTTCAAAAATTGTTCTTAACGCTGAAATCTCTCCGCCGAGCAGTTTATCGTTGAATAAATCAAATAAAAAACTGGGAAGCCACATAAAAAGAAGAAATGCAATTCCGATTCCGAGAACAGCGGAGATAAAACCAACAACAGCCATCATCTTTGGTCCGAAATGGTCTGAAATCCATTTATCCAGCTTCGATTCGCTTTCTTCTTCAAAATCAAGTGAGGTCTTTTCTGCCGATTCCATTAAAAGCTTGTAGCCGGTTATCATTGATTCAATAAAGCTTACAACGCCTCTGAGAATGGGAATGTTCAAAAATTTATATTTTTTTCTGACCGAAACAATATCTTTCATTTCCGTTTCGATGCTTCCGTCGGGCAGACGGAGTGAAACTGCGGTTCCTTTGGGGCCCTTCATCATAATGCCCTCCATAAGTGCCTGACCGCCAACGGCAACATATTTATTATTCTGTTTGCTCATCATCAATCTCTCCTTCCGACTCCGAATCTGATTTATCTGCAGATTTAACCGGTAATGTTATAGTAACTGTTGTGCCTTCGCCGAGAATGCTGTCAATACTGAGCTCGCCGTTATGAAGCTTCACAATTTCATCGGCAACAGCAAGTCCGATTCCGGAGCCTCTGACAGTTGAATTTGCTTTATAAAACTTTTCTTTGATATGCGGTAACGCCTCGGGCGGAATGCCTGCTCCGGTATCGCTGATTGTTATAACAAGAACCGCAGGATTCGGAAACTGTGCATAAACAATAATTTTATCGCCCTGATTGCTGTATTTAATCGCATTGTCAAGTATATTGATAAACACCTGCTTTATTCTTGAGGCATCGCCGTATGCGGGAGCAGGTGAATGCGGAACATTATAAACGATTTCTATTCCGTCTTTAATTGCTCTCTCTTTAAATGCAAAAACAACCTCATCAAGCTCTGCCAGAAAATCAATTCTGACATTCTGCATATTCATTCTTCCGCTGCTCATTCGTGAAAAATCAAGAAGCTCTTCAACCATTTCATTAAGTCTTGAAGCCTCGCTGATAATAACCGCCATTCCCCTTTCAGCCATTGCAGGGTCTGTTGAGCCAACCTGAAGAAGTGTTTCACCCCAGCCCTTTATAGCAGTAAGCGGTGTTCTGAGCTCGTGGGAAACGGTTGAAATAAAATCATTTTTCAATTTATCTGAAACCTCAAGAGTATTTGCCATATCATTAATCGTTGTGCAAAGCTCGCCGATTTCATCGTTATAGGGATATTCTTCAATTCTTGCATCGAGGTCGCCGCCCGCTATTTTTTTTGCAATTTCTCCGATGTTTTTAACGGGAGTAACAATCGAACGGATAAAAAGAATACTTGAAATAAAGAGCAAGCCAAGCATAAAGAGCACTACAACCGCAATCAATATATTTATTCTGAAAAGCTGGGCATCAAGTGCTTCAAGCGAAACCATCAGTCTGACCGCACCTGCCGCCGTACCGCCGGGATAATAATACGCACAGCTTGAAGCCATAATCTTTTCGCCCGAGGGAAGCCTGCCAATCCATTTAGCACTGCCTTCATCGATTGCGGTATTATAATCGGGCATTTCAACTTCGCCTTTAATTTCAAATCCGCTTGATGTGAGAATTATGTTTCCGTAGCCGTCAATAATCCAGACGGCAATAGAATCAATATCCTGAAAGTTTGCAATAAAGCTTCTGCCTGCTGCCTCAAAGCTTTCTGAATCTTCAACACCGTACAAGGTGAATGATGATGAAATCTCGTCGGCTGAATAATTGTCAAGAGCAATTTCGGCTACACCGTAGTAATAATTCTTTAACGAAAAAGCAAGAACAAGTGAAACAGAAATAACTATAGCAATAACAATAAGTGCAACATTAAGAAACCATCTTTTTGTTATACCTACAAATTTCACTTCCTGCTCTCCTTTACAGAATTAAATCACCCATTTATATCCGACGCCCCAGATTGTTGTTAAATGCCTGGGCTCGGAGGGTTCATCCTCAACCTTCATTCTGAGTCTTCTTATATTAACATCAACAATTTTTTCTTCACCGAAGCAATCATAACCCCAAACCTTGTTGAGAATATCCGTTCTGCTCAATGCGGCTCCGGGATTTGTGAAGAAATATTCCATCATCTGAAACTCAACCTGAGTAAGCTCAACCGGTTTTCCTTTTTTTGTTAAAGTTCTGTTTCTTGTGTTAAGCTTAAAATCGCCAAGCTCTATAATATCGGCTGCACTGCCCTTCTTTTTTGAGTTCATTGCAACTCTTCTGTAAACCGCATCAATTCTTGCAACAAGCTCGGTTGGTGAAAACGGCTTGGTAACATAATCGTCTGCACCCATCATAAGCCCCGTTATTTTATCCATTTCCTGAGTTTTGGCAGTGAGCATTATAATGCCGATATTTGCATTTTTGGCACGGATTCTTTTACAGACTTCAAGCCCGTCAACATAAGGCATCATAACATCAAGAACGGCAACATCAATTTCGCCCTCATTGGCTTCATACAATTCAAGAGCCTGAGCACCATCCTGTGCTTCAACAACTTCATATCCGCCTCTTCTGAGGTTGATAACAACAAATTCTCTTATTGTTGCTTCGTCTTCAGCTATAAGAACTTTTTTCATCTTTATACCGCCTTTTTTCAGGATAAATTAAAGATTTTATTCTTGATTGTTTTCTCGCTTATTCCGAGCCCCTTGCCCGTTTCGGTTATATAAACACACACAACGCTTTCGTTGTTTTCGGAAATCGGGATATAATCGTCAAAGTTTTCGCTTTCCCATTTTTTCTTATCGGTTTTTATAACCGAAAAAATTGCTTCCTCCGTGTTTTTATATTCATTCTTCAAATAAACAACCCAGCAATTCATATGCTTATAAGCTCTGACACCGATTGAATTGATTTCTTCTTCGGTCAGCTTTATATAATATCCGTCATTCAGATTAATGAGGGTTTTGGAAACAACCTGAGCGTTTCCCGAATCAAAGTTCATCCACGCAGTCAGATAAAGTCTTTCAGACTCAAGAGTTTCTTTGAGTTCATCCTCGTTTCCGAAGAGTACCTGAACGGGAATATCTATTTTGCCGTCATTATTAATATCCATACATTCAACCGGTTCATATCTGAATGTGATGCTGTTTGTAAGAGTTTCTTTATCAAGCCAAGGAGCAATAAGCTGCGATTTTTCGGAATCCCAGAAAACAAGCTCTGTTATCATCTGTTTTTCGCCCTTCAAAGCATCAACATAAACCTTCAGAGGACTGCTTTCGGATTCTTTTTCGGTTTTAACGGAAACATATCCGCTTATGTTTGAATCAAGCTTTGTTTCACCTAAAATAACAACCGTGTCACCGGAAAGCTTGAGAACCTTTGCAAGCTTTTGCGAAACATTTCCGGATGAAATCTGGCATATATAAAAGATGTCGTCGAAGCCGTCGGAATCAATATCAGCCACACTTGAAATAAGGCAAGGCTCATTTGCAATTTCACGGTATGAGTTTTCGTCGGCATTCTTTCTGTAAACCGACATTATATCGCCCGTCTGAACACCGGAGGTTTCCCAGATAACAATCAGCTCACCTATGCCGTCATTATCGAGATCGTTAACAGACAGGCTCTTGATATTATTTCCGTATCCGTTGAAATCGCCTGAGGTTACCCATTCGCCGTTGATATAATCAAAATGATGCATTTTTGCAAAATTCTCATTTTTGTTTTTATAGAAAATCAGTGCCTCTTCTTCAGAATCGGAATCAATGTTATCAACAACGATTGCTGAGCTGTAGTCACCGTCATACGGAATGCAGAACTGATTATCTGTTTTAACATCCCTGCCGAAGGCTTCAACAAGTTCTTCGTATTCAGGATAATAAAGTGGCGGATTAAGAAGAGAGCTTACGGGTTGAATGAACGAAAAGGAACTGCAGGAAGATAAAAAAATGCACGATAAAACGCTGAAAAAGACAAGAGAAAAAAATGCTTTTTTCATTTCCGCATCTCCTTTACATAAAATTTCATTTTATTATATCATAACATATAAATATAAATCAATATATTATATTTATAATTTAAATAAAATTAATAAAATATTTAAAAAACCACCTCTTTCGAGATGGTTTTAAGATTAATTTATCATTACTGACGCAGTATATTCTCCGTAGGTCCAGCAATCATTGTCTGACATAGTAACAGGCACAACAACCATACCCTTTGTTTCGGGAGGAACCGTGCTCAAATCAGCGTTCAAAACAATACTTTCGGATGAAAGCTCACTTAACGCCGCAGCGGGTCCTATAACTGTCAGCTGATTGAAGCCGAATTCAATAAATTCAACCTTTACTCCGTCGGGGCTGTTGATAAAGTTGACCTCTGAGGGTGCAGCAAAGCTTTGAGTGCTCATTCCGCCAACATTAACCGTTACGGTAAAATATTCGGTTGAATCGATAACTATACCGCCGGTTACATTCTCGGCAGCAAAAGTGAAAACATTTTCTCCCGAATGCAAATCGGAAAAATCAATGCTTGCAATTTCAAACGACGATAAATCCTCCGCCTTGCTTTCTGCAACGGCAAACTCTGCTGAAGCAGGGCTTACGGTTACGGTGAACGGAACCTTTTCAATATAATCAGAAGGTTTGTTTGTAAAGGCACAGGAAGCGGAAAGAGTCATTTTTTTATAAACGGGTATTGTGAGATTAACAATATCCCTTTGTCGGTTGAACGAAATATATTTCGGCGTGCTTCCGTCTTTTGTTAAAGCGGAAAGAACAGCTTCGAGCGTTGTGCTTTGACGCAAAGGCTCTTCAACACTTGCTCTTGCAACAACACGGTTGATTTTATTAACCTCTGATTCGGGTCCCGATATTTTTACCGTGTTATTATTGGGAAAAATCAATTCGTCAACATAATAGCCCTCCGGAACAAGGCTGCCTTTATGGTCGATTTCCGCCTCAATAACAAATTCAGCTTCTTTGAAATAATCAAAATAAATATCAACGGATTCAACCGAAACCGCATCAATGGTGTATTCGGGTCTTATGCTTGACGAAGAAACCTCAATATTAAGATTTGAAAGACCAACCGAATTAACATAGCCTGTATTTGCAGTTACAACAAGATCGTCAATAATATCATCAGATTCAACAATATGTCTTTTGCCGCTGACGGTAACATCAACGGTAAAATTATTTTCTCCGAAAGGCTCAAGCCCGAGATTATCCTGAATTCTTGAATAATCGATTTTTACCGGAACATTTCTCACTACATTTGTTGTTTCGCTGAATTCAACCGCTACAACAAGCCATATAATAACAGCGGTAATTACCGAAAAAACGAGCAAAAACCGATTGTTATAAAATAATGCACTTATTCTTTGTTTCTTTATCTTCATTTTTTCCAACCCTTGAAAATTTTTCTGATCGTTCCGTTATCTTCGGAACCCGATGATGATTCAAGCAAATAATTCAAAAGCATTTCACGAAGCTCTGCCTCGGTCAGATGACGCTTAAGCTCACCTTTTAAAGCAACCGAAATAATTCCGGTTTCTTCAGAGGTAACAACAACAAAAGCATCGCTTTGCTCACTCATACCGAGTGCTGCTCTGTGCCTTGTTCCGAGGTCGCTTGAAATCTCTTCATTTTTTGTTAAAGGAAGAACACAGCCCGCACAAAGCAATCTGCCGTCACGGACGATAGCTGCACCGTCGTGAAGCGGAGATTTCGGGAAAAATACGTTACCGATAAGCTCATGTGATATTTTTGCATCAACGGGTGTGCCGGTTTTTATAACATCACCGAGAAGCATTTCTTTTTCAAAAACAATCAGTGAACCCGTTTTGCTTTCACTCATTCTCTGAACAGCTTTTGCGGTTTCAATAACAGCTTCGCTTACAATTTCGTTGCTCGCAACGGAATTCACTCTGAAAAGATTGCTGATTGAGGTAAATTTGCTTTTACCGAGGCGTTCAATAACCTGCCTGATTTCCTGCTGAAAGAGAATGATAAGAATAATAAATATGTTCTGGAAAATAAGCCTGAAAATATATGAGCTTGCCTGCATTTCAAGCTGTGAAATAAGCAAATATATTACGCCGAGAAACAGCAATCCCTTAACAAGCTGAAACGCTCTTGTTTCTCTGATAAGCTTAATTCCGTTATAAAGTATGAATGCAACCAGAATAATATCCAGAGCATCCGTTATGCCGAAATTCAGCGACGGAAGCTTTGAAAAAAAGCTGAATATATTTTCAAAAAAGGCCATAGTTACTGACCAACCTTTCATTTTCCTATATAGTCATCATAACACAACAAAATAAATGTTGCAAACAATATTACTTAAATTTACAAAAAATTAATTTTCAATAAGGCAAACGGCGTGGGCAGCGATTCCCTCACCGCTTCCGCTGAAGCCAAGCCCCTCTTCTGTTGTTGCTTTAACGCTTACACAAGACATATCAATTTTGCAGGCTGACGAAATGTTGCTTCTCATTTTATCAATATGTGGCTTCATTTTGGGATTCTGGGCAATAACCGTGCAGTCAATATTATTAACCGAAAAACCGTTTTCTTTGAGCAAATCAACAACCTGAGAAAGAAGAACAAGACTGTCGGCATCCTTATATTTTTCATCGTTATCGGGGAAAATACAGCCAATATCTCCGAGTGCCGCCGCACCGAGAAGAGCATCGCTTATTGCGTGAAGCAGCACATCGGCATCGGAATGCCCGAGAAGGCCCTTCTCATACGGAATTTCAACGCCGCCGATTATTAATTTTCTGTTTTCGCAAAGTCGGTGCACATCATAGCCGTGACCTATTCTTATCATACGGAAAGCTCCTTTTCTATTTCAACTATATCTTCAAGAAACCGTTCATAGGTTGTTATGCAGTTTAAAACCTTAACCAGCGAATTTGCCGAAAGACGCTCGGGAAGTCGGTAATATTTCAACAAAGCGGCACGTTTTTTTGCACTGTCTGCCCCGCCGGTAAATCCGTGTTCATACAAATGAATTTTGGTTATCGGATGCTCCGGCTCGGCTGTGCTTTCATAAAGCACGCCTGCGTTGGCGAGTGCCTGCATAATCACCTCTTCAGACACACCCTCAACACCGATTTTACCCTCTTTTGAGGGCTCTGTTTTTCTTCTTTCCTTGCCGAAAATATCGGGAATATATGCGTGGTAAATATCCTTCTGATTAACGGTTGAACCGATAAAAGAACGGATTTTAAAGCCTGCCGAGTCGCTGTCGGTAAGCACAAGTATTCCTCTTTTTTCTGCAAGAATCTTTATAAGCTTCTGCAGTTCTTTGTCTTTAAATATTCCGAAACCGTCAGTCTGAATAATCGGAGCATCGATTATTCCCGAAAGCTTGATTTTATCATACTTTCCCTCAACAATAACGGCTTGTCTGATTTTTATCATTTTTATCTCCTTGCAGCTCTTGCTAATTTAACAACAGCCTGTTCAAGAATAAGTTTTTTATCTGTTGACGTGCTTTTGAGCAATTCATCAGCCTCGGCAAGTATCTCAAGGCATTCCTCAATCGCCTCAAAAGAAAGTGATGCACTTGTTGATGCTGCGTTTGTGAGCCTGAATTCCTTGCCTGCATAATTATAGTACTTGGCAATAAGTTCAGCTCTTCCCGAAGATTTAACGGCAGCCTTTGCTCTGAATATATCGGAATAAGATGCAATTAACGCACCTAAAATCTGGAATTCATCCTCACGCTGTTCAAAAAGCTTTGAGAGCTTTCTGAATGACGAATCAAATCTTCCTGCGGTTAAATCACGAATCATATCAAAAACCCTTGCATCAAGGCTTTTGATGCACACGGCATCAACATCGCTTTTTTTAATCTCACCCTCGGCATAGGCACACACTTTTTCGGTTTCGTTAAGAAGAGTGTTAAGGTCGCTTCCAACGCACGAAACAAGATAAGACGCAACGCCCTTGCCGAATTCTTTTCCTCGTTTTTTTGCACCGCTTTCAAGCATTTTAACAAGGTCATTAAGAGTTTTCTTTTCAAGCTTTACGGCATAACCGTATTTATCAAAAAGCTTAACAGCTTTGTTCCATTTCGCACCTTTTGGCTCATATCCGATAAAAGAGAATATGAGAACACATTCCTCAGGATTATCGGAAAGAAGGGTTTCAAGCTGTTCAAATCCGCCTTCGTCAAGAGTATCAAGCGGAAAATCTTTGACGTGAACGCAGGTGCTTTCCGCCATCATAGGCACAGCCTGAGTACTGTCGTATATATCGGAAAAAGACGAATCCTTGCCGTCATAAATATGATAATTAAAATCAGCAAAAGCTTCATCAACAATTTTTTTTGTTATTTTTTCAATATAAGTTTTTTTCAGGTAACTCTCTTCTCCGTAGAAAAGATAAATTCCAAGCGGATCAGACTTTAACTTTTCTTTCAACGAAGCTTCATTCAAAACAGCCATTAAATCACCTCATTCTCTGTAGTAGCTTATATTTCCGTTATCGGCTCTGATTATAATGTTTCCGCAGCCGGCAGTTGCAGCAGCGTTAATTCCATTGGAAATAAGCTCATTCTGAACCGCAACTCCCCTGCTGTTTTCGGCATTTATAAAAACAGCTTCGGGTTTAAAAGTAAAAATATCTTTGGGATAATCCCCTCTGCATATCAGAACATCAAAATCAAGAAATTCATCCGAAAGCTTACCGATTTCATTTATATAATCAAAGCAAATCAAAATTTTTATATCATCGGTTTTAACCGAAAATCCCTCTGAATTATCAAGATTATAATAATTTACAGTTAAATCATTTAAAACAATCTCATCATTTATCGGATTAAGAGGAACACCTTTAAGAAGAAGCTTTGTTTCCGCAGAAAGTGCATCGCTGTAAACGGAAACGGGTTTATTGTTCTTTAAGAACGGAACAATCAATGAAGAGTTTTTCTCATTTTCATATGTTGTGAAAATATAATCTGCACCGCCCGCAAATTCAGCCGCATCAACGATTTTATTTTCAGCAGAGAAAACCGTTCCGCCGCATCCGAAAAGATAAGTTTCACCACTGTTATTTACTAAAACCGATGTTGAATTTCCGCAATCGATAACGTTGATTCTTGTTTCTCTTTTTTCCGAAAACGAAAAGATAAACAAGCCGCCAAAAAACATCATTGAACACAAAAGCAAGGCAGTCAACGGTTTTGGCTTTCCGTAACGGGCAAATAAAACCGCAAGAGATGAAACGAGAAATATTCCCACAATAAGCAAATATGCTTTATCGTTTTCGATTCTGAAGGTCAGAAAATCAACCTCGGCAATAATGCCCGAAATCCATATAAGATATTTGCACAGCAATCCTCCCAGGAATGCGGGAAGATTAAAAATACCGCCAAATAAAACATTTATCAATGCACCAACACCGCAGAGAACCATAGTTATTCCTGCCGGTGTAACGGTAAGAAAATTTGAAATAAACACCGCAAAATTAAAGCTTTTATAAAGAGTTAAAGTAATCGGTAAAGTGAAGCAGACTGCGGCTGCGGTAACAGCCGTTGACGATAAAAAAGCTTTTAAAAATTTAACTACAAAAGCAATATTTATTCTGTCAAGCTTTTCAAACAAAATCGGCTGAAGAAGCTGAAAATACAGAATCAGCCCTGCCGTTGACAAAACTGAAAGCTGAAGACCCAACGCACCGATTGAAAACGGATTTTCCAAAGCAATAACCGTTACGGCAAAGCCCAAAGAATTCAGGGAATCCCGTTGACGGGTCAGCACAACCGAAAGCAGATAAATCAGCATCATTATGCCTGCACGGACCACGGAATATGTCATTCCTGCCACAAGCATAAACAAAACAACAAACAATGCTGAAATAATTGCCGCAATCTTTTCGTTCAGCCTTATTCTTTTGAAAAGTGAAAATATGAAGAATGACCACAAAGACAGATGCAAGCCAGAAACACAGATAAGATGTGTTATTCCGATTTCATTGAAATCAGAAAGAGTTTCCCGGGAAATTCCGCTTTTATCGCCGAGAATTAAGGCAACTGCAAGAGAGCCGTATTCATTGGGTAAAAGCTTATAAATCGAGTCTTTGATTGTGTTTCTGATATTATAAACTGTTTTCTCAATAACACCCGAGGCGTTATGTTCGGTAATAACAAATCCGTCTTTATCGGGATACGCAGCAAGATAAAGCCCCTTTGCCTTGTTGGCGGAGAGCAAATCATCATTTGTTGTTCCGGGCAAGTAAAAATTAAATTTACCTCTTATAACATCAAAAGCCTGCAGTTCGGGTTCCGAAGAAAATGTAAGACGGATTTTCAAATCGGATTCTTGCCCGTTAACCGAAATCGCTTCTGCCTCATAATAATAATTGCCGTAATTCAGCTGAACATCGCTTGTTAATCTTGCGGTTAAATCACAGGTTTTACCCGCATATCCGGTTGCGGGATAATAAACAAAAGTATTGGAGCAAATAAGAAGAGCACAGGCGAGAACCCCTGATACACACGCAACGGGCAAAACCTTTGCTTCTCTTATTCGCTTCAACAAAAGTGTAACAACCAGAGCGGCTGAAAACACGGCAAGAGCCGCCACAGTCGCTCCGGTATCCGCTTTATTCAGAATTGAAAGTGTAAAGAAAACCGTAAATCCGATTACAGCAAAAGGACGCGGCACCACACTCACACTCCGTAAAGATGATTATTTTTCAATAAGAGGAATAACGCCGAGAAAAACTATATCGTTTCTTTCTGCGGCATCGCCCTCTGCAAGAACAGCAGCTTTTGCAACTACATCTGCATCAAAGCAGTCACAAAGCTTTTCAACAGCCTTAAGTGATTCGCCCGTGCTGATAACGTCATCAAGAATAACAACTTTTTTGTTTCTTATTTGTTCACCCTCAACACCGTCAAGAATAAGAGTCTGCTCTGCATCTGTTGTAATTGAACGAACGCTGACAGATACGGGGTCTTTCATATAAAGTTTGGCTTTCTTGCGGGCAACAAAGTATTTTTTGCCGCTTTGCCTTGCCATTTCATAAGCAAGAGGAATGCTCTTTGCTTCGGGGGTTACTATATAGTCAAACTCTGGAAGCCTTTCAAGAAGCTTTGTTGCGGAATGAACGGTTACTTCAACATCTCCGAAGAGAATAAAGGCTGCAATATCAAGCTTATCGCTGATGGGGCATCTGAGCAAATCCCTTTCAAGACCCGCAATATCTACTCTGTAATATTCTGACATTTCAATCCCCCCCCAATCAGCCTGCAGGCCAGCCGAAATCACGGCCGCCCATAAGATGAAAATGAATATGCTTAACGGTCTGACCCGCACTTTCACCGCAGTTATTAACTATTCTGAAGCCGTTATCAAGTCCCTTTTCTTTCGCAATAATTGCTGCAACCTCAAAAATGTGTGCAATTACGCTGCTGTTTTCGGAGTTAATCTCCGCAGCACTTGCAATATGCTGCTTAGGAACTATAAGAATATGCTCGGGTGCCTGAGGCTCAAGATCATAAAAAGCAAGAACCTTATCATCCTCATACACTTTGTTTGAAGGAATTTCTCCGTTTACAATTTTACAAAAAATGCAATCCATAGCTACACTTCCTTACTTAATCATTTCTTTAACAATATCGGCAACCGCATCCATAGCTGCTTTGATATTTGAAACATCCTTTGTTCCTGCCATTGCACTGTCGGGTCTGCCGCCGCCTGAACCGTTTGCAAGCTTTGAAACAGCCTTAACAATATTTCCTGCGTGTGCACCCTTTGCAACTGCATCTGAGCCGCAGGCACAGGCAAAGTTTGCACTTGCACCTTTTATGCCGCAGATAACCGCAACTGCATCCGAGTTTTCTTTAACCTTATCGCACATTGAGCGAAGGTCACCGGGATTAACGCCTTCAACGGTTGTAACAACGAGCTTAATGCCGTTCACATCAACTGCATTACCCATAAGGTCACCCGTCTTAAGCTGAGAAAGCTCTGCACGGAGCTGCTCAATTTCTTTTTCTTTTGACTTAATATCAGCCATAAGTGAATTTGCTTTTTTATCAAGTTCCGAAACATTGGCAAGCTTCATTGCCGCAGCGGTGTTTCTGATAAGAGCAGTATCCTTTGCGATAAATTCAAGCACACCCAATCCCGTAACAGCTTCGATTCTGCGAACACCGGCAGCTACAGATGATTCGGAAACTATTTTGAAAAGACCGAGCTTGCCCGTGTTATCCGCATGCGTACCGCCGCAAAGTTCTGTTGAGAATTCGCCAGCCTTAACAACACGAACAATATCACCGTATTTTTCACCGAAAAGTGCCATTGCACCAAGCTTTTTGGCTTCATCAATGGGCATTTCGGTGCTTGAAACCGAAACAGCAGAAAGAATAATATCATTAACCTTCTTTTCAACTGCGGCAATTTCTTCGGCAGTAAGAGCCGAGAAATGTGTAAAGTCAAATCTCATTGCATCAGCATTAACAAGCTGACCCGCCTGCTCAACGTGAGAGCCGAGGGTTTCACGCAGTGCAGCCTGAAGAAGATGAGCTGCAGTATGGTTTCTCATTGTTGCTTCTCTTGTTTTTACACAGATTTCCGCAGTAACGTTATCACCAACGGAAATGCTCTCACCCTCAATTATCTTGCCGATATGAAGGAAGTTGCCGTCGGCAGTTTTGGTTGTTGTTTCAACTTCAAAGATTACTCCGTCTGCTTTGATAAAGCCGCAATCGCCTGCCTGACCGCCGCTTTCGCCATAGAAAACGGTTCTGTCAAGAACAACGGCAGCCTTGCTGTCTGCAGGTGCAAAATCAGCTCTTTCGCCGTCAACAATAACAGCCTTTACGGTTGCATTGCAGGAATAATCGGTATAGCCGAGGAATTCAGTAGCAGCAATGTCTTTGAGGGATGCCTGTCCGCCCTTCCAGGCTTCTGCACCCGCATCCTTTCTTGCGGCTCTTGCAGCAGCTCTGCTCTCGGCATAAAGGCGTTTATATTCATCAATATCAACGCTCATACCTCTTTCTTCAAGGAGCTCCTTGGTGAGGTCTATGGGGAAACCGAAAGTATCCTGCAGCTTGAACGCATCGGCACCGCTGAGGATTTTGGAATCGTTATTTGCAATAATGCTTTCAAGAAGATTAAGACCCGTATCAATAGTTTTGTTAAAGCTTTCTTCCTCGGCTTTGATAACTTTAACTATAAGGTCATGCTTTTCAACAAGGTTGGGATATGCATTTGCATTTTCCTTGATTACTGTTTCGCAAACATCAGAAAGGAAGGTGCCCTGAATGCCGAGAAGTCTGCCGTGGCGTGCAGCTCTTCTGAGAAGTCGGCGAAGGACATATCCTCTGCCCTCATTTGAAGGCATAACTCCGTCGCCGATCATAAAGGTTGTGCTTCTTATATGGTCGGTGATAACACGAAGGGAAATATCGTTCTTTTCATTTTCGTGATACTTGATACCTGAAATTTCCATAACGTGCTTCATAATATTCTGAACGGTATCAACTTCAAAAATATTATCAACATCCTGCATAATGCAGGCAAGACGCTCAAGACCCATACCGGTATCGATATTCTTCTGCACAAGCTCGGTGTAGTT
The DNA here is from genome assembly GCA_937880805.1 of uncultured Clostridia bacterium. Lineage (GTDB taxonomy): Bacteria > Bacillota > Clostridia > Oscillospirales > Acutalibacteraceae > CAG-177. Next base: position 96,112 of record CALGRR010000087.1, read on the forward strand.
GCCCTGACCGTCATTTTCAAACTGTGTGAAAACGAGGTTCCAGAATTCAATATATCTGTCGCATTCGCAGCCTACCTTACAGTCGGGTGAGCCGCAGCCGTATTTTTCGCCTCTGTCAAAATAAAGCTCCGAGCAGGGGCCGCAGGGACCGGCACCGTGCTCCCAGAAATTATCGGCTTTGCCGAATCTAACCATATGGTCCTCGGGGATGCCGATTTCCTTTGTCCAGATGTCGAAAGCCTCATCGTCTTCTTCATATACGCTGATATAGATTCTGTCAGCAGGCATTTCCATAACCTTGGTGCAGAATTCCCAAGCCCAGCGGGTTGCATCGTGCTTGAAATAATCACCGAATGAGAAGTTGCCGAGCATTTCAAAATATGTGCCGTGACGTGCTGTGATACCAACGCTTTCAATATCGGGTGTGCGGATACACTTCTGGCAGGTTGTTACTCTGTTTCTGGGCGGAGTGAGCTCACCGGTAAAATACTTTTTTAGGGGAGCCATACCTGCATTGATAAGAAGCAAGCTCTTATCACCCTGGGGTACGAGAGAGAAACTGGGCATTCTCAAGTGATCTTTTGACTCAAAAAACGAGAGATATTTCTCTCGGATTTCATTAAGTCCCATCCATTTCATAATTAAAATCCTCCTGTTTCGGAATAAAAAATCCTTAAAAATTTATCTGTTAAGCTTAAAAAAGGTGCAGTATGCCAATTTAAATGGGACGACTTATGCCGCGGTACCACCCAAATTGTGCAAAACTGCACCACTCAATTCCTTTAACGCGGGAAACGCCGCCGTTCATCACGGCAGAGCTAAGAGGCGGCCTTCTTCCGCTTTGATACCTGATATTCATCGCAGCAAACAGAATATCTCTCTGAAGGTATACGGAAGATTCTTCCTCATCATCGCTTCATATATTAATTATTTGATTAAATACCGTCGGGCTCAAGCATATTCATTGAAACCCAGCCGTATTCGCCGTTATATTTTATGCAAAGCCATTTTTTGCCGTTTTCAGCCGATTTGATTGCATAGCCTTCAACTATATCGCCCTCGGAAAGCTCGCCGAGAAGATCATAATCCGAGCCTGCATCGCTTCTTACATTTGCACCGTCTTCGCTGATAACAACAAATCTGCCCTCTGCGGGTTCATCTGCATTTGGAACATCGGAAGGAGCATTCTGAACGGTTATATTAACACCTGCAAAAGAATTGATTGCATTACCCGTAAGAATAACGCCCCAGATGCCTGCCTTGCAGGCAATGAACACGCCGTTTTTGCCGGGAAGAATGTTGCTGTATTCAAACTCAGCCATAATATCGTTATCAAGATTGATTATGCCCATCATTCCGTCTTTCTTAACGGGAATAAGACCGTTATCCGATACGGGTCGGCAATAATCGCAGGATGAAGCCTCGTAGCTTTCAAGGTCATTTACAGCTTCATACTGATACTTGATAACTCTCTTATCTTTATCTTCGCTTACATAACCCCAAAGGCCGTCTTTTTTCGCAGCTGCATAGCCGTTGAAATAGCGGTCACGCTCATCATATGAGGTATTGCCGAGGGGGTCAGCCTCAACACCGTGGGAACCGTGAGGAATATCGGAAACCGTAACAACGCCGTTGTTTACGCTGAATTCATAATTCTGATTGCCGATTACAACAAGGCTGTGATAGCTGTTTCTGCCGGTGTAATCCTTGCCGTTTCCGCAGCGAACAAAGCCGTCATAATTAGGCTGAAGAATAACATTGCCTTCATAATCGATAAGGCCGTATTTTCCGGTTGTTACCGATTTGAATACTGCACAGTTTTCATCAAGATATTCAATCTCGCTGCACTCTTCAAATCCGCCCGCAACCCACTTTGATGTTGCGGCAACCTTATTTTCATCTGTTGTTGATTTATCGGGGATATTGGAAGGATCATCGTTATTGTTTGAAACAATCTTGCCGATTCCGAAGCACAGAACAATAAGGGCAAGAACTGCCGCAACAACAATAATTATTGTTTTTTTGTTTAACGGTGCCTTCTTTTTAGGCTGCGACGATACGCTTTCGTGATTCCGTGACATAAACGGCTCATTCGACGGAATATTAACCGACGGTGCCTTGAATTCGGGCACAACCGCCTCTGATTTCTCTTCGGCAGCAACTTCCGTTTCTTCCTCTGTTTCGGCTGCGGGAGCAGAAGCACTCAATATTTCATTGATTTTCTGCTTGAAATCAAGAACATTATCGGGCTGTGAGGGCTGCTCGGGAGCCTGCTCCTGAATCTTCTCTTCAACAGCAGCTTCTTTTTCTTCAAAAACTGCAGGTGCAGCTGCAACGGGTCTTGAATTTTCATATGCATCTATTGCATAAATAAAAATATCTCTGACCGCAGAATTTTCAATTTTTGTTTCTACTGCAAGCTTCTGGAAAATCTTTGTAAGAACGGGTAATGTTCCAGATAAATCGGAAGGTGCCGCATCAATACCTGAAAGAGAAAGAATCTCTGCTCTGGCTTTTCCGAGAAGTGCATTTGCCGTGCTCTCGGAAACTGCGAGAAACTTTGCAATGGCGGGAACGGGCATACCGTTATTATAATGAAGAATTATTGCGGTTTTAAGCTCGGGTTTGAGGGACGAAACCGCTTTATCGATAATTTCGATTTTTTCATCACTTTCAAGAACATCCTCGGGAAGGAATTCCGAAGACATTTCACGGGCACCCGCATCGGCATCATCATATACAAACTTAACGCCTTCTTTATATACGGCAGCAACATTCTGCTTCATCCATATTTCAAAAGCCTCGGGCTTTTTGAGTTTATCTATGTTGCTGAATGCTCTGGCGTAAGCGGCTTTGGTTATGTTGATTGCCTGCTCCTCAACGGTGCAGAGCTTTGTTGCGAGAAAATATGAGCCTTTAAGGGTTTTTGAGTAGAGCTTAGCCATTGCATCGGTATCGCCGTTTGCAGCAGCGTTGACATACTGAATTATATTCTCACTCACTTATATTCCACTCCAATCGTTTTTCTGTAACAAGCCAAACTTTGACTATATAATACATTCTTATAAATAATATACCATATTTATTAAAATGTCAATACATCAACAACCGAAAGTGCAAGATATTGTGTCAAGCTAAATTTCTCTTTTTATTTTCTCAATTATTCTTTTTTCAAGCCTTGAAATATAGCTTTGCGAGATTCCGAGGGCATCCGCAACTTCTTTCTGAGTGAATTCTCTTCCGCCGCCTATTCCGAATCTCATTGTCATTATCATTTTTTCTCTTTTATTCAGCGAGTTTACAGCCTTATAAAGCCTTAATCTTTCATCATCACTTTCCAAATCTCTGTATATCTCGTCAGGTTCACTTCCGAGAACGTCGGAAAGCAAAAGCTCGTTTCCGTCCCAATCAACATTAAGCGGTTCATAAAATGAAACTTCAGCTTTTGCGGGATTGCTTTTTCTAAGATACATAAGTATTTCGTTTTCGATGCATCTCGAAGCATAGGTTGCAAGCTTTATGTTTTTTGAAATTCTGAAAGTGTTTACAGCTTTAATCAACCCGAGCGTTCCTATGGATATTAAATCTTCTATGGGTATTCCCGTATTTTCAAATTTTTTTGCAATATAAACAACCAACCTTAAATTATGGACTATAAGCTCTTCTCTTGCTTCCTTATCCCCTTTTTCGTGCTTTTCAAGATAATAAAGCTCTTTTTCTTTTGACAGAGGCGGCGGCAGGGTTTCGGGGCCGTTTATGTAGTCAACTTCTATTTCAAGTATTTTTGACTTTATTTGAATTATAAAATTCCTGAGTCTGTTCAATATGCTTTTCAAGATTTATCTCCTTTCGGTTTTTATGTGCTTAACTCATTCAGAAAGGCTGTGCCCAGCAAAACGGAATAATCCGATGAAACAATCTTTTTATCCGAAACCGCAAGGTAAACATCATTTATCTCAACGGTTTTTCCGCAGCTGATAACATTAACCTTTTCAAGCAAAAAAGCGGGAAGTGCACCGCTTGAACTTATTGTTGAAAACGGAATCAGCCTGAAATTTTTAAGCTCACTTATATCGCATTTATCAGGAAGGATTTTAGCAGCCGTGTTCTTTTCGGCAACAATTACAGGCTTGCCCGAAAACAGCTCTCTGAGCGTGTTTCCCGTATCCAGCAAGGCTTTTGCATTAACCGATTTGTTTTCGTAAAAAAGCTCAACTTCATAAATCAGCTTATTGACCGCACGGTTTGAAACAAGACGGGAAATCAAAGAAATAATAATATAACAAATAACCGCCGATATAACTAATGTTATAAAATTCAGGTCAAAATAAATCACTCCGTTTTTTATCAGAATTTCTTCTGTTGAAAATAAGAGCTTGAACGCAAGCATTATGCCTGCAAAAGAAAAATTACAAATAAAAAATGCAGCAGAATATCTTATGAAATCTTTAAGCTTCCGGGTGTTGAATGCAACAAAAACCATCAAGGAAAGAAAAACAAGCTTAATTAAAAGATTGAGAATCAGCGGTATGTTTTCAATGAATATAATCAGCGAAAAAAAACCGCCCGAAAGCGATGATATAAGAAAACGTGCTGTACTGTGTTTAATCGAAAAAAAAGCGGAAACTGCTCTTAACAGCAAATAATTAACAATAAAATTGACCGCAACAAGAATATCGGCATAAATAACCGTGTTCATTCAATCACCCCATATGCTGTATTATAAGCCTCATTTAATCGTTAATTTTGTCGTTTCTGCAGAGAAAAATAAAACTTTTCTATTGAATATCGCTCTATATAAGTATATAATGGATTAGTATATGAGGAGGTTTAAATATGAAATATCTTTATGATACTCACGTTCATACAAAAGAATCAAGCAAATGCGGTGAAACCTGTGCAGCCGATATTGTTGCAAGATATAAATCGCTCGGATATGACGGCATCTGTATAACTGACCACATTCACACAAGCGGATTTAACTGGCTTGGCGGTGCTACATATGATGAGCAGGTTGAAAACTGGCTCAAGGGCTACCGCACAGCAAAAGCGTTTGAAGATGAAAATTTTACCGTTATACTCGGAATGGAGCTTCGTTTCAAAGAAAACGACAATGATTATCTTGTTTTCGGATTTGATGAAGAATTTCTTCACAGTATGGATCTTGCAAATATTGAAACGCTTGAGGATTTTGCACCCATAGCAAAGAAAAACAATCTTGTTGTTATTCAGGCACATCCCTTCAGAGAAGGAATGACCATTAAAAATCCCGACCTTGTTGACGGATTTGAGGTTTATAACGGTCACGGCGGACACGATTCAAGAAACCCCATTGCCCGTGCGTGGGCAGAAAGATTTTCAAAGCTTATGACTTCGGGCTCGGATTTTCACTACGTTTCCGAAAAAGAGCACGGAGGCATATATTTTGAAGAAAGGCTCCTCACCTCAAGGCAGGTTGCGGATGCAATACTCAAGAAAAATTATACACTTAAAAACATAACCGAATAACTTGTATTTTTACTATTTTTATGTTATAATTTTATAACTTTATTTTTGGGAGAAATAAAATGAAATACAGAAGATTGGGAAAAACCAACGAAAACGTTTCCGTGCTCGGCTTCGGCTGTATGCGTCTTCCGACCTTGAACGGTGAAGACGGAAACATAGACATTGAAAAATCCGTTGAAATGGTTCGCTATGCTATTGACAACGGAGTAAATTACCTTGACACCGCATTTTTCTATCACAGCGGAAACAGCGAAAAATTTGTTGCAAAAGTTATTAAAGACGGCTACAGAGAAAAAGCTTTTGTGGCAACAAAGCTTCCGCTTGGAAATGTTAACTGTGAAGAAGATGGTGAAAAGCTTTTTTACGAACAGCTTGAAAAGCTTGAAACGGACTATGTTGATTTTTATCTGCTTCACGCCGTGAATAACGACAGCTGGGAAAACCGTGTTGTTAAGTTTGGTATTATTCCTAAAATTGAAAAGCTTAAAGCTGAAGGTAAAATCAGACATTTCGGTTTTTCTTTCCACGATGACCTTGAAGTTTTCAAAAAGATTATTGATTCGTATGACGGCTTTGAGTTCTGCCAGATACAGCTTAATTATGTTGATACGGATTATCAGGCAGGAATTGAAGGTCTTGAATATGCTGCCTCAAAGGGTCTCGGCGTTATTGTTATGGAACCCCTTCTCGGCGGCAAGCTTGCATCGCCCGCAGAGAGTGTTGGCAGCATTCTTGATAAATCCAAAGCTCCCGTTGAATGGGCATTTGATTTTCTCTGGAACAGAAAAGAGGTTTCAATGCTGTTAAGCGGTATGGGTTCAATGGATATGGTCAAGGATAATATCGGATATGCCGATAATGCTGAGGCTGATATGCTTTCCGAAAGCGAAGAGGAAATGTTTAAAAAAGCAAAAAAAGCTTTTGATGAGCTGACGCTTATTCCCTGCACGGGCTGTGAATACTGTATGCCCTGCCCGGAAGGCGTTCTTATTCCGAAGGTATTTTCGGCTTATAATACGGTTGCAACCGCAAGCAGAAGATATGTTAAAGAAATATTCCCCGATATTGAAGAAAACACTCTTCTTTGCAAAAAGTGCGGAAAATGTGAAAAAGCCTGCCCCCAGCACATTCAGATTGCAGATATGCTCCGACAGGTAAGAAATAAATTTTAAAGAAGGTTTTGAAATGAAAATTTTATTTCAGGGAGATTCAATCACCGATGCTGGCAGAGACCGAAGCGATCCTCACGAATTAGGAAATGGCTACCCTCTCTATGCCGCAAAATTCATCAGGGAGGAGCACCCCGAAACAGATTTTGAGTTCATCAATCTCGGAATCAGCGGAGATCAGACAAAGGATTTGGTTGAACGACTTCAGAGCGATTTTATCGACATTAATCCCGATATTGTATCAATCCACATCGGTGTTAACGATACCTGGCATCACGCCGAAAACAGAGATTGGCTTGATAACAGCGTTTTTGAAGCACAGTACCGCAAAGTGCTTTCTGAAATCAAAGAAAAAACAAATAGCAATCACATTAGGGATAATGTGCCTATTATTAGTATATGGCATATTTACCCAATTAAAAACAACCAAAAGCCTAGTATCAACAGCAGGAAGCACATATAGAGAAAACGGCTTACGTGATGAAGTATTAAAAAGGAAAGAACAATATGACCAGATTTATGAACCAAATCGCCCGGAAGCATTTCTGATGCGGAAACATGTGACCAAGTTCCGGTTTGTTTATAAAAACCATCAGCGGAACAATCCCACCCGGATTTTACAATCCTTGCATTCCTTAGTAGTCCTACAACTCCCCCACTACAATCAGCGCCAGAAATAGTATATCCGCTTGCCTCCGCTGCTTTTAGCATCATCTCTTTTCGACCGCCGCTAAAATACTGCCTGTAAGCAGATTTGGAAAAATAGGAATCTAGCCTTGCTTTTGTCATGATGTGTAATTTATCAATATCATCGTAAAGATTAGCTGCCCTAATATAAAAGGAATATGGAAAATCAGAAGGTGCATCTGCATCCCAAG
>CALGRR010000088.1 GCA_937880805.1 uncultured Clostridia bacterium
ATTGCTATTACTACTATGAGAATGAAAATCCTGTAGCAGCAGATAAATACATTCTCGATACTGACCGCACATTTACTATCGGTAAAGCTCCTGCACCCGGTTCAAAGTACACTGCTAAGTTTATGGATGGCACAACAGAGGTTTCATCAGCTCAGTACGCAGCAGGTGCAAACATCACTGTTCCCACAGTAGCAGACAAGGCTGACGCTAAGTTTGCAGGTTGGGCACTCGAAGGATCAACAGACATCGTTACATCCTTCGTAATGGGCAGTGCAAACGTAACATACGTTGCAATCTGGAAGTATGCAGCAACCTTCAAAGCAGACGGTTCAGCAGACCAGGTAGCATATTACCTGCCCGGTGAGCAGATCACCATTCCCGGAGTTCCTGCTAAGACAGGTTATGACGGTGCATGGGATAACACCACAACTGTAATGGGCAACGCTCCCATCACATTCAACGCTGTTTACACAGCAAAGACCTACACTGTAACCTATAAGACAGCAGCAGGCACAGAAACAAAGAGTGTTGCATTTGATGCAGCATATCCCACAACAGCACTTTCAACCAAATTGACAGGTAACATATTCCTCGGCTGGTACATTGGCGACACAAAGGTTACTCTTGGCACAACCAAGCATACCGTTGCAGGTAATGTAACAATCGAAGCTAAATATGAGCTTGGCAAGTATACCGCAACCTTCAAGGCAAACGGCGGTATCTTCTCAGAAAACAGCACGGATACCTATAAGGTAAATAATGTTGTATTCGGTACAACAATCACACCTCCCGCTAACCCCACAAGAGCAGGTTACACCTTCAACGGTTGGGAACCCACAGTTGGCACTATGGATGCTGAAGGTAAAGAATACACAGCAACATGGACCGCTAACAAGGTTGTTTACACATTCTATGACAGTGACAAGACAACTGTTCTTCAGGTTATCGACGATAAGATTTACGGCGAAATCGTAAACCCCAACGCTCCCAGTAAGCAGGGTTATACCTTTGCAGGTTGGGAAGATGCAAACGGCAACGCTCTTACATTCCCCACAACTTGCGGAACAGCAAGCGTTGACGCTTATGCAAAGTGGAATGCTAACGACATTATCCTTACATTTACAGATGCAGAGTATAATAGCTTCCATAAGACTCTTACTCTTAAAGCCGGATCTGAAATGAAGGTTCCCGACGGAGAACCCACAGTAACCGGCAAGACCTTCGCAGGTTGGGTAGATACTAACGGTGATCCTATTCCCGAAACTGTTCCCACAGTAAACACAACTTACTATGCAAGCTTCGGTACTGCAATGTATAAGCTTACATTCTACGGTGCAGACGGTGAAGAACTCTGGTCACAGAGCCTTGCAGCAGGTACACAGATTTCAGAGGCACCTGTTACAGCACCTGAAGTTGTTGGTCACACCTTCAGCATGTGGGTAAGCAAGAGCACAGGAAATGAGCAGCCGTTCCCGTTCACATTGAACAAAGCTCTTGAACTTCAGGCAAAATATACTGTTAATACTCATAATGTATACTGGTATGTAGACAATGAACTTGTTCATACAACACCTGATGTTCCCTACGGTTCAACATTTGAGGATTATACCTATACTCCTCCCACAGGTAAGAACTTCTCCGGTTGGGAAGAGCACAGTAATGTAATGCCCGATGCAGATGTTACCATCAAGGGTTATTGCGATGCAGTTCCCTATTACATTACATTTACAATCAACGGCGAGTACCACGATAAACTGAGCTTTACTCTTGGCGAAGTTCCCTCAGCTCCTGATTACGAGAAGCCCGAAGGCTATGACTTCTCAGGCTGGACTCTTCCCACAAAGATGCCCGCTCAGGATCTTACAATTAACGCAACTCTTACAAAACACAGCTATGTAATTAACTTCTACACATATGAAGGTCAGGGCTGGCTTGGTTCACAAGAGTTGAGCTTTGGTGATAAGATTAATTATCCCGCTGATCTTGTTATCAACGGTAAAGACTTCAAGGGTTGGGCACTTCCCAACGGTGACATTGCACCCGAGCTTATGCCTGCTCTTGAGAACACAGGCGATGTTCTTAACATCACTGCAATCCTTGTAGACCATCCGTACGTTATCAAGTTTATCGGCCACGAAGGTGCACCTATTCTTGATACAACAAATACATGGAATAAGCAGGTTACCACAGTTGAAGGTTCAGGTAACACAGTTGTTCCCACTGCTCCCGAAGTAGAGGGTTACACCTTCAAGTACTGGACTCTTAACGGCAACAAGGCAACATTCCCGCAGACAATTCAGAGTGACCTCACATATATTGCTTACTACGAGATCAATAAGCATCAGCTTATCTATAAGATTGATGGCGAAGTATATGGCGAGCCCGCAACATATCCCTATGGTGCAGAGCTTCCCGATGCTCCCGTAGTAGACATACCCGGATACACATTCAGTGGTTGGGCACCCGCAACACCCGAAACAATGCCCGATAACGATGTAATCATCGAAGGTACTCTCACTCCCATTAACTATGATGCTAAGTTCTTCGGCGAAGACGGCACAACACCTATCGGCGATCCTGTTTCAACACCGTTCGGCACATCACCCGTTGCTCCCTCAGAGGATATGATTCCTGAGAAGCCCGGTTATGAGTTCTACGGTTGGAAGTTAATCGGCGGCGACGATACAGTATATCGTTCAGATGCACTTCCCAAGATGGTTGTAGGCGGCGCATCATATAAGGCATACTATTCAGCAGGCCTTGTTGATTACACTGTAATCATCAACGTAATGGGTCTTGACGGCGTATATGCTCAGGAATCCAGCAACGTTCTTGAGGGCGAGGCTGATACACTTGTAACATATCCCGCAGAAGCTCGTGAAGGCTTCACAATCGCTGCAGACAGCGTATACAGCGGCAAGCTTGCTGCTGACGGTTCAACTGTATTCACAGTTAACTATGAGCGTAATAAGTACACAATCACCTACAAGTCAGTTGAGTGGGATGCAGATGTTGTTAAGACATACTACTTCGGCGAAGCAGTTGAAGAAGTTGCAGCTCCCGATAAGGAAGGCTACACCAACAACGGCTGGGATGTAACAATTCCCGAAACAATGACTGCAGGCGACATTGTTGCTACTGCACAGTACGCAATCAACACCTACACAATCACATTTGATACCGTTGGCGGTACAAATGTTGGTGCAATCACAGCCGAATTCGGCAAAGAAATTACTGCTCCTGCAGATCCCACTAAGGAAGGTCATAAGTTCCTTGGCTGGAAGAAGGGTGAAGCAGCTTACACAATTCCCAGAACAATGCCCGCAGAGTCATTCACTCTCGTTGCAGATTGGGAAACTCTTAAGTACACAATCACATTCAACACAGACGGCGGCACAGAAATTCCTGAAATCAATGATTTCTACGGTGCAGAAATTGTGATGCCTGAAAATCCTGTTAAGGAAGGTCATACCTTCTTGAACTGGACTCCTGCAATTCCCACAACAATGCCCGCACAGAATATGGAAATCACCGCTAACTGGAATGTAAACCAGTACGATGCAACATTCGTTGATATCGACGGTAACGGCAAGACACTTCCCGTTCCCACAGACTTCGGCGTAGCTCCCGTAGCTCCCGCAGCAACAAAGCTTGGTCATAAGTTCGTTGCATGGGTAGCAGAAGACGGAACAGAATACGCTCTCGGCGTAGCTCTTCCCGTAATGGTAGTTGACGGTGCAACCTATACCGCTAAGTTTGCTCCTCTTACCTATGATGCAATCTTCAAGCTTGACGGTGGTAATATTGACGGTAACACAGCAGATGTTCCTGTTCCCACAGTATTTGGCGAAAAGATTGAAGCTCCCGCAGATCCCGTAAGAGCAACTTATATCTTTGCAGGTTGGGAACCCGAGGTTGGCATCATGGATGCAGAAGGCAAGACCTTTGTTGCTAAGTGGGATCAGGACCTTACTGCACGTCGTGTTCAGAATGTAGAACGTATCACAACTCCCGTTTATGGCATCACATTTGCCGCATACGAGGTTAAGGTATTAGGCAGCCCCATCAAGCTTCAGATTGCTGAGCTTGGTGCTGACGGCACGCCCAACATCACATGGACATATGACAGAATTGAGTATGAACTCAATGAAGTTGTATCCGTTGATGAAAACGGCGTTCCTTCAGATGTAGGTCTTATCGGCATCAAGGCATATAATGCTGAAGATGTTGAAGTAGCTTACGGTTCAGCAGAAACCGCATACGAAGTATGGACTGTATCTGCTTGCCTTGCAGCTGGTGCTCATAAGGTTCGCGTTAAGGTTGACACCTCCGCAGATTCTTGGGAACAGCTTGCATACGGCTATGACTACGATATGGCTTATGACGAGGCTCCCAAGCCCGTTGATATGATTAAGCAGGCTGACATCTCCAACTCAACAATCGTTCGTGGTGATGCAACAACCCTTACCATTAAGACAGACAAGACCGTTAACAGAATCAGACTTCAGCTTGATGATACAACATATGTAACCTACACACCCACAACTACTGGTTCAGTTCAGTACTCAGTTGACGGCGATGTAGCAACATGGGTAATCACCATTATCTTCACATATGAAGGTGAAGCAGCAGAAGTTGCACAGACCTGGAATATCTACTACCGTGTAGAAGGCAGCAACACTTATGTTAAGGGCGAAGCAGACGATAAGTATGATATTACTATCATCAGATTTGTAGAATCCGATACAGAAGTTGAGGGTCAGGAACCCTTCTCAATCATCAGCGTATCAGCTGATGCTGAGGTTGCAAGAGCAGCTTACACCGATATTACCATCGAAACAACTGCTGATGTAACAAAGCTTCGTCTTGTAAACGGTTCTCGTGCAAGCACATTCCTCCAGACCTCAAACAATGTTACATACACTGTAGACGAGGCAACAGGTATTGCAACTTGGGTAATCCGCTACAGATTTGCAACACTTGGTGAGCAGACCTGGAATGTTCTCTGCCGTGGTAACGCTTGGAGCGAAGCAAATGCAGAAGATGCATTCACAATTACTGTTAATCCCGCTTCATAATCAGAGCGAGAAGTAACAAAATAAACCCAATGGCCGCAGGGGCGAAAGCTCCTGCGGCTTTCATTTTGCGTTGCAAGATTGTGAAAGAAATCTTGCAAAATTATTGTTTGTGACAAAAAAGAGCAATGCATCGATGAGAGTGCATTGCTCTTTTTTACTTTGTGTGTCAATAAAAAAACAAGGCAAAAGCCTTGACAACAAAGCTAATAATGGGTGAGGGTGATGGCGTTTGGAAAATGATACTGATTTTATTACATAGAATTCTCAGAAGGAAAAACTAAGCACCAAACAGCAAAATGCAAGAAAAAATTCAAAAATTTCATTTTTTCTGCAATGCTTTTGTTGGTTGTGTAGGGAACGTCGTCCCCGACGTTCCGCTGATTTTGGTTGCATTTTCGGAACGCTGAGGAAAGCTTTCCCTACAAATTTTCACCTATAATTTGTGTGATTTTGGCGGGCAAACACAGTTCGCCCCTACGAAGAAATTGATAGAAATATGCGTAGGGGCGGCCATTTGTCGTCCGTTTTGCGGTGGGAAAGAAATGAAAATGATTATTTCCTATAGAGTGGGGAGGATTATGGGTTCCCTCGTGAGGGAGCTGTCGAGCGTTCAGCGAGACTGAGGGAGTTAATTTCGGCGGCTGTGTAGAGAACATTGTCCCCGACGTTCCGTTGATTTTGGTTGCATTTTCAGAACGCTGAGGACAGCTTTCTCTACAAATTTTCAGCTATGATTTGTGCGATTTCGGCGGGCGAACACAGTTCGCCCATACGTTGAAAAGAATAATAATTTATGCAACATCAACATAAACCAAGCAAAAAGTTTGTGCAAGGTTTATACGGTAGAGAAATTATTTTATATATTTTATATCTAA
>CALGRR010000089.1 GCA_937880805.1 uncultured Clostridia bacterium
CTAAAAGCTTTTTTATCCCCCTGGCATAGCCAGGGGTTGTCTTTGTTACAAACAATAAAAATCACGAAAGCGAAAATCCTCCGCTTTCGTGATTTTGTTTAGCAATTTATTCTGCAGAAGCATACTGCTCTCTTTGAGCAAGCACCGCATTATGAATTTCTTCTTTCTTTTTGCCGGTAAGCTTATAGAAGAAGAAGGGAACACCTGCAAGGAACATCATAATTCCGTGAACTACCGTGTAGAAGAAAAGCATAAGAAGCTTTGTTTTGAGGCTCTGCACGGGATTGGGGTCAAGGTCGGTGGGCTGAATATAGCCGATAATCCCTATTGTGTCGCCGTAAAGGATTTCAGGTGCAAGTGCAGAAGCGATTGTTCCGCTGATCATCGTGCCTATGCCGATAACAAACGGCAATGTAGCATCAAGACGCTTGCCGGTTTTAAGCTCAATATCTTCAAGCACATCTGCCTGGAACATACTGGGAAGAAGATTTGATGCACCGAACTGAATTCCGATAAGGAAGAGTGAAACAATAAAAATTATCTGCATTGCCGAATTCTCGGTTGTGAAATAAATATAGCCAACCAAAAAAGCAAGTGAGTTAATTATAATTGAATAAATGCCGCTTGCTATATAAAGAACCTTTGAATTGAATTTCTTAAGAAGGAAATTTATAACAAGCATACCAACCGCCGTTCCGATACCCGTAGGCAGACCGAACAGAAGAAACTTTGATGTTGAACCGAGGAGTGCCGCCGCAAGGAAAACACCCATATATGTTGAAATATTTCTGAAGCTTTTAAGGAATTCCGAAATAATGATTACCCAGCCGTATTTATTCTTAAGAATATCGGCAAAGCCTGCAATGGGGTTTTTCTTTTCTGCCGTATAAACAACTCTTTCTCTTGTTGCTTTAATGCCGATAAGCATTGTTATAATGCCCACAACACTGCAAAGAGCCGCACCGATAATATACTGCAAACCTTCGTCATCTTTGAAAATAAGACCTATAACAAGAATGATTACAAGCGGTGCAGAGTTGCCTACTGCGGAGGAAATACCTCTGAAAGACATTATTGTGTCGCGTTCTTTCATATTGGGGGTCATAACAACCGCAAGCATATTGATTGAGTTGCCGAAGGTGCAGCAAATGCCCCAGGCAACAGCAACGGTTACAAGATAAATCATCAGAAGAGTTGATGAAAGACCTGCGGGAGTCCAGAAACTGAGCATAAGCAGAATGCCCATAGGTATTGCCGTTAAAAGAATCAGCGGGCGGAATTTTCCGCTTTTTCCCATCTTTCTTCCGTCTATATACATAACAATAAAGAAATTGAGAACAAACGGTATAACGCTTATAAGAGTGTTGAAAAGACTGGTCTGATTTGAAGGAAGCTGCAAAACATTAACAAGGTAAGCACTTCTGTATGAGCCAACCATACCTGTCATATTCGTGTAAAAGAACACCGCAATAAGGTAAAGAACAAATTCTGAGGTTTTTACCTTCTTTTCGTTTTGAACCGCGGAAGCTTTTGCTGCCAATTCGGACATAAAACAACCTCTTTCCCCAATAATACTTTAATTATTATGATAAAGCATTATCATGATAAAATCAAGTTCTTTTTAAGAATTAAAGAGCCGATGTCAAATCCGCCGCATTGTTTTCTGCCGCAACGGCAAGCATAAGACGTATTCTGTTTTCCTGGTTAACCTTTGTTGCACCGGGGTCATAGTCAATGGGAACGATATTTGACTGCGGATACATTTCCTTGAGCTTTCTTATCATACCCTTACCAACGATATGATTTGGAAGGCAGCCGAAGGGCTGTGCACAAACAATGTTGCCGTAGCCGCTTTCAATAAGCTCCATCATTTCAGCCGTGAGAAGCCAGCCCTCGCCCATTTTGCAGCCTGCACCTATAATCTTTGTGCACATTTCTTTAATGTGTGCATAGGGTGCGGGAACGGTGAAATTGCCGTATGCCTTTGCGGCATCGATAAGATTCTTTTCAATTTTTGAAAGATACCACATTGCAAATTGCATTGCAATTTTCTTGAAAGGATTTCCGCCGTAAAGCTTTATATCTTCAAGTCTGTTATCAACCTTGAAGTTAAGGAAACCGAGCAATCCCGGCACCATAACCTCACAGCCCTGGCTGAAAAGGAACTCTTCAAGATGGTTGTTTGCAAGCGGAGAATATTTAACATAAATCTCACCAACAACGCCAACCTTGATTTTGTTTATCTTCTTAACGGGGATTTCAGAAAAGCTTTTTGTTATTTCAGGCAGATATTTTTTGATTTCAGAGAAAGAATATCCCCTGCCCTTTTTGAACTTTGCACTCAGGCTGTCGATCCATTTCTGCGTAAGCTTTTCGGCATCGCCTGCATTAACCTCATAAGGCTCAATCTGATTTTTCAAAAGAGTTATAAGGTCGCCGTAAATAACGGCAGAAAGCATCTTGAGTGCCATTGAAAGTCTGATTTTGAAGCCGCTGTTCTTTTCAAGACCCGAAAGATTAAGCGATATAACGGGAACCTGGGGGTAGCCTGCTTTTTTCAAAGCCTTGCGGAGAAGGTGGATATAGTTCGATGCTCTGCAGCCGCCGCCCGACTGCGTAATCATCAGAGCAGTTTTATCGGGGTCATATTTGCCCGAATTCAGTGCATCAATAAGCTGACCTATAACCAGCAATGCAGGGTAGCAGGTATCGTTATGAACATATTTGAGGCCTTCGTCAATAACCGCCCTGCCGTCGTTCTGCAAAAGCTCGGTTTTATAGCCGTACTGACCGAAAATATTGATAAGAAGTCTGAAATGAATATCCAGCATATTCGGTGCAAGGATTGTGTAGTCTTTCATTTCTTTGGTAAATTCAACTCTGTCCGTAACTTTTTTGCTCATATCCTCTCCCCCTCATCTGCCCGTTGCGGCAAACAAACTGCGAAGTCTGATTTTTACCGCACCCGGATTTGAAATTTCGTCTATTTTAATCTGTGTGTAAATCTTGCCGTTTCTTTCAAGGATTGTTCTCATTTCATCTGTTGTTATGGCATCAACGCCGCAGCCGAAAGAAACAAGCTGAACAACATTCAAATCCTTATCCGCTTTATCGGCAACATATTTTGCCGCCGCATAAAGCCTTGAATGGTATGTCCACTGATTGAGAACGGTTGTGGGAAACTTTTTAACGAGAGGGCTCAGCGTATCCTCTGTTATAACGGTTGCTCCGCACTCGCAGATGAGATTATCAATACCGTGGTTGATTTCCTCATCAATATGATAAGGTCTGCCGCAAAGCACTATAACGGGTCTGTCCTCTGCCTTTGCCTTTTTCATAAATTCAATTCCTTTAAGGTGAATTTCTTTCATAAAGGCAAAATATTCGTCATATGCCTTATCCGAAGCAGCTTTAACATCTTTAAGTGATATATCGTTATAGTATTTATTGAGTATTGCGTGAATTTTGCCCACAAAATCCTTGCGTCTGTGAAGGCCCACATAATCGCTCATAAAATTAAGCTTTTTAAGCTCTCCAACATTTGAACGGATAACCTCGGGATAATAAGCAACAACGGGGCAGTTATAATAGTTATCGCCCAAATCCTCGTTAAGATTATAGCTCATACAAGGATAGAAAATATCCTTAACCCCTTGATTTATAAGGGATTCAATGTGTCCGTGAAGAAGCTTTGCGGGATAGCACACGGTATCGGAGGGAATGGTGTGCTGACCTTCAACATAAAGCTCTCTTGAGGATTTTTCGGAAAGTGCAATTCCGAAGCCCAGAGATGTGAAGAAGGTGTGCCAGAAGGGAAGAAGCTCAAACATATTAAGACCCATCGGCAAACCAATCTGCTCACGGGTGCCTATGCAGGGCTTGTATCTTGCAAGCATTTCCCTTTTATATTCAAACATATTATCGCCCTTGACAAGCTTTGACTTTGCCAGGGGCTTGCTGCAACGGTTGCCACCGATAAAAGTTTTTCCGTTGCTGAAGGTGTTAAGAGTAAGACGGCAGTTATTGCTGCACTTGCCGCAGGTTACCGCTTTAACCTTATGTTCAAATTTTTCAAGCTCTTCGGGAGTTATAAGTGTGCTCTTTTCGGGTGCTCTTTCCATAGAGTAAAGTGCCGCACCGTAAGCACCCATAAGACCTGATATATCGGGTCTTACAACATTTCTTCCGATTTCCTGCTCGAATGCACGCAGAACAGCATCGTTAAGGAAAGTTCCGCCCTGAACAACAATATTCTTTCCGAGTTCATCGGCATTTGCGGCACGGACAACCTTATAAATCGCATTTTTAACAACGCTGATTGAAAGACCTGCCGAAATATTCTGAATTGTTGCACCGTCTTTTTGTGCCTGCTTAACGGAGGAATTCATAAAAACGGTGCATCTTGAGCCGAGGTCAACGGGCTTATCCGCAAAAAGACCGAGCTTTGAAAATTCTGCAATATCATATCCCCACGCAGCGGCAAAGGTCTGAAGGAATGAGCCGCAGCCCGAAGAGCAGGCTTCGTTGAGGAATATGTTATCTATTGCATTGTTGCGGATTTTAAAGCATTTTATATCCTGACCGCCGATGTCAATAATAAAATCAACATCGGGCTTGAATTTCTTTGCAGCGGTAAAGTGAGCAACGGTTTCAACAAGGCCTATATCAACCGAAAATGCATTTTTTATTATATCTTCGCCGTAGCCCGTTACCGCACTTGATGCAACAACGGCATCGGGATATTCTTTATAAAAATCGGCAAGGAATGCCCTGATGAGCGAAACGGGGTCGCCGCTGTTGGGAATATATCGGCTCATAACGATATTTCCGTCTTTATTGATTACGGCAGCCTTAACGGTTGTTGAGCCCGCATCAATACCGATATAAACCTTTTCTCCCTTTTTTATTTCGCATCCCGTATCCACCGAGTTTTCAGCGTGGCGTTTTGCAAATTCAGCATAATCCTCTTCGCTTTCAAAAAGAGGATTTGCTCCGAGATATTCGCCGTTTTCTTCGGAATTCCTGATTTTTTCGGTTATTTCTTTAATATCAATTTCTTCGCCGTTTGAAGAATAAGCCGCACCGAGAGCAACAAAATAAAGTCCGTTTTCGGGGCAGGTACCCTTAACCTTCAAGCCCTCGTCAAATGCTTTCCTGAGCTCCGAGAAGAAATATAAGGGGCCGCCGAGATAAACAATATTGCCCTCAATTTTTCTGCCCTGAGAAAGACCCGAAACGGTCTGGTTCACAACTGCGGTGAAAATGCTTGCCGCAATATCATTCTTTCTTGCACCCTGATTAAGAAGGGGCTGAATATCCGATTTTGCGAAAACACCGCATCTTGAAGCGATTGAATATATCTTTTCGTGAGTTTCGGCGAGAGTGTTCATATCAATGGGCTCAACGCCGAGAAGCGATGCCATCTGGTCGATAAATGCACCCGTTCCGCCCGCACACGAGCCGTTCATTCTTACTTCAACGCCGTTTGTGAAAAAGAGGATTTTTGCATCCTCGCCGCCAAGCTCAATAACAGCATCAGTGCCGGGCAGAAGCTTTGAAACACTGATTCTTGTAGCGTAAACCTCCTGAATGAAATCAAGTCCGAGAGCATTGGCAAAGCCCATACCCGCAGAGCCCGAAACCGTGAGCGTCGCTTTTAAAAACTCGGGATATTTTTCTGTTATTTCAGAAAGCATTTCCGAGCCTTTTTCTGCGATTTTGGAATAATGACGCTCGTATGCTTTATACACAATATTATTATCATTATCGATTGCAACGCACTTGAGAGTGGTTGAACCGACATCCATACCTATTCTCATTTCTACACCTTATTTATGCGTTTTTTCTTTTCTTTTCGGGAAGCTTGCCGAGATTTTCAAGCATAAGCTTTTCAATCTCATCGTGAAGCTTTGCGTTTGCCTCTTCAAGGGTCATATTGCCGATTTTAAAGGGCTCGCCGTATCTGATTGTGAGATTCTTGCTGCGGAATTTATAATCACCGGTAAGACCGCAGGGAACAATATATGCATCTGCTTTTTTTGCCATTGCAACGGTGCCCTGCTTTAAAGGAAGCATAAATTTATCGGTTTTGTTTCTTGTTCCTTCAGGGAAAATTCCGATTGCACCGTCGTGCTTAAGAACGGTGAGTGCGGATTTTGCACTTGAAAAATCTCTTCTTGAACGGTCAACGGGAATGCAGCCCACGCATCTGAAAAGCGGAGCAAGCTTGCCGTCAAAATACTCTTTCTTTGCCATAAAATGAATAACTCTTTTGGTTGCCATAATGGTTAAGCACTGGTCATAAACGTGCTTATGATTGCAGGCAATGATTATTCCGCCCTCTGCGGGAATTTTTTCTTTTCCGATAATTTTGGGTGAATAATAAAGATTAAAAAGGGGTCTCATAATCGGTGTGAGGAGCTTATATCCGAGCTCTCTGTCTTCAGGTCTTTTTTCTTTCATTCTTACTTTCCTTCCTTTATAAGTTTATCAGAAACAATTTTCATAAGTTTTTCGTTTGCTGCTTCAAGATTTTCTTCAGGCTCAATCGGCTCAAAGAAGGTTATCTTTACACTTCTTTCAAACGGCTTGTATTTGCCCGTTATTGCAAAGGGAATAATTTTTGTATCGGTTTCTCTTGCCATTTTAACCGCACCGAATTTGAACGGCATAATAACATCATCCGTTCTGTTGATGGTGCCTTCGGGGAATATGCCTATCATCTTTTCATCGCGAAGAGTTTCAAGTGCAGAAAGATAGGCTGCTCTGTCCTTCGTTCTGCGGTTTACGGGAATGATGCCCAGACCCTTGAAAACGAATCCGAGAGGCCCTTTCATAAGCTCATCCTTCGCAAGATAGTGAACGCATCTTTTGGTTGCACAGGCAACAAGCAGGCAATCAAAATAATTGGTGTGGTTACCTGCAAGAATAATGCGTCCGCTTTCGGGTATGTTGCGTTTGCCCGTTACCGTGGGCTTGTAGATTGCTTTGAAAATCGCAGAAAGCGGTCTTCTGATTACCCTGTAGAGGGTAGGTTCTTTCATCTTTTTGTCCTCCGTTTGGTAAATATTCACAAAAACAGACTTGCTTTTTTGACACGCAAGCCCCCATAAATAAAATAGGCGGAGCCGTTAAGCTCCGCCCTTGCGAGTAAATTATTCAAATATCAAAGCTCTGAAATTGTTTCTTTTTTCACTGCAATAATCCTGAACTTGCCTGCTCTGAGTTTTTTCATTGTGCTGTAGCGAGCACAGTTATTGATGATTCTCTTTTTTGCCTCTTCATCAATGTCAAGGCAGTTCATTACTCTGACATATTCATTGAGAGCTCCGTTTTTAGTCTTCATCCGAATCATTCCTTTCAAGTTCAAGTTTGAGAAGCTTTCTTCCGTATTGCAAACGCTTTCGGATTGTTACGGGAGAAGTGCCGGTTATCTGTGCAATTTCATTTGCCCGATAACCTTCTATATAATACAAATTAAGAACCGTTTTGTATTTTGCAGGAAGCTGCATTATCAAAAGAAAAATATCACGGTCTGAATCCTTGATGCCTATCTGACGAAGCTCATCCAGATTTTCTGTTGCGTTTCTGTTGTTGAAACGGCTCATATTTTTGCTGATATTGGTTGCAACTTTAATAAGCCACGCTTTTTCGTGGTCTGAATCCCTGAAAAGCGGAGCTTTGGTCATATATTTCAAAAAAGTTTCCTGCACAGCATCTTCCGCATCCTCTTTGTTGCACAGAATACCGTAGCATATCCGGAAAAGCATCTGACTGTATTTTTCAACCGCATATTCAATATGGCGAAGTTCATCGTTATATTGAGCAGTAATTGCACACACAGCCATCCCACCCTTCAAAATTCCAGGTAATGCAAACTAAGGCAGAAACAAACCCGATAACAAAATCTTCCCAGGAAAGAAAAAAGATTTTATATAAAACGAATTTGCAAAAATTTGCATTACCTTGTAATAATAAAACACCTCAGAATCCCAAAATGTGATATTTATTTTGTGAACAATTTGTAAACTTATTCCGAGAAAGGTCTTTAAAAGCAGAAAAACGGTGTCAAATCCTCTGCGACACCGTTTTTTTGATTATTTCAACAAGCTGATTATAAACCAAATCAATGCCGCCAATGCGGGAATTGCAAGAATTTTAACCGCACGGTAAAACGCTTCATAAACGTTGGTGGGCATAATCTGATAAAAAGCAAAAAGCAGCTTTTCCTTAACCTTTTTGCCAACCAGATTTCTGTATCTCAGGTCATAGGTTTCAAAGGTGCCGTCATCATTGAGGTTTATCATTCTCACGCCTCTGTCAAGACCGGGACCGTAAACGTGAAAGCCCGCACCCTGAGTGTAGCCGATGTCAACTCCCCTCACCTTTCCGTTAAAGGAATTGATATGGTCGTGACCGAAATAAATGCCCGCAACATCGCCTTTTTCGGTCATCGCATCAAACTGACCGCCGTTTGTCATCGGGTCGGCAGGCGATTCCTTCATAAATCCCGTTGAATTGACCTTGTTTTTATCAAGTATATACCATTTGCCCGCATGATTTCTGAAGCCCTGCACGGCACCCTTTGTGCCCTTTTTAACCTCTGTCAAAAGCTCAAGCACCTCGGGCACGGGTATATGCTGAATAACGATTGACGGTATTACCCTGCCGCATTTTTTCTCATAGCTGTCACGGACTTTTCTGTACCATTCAAGCTGATTTTCGTGAACGTGGTCATAGCCTATTTTAAGGCTTGTGTGGCTGTCGATGCAATAGAGCAAAAACTTTATTTCACCGTCTTTTGCGATTTCGATAACGTGGTTTGCACAGCCGTCAACTCCCTCTGCACTTTCACCGACAAAGCAGGGTATTGTTTTATATATTTCAAGCTGTTCTTCATTTGAAACGCCAACCTGCCTGTCGTGGTTACCGAAGCAGATTGTGAAGGGAATTCCCCTTGAATGGGCAGGCTCGGTAAGCTTTGACAAAACCTCTTTCACCGTGTTTTTATTGCCCTTGAAGCTTGCGATATTCCAGATCTGATCGCCCGAATAAACAACCAGATCCGGGTTTTCTTTTTCTATTGCCGCATTAATCAACGCAAGGGTATCGGGGCTTACGTTTTTGCCCTCCTGCGTATCGGCAACCTGCATTATTTTAAACTGTTTGTTTTTAAAATTAAGCTGCATTTTCACACCGCCTTATTCAGCTTCTTTGGCTCTCTTTTCGGAAATGAAATCGTGAATTTCGTTGCGGAGTTCACCGTAGATTTTAAATCTGGTTCTGAATATAATGAGTGAAACAAGAATCAGCACGGGAGGCACGGCAAAGCAGATAATTCCGATTGCGGATTTTGTTGCCTCATTAACTGCTCCGCCGAGAATCTGCTCATTATAATTCATAATACCGAGTCCGCCGAAAAGGAAAACAGTCTGAATTGTATATGCCATTTTCTGAAGGAAGCCCTTCATTGAGAAGGTTATGCTTTCATTCCTGCTGCCCGTTTTATATTCGCCGTAGTCAACAATATCGGCAAGGAAAATAGTCTGTGCAACAAACATTGAGCCGATACCGATGCTTGCGATTGTGTAGCTCAGATCAAGTGCAATATTTATTCGCAGAACGGGTCCGAAAATAAACATAAGAATATAGCCGACCATTGCGATTGAGAGCGAAATCTGATAGATTGCACGGTTTGTGAATTTCTTGCTTAAAATAGGAATTACAAAAAGTCCGAGTGCCGAGCCTACCGCACCTATGGTTGAGAAAAGGCTCTGTGCCGTTGGTTCGCCGAGAACATCGTTGAAATAATAAACCGCTGTTCCGCTTGTGAGATACCAGCCTGCATTTGAAATCATTGCAAAAATCATAAACACAACAAGCTGATCGTTGCCCGCAATAACCTTGAACACCTGCTTGAAGCTGAATTTTTCTTTATTGTAAACAACATTTCTTTCTTTTGTTGAAAGAACGCAGATTACTGCGAAAAACACAAGTGCAATGCCGCAGATAATTGCCCATTTTGAAAAGCCCGATGCACTGTAGCCTTTATCGGTGGTTGTCATTCCGTCGGAAAGTATGGGAAGAACAAGCGGAGTGATGATGCTTATAAGACCCTGTCCGATACCGCTGAAGGTTCTTGCAACGGTTGCAACAAGGTTTCTGTCCTTGGGGTCGTTTGTGAAGCTCGGAACCATTGACCAATAAGGAATATCAGCCATTGTGTTTGTCATACCCCAGAGAACATACATAACCGCTATGTAAATATAAAGCTTTGTGCCACTCATTCCGAAGGAGGTGAACAAAAGCGAAAGCACTATGGCATTGGAGAGTGCACCTATAATAATCCAGGGTCTGTATTTGCCCATTTTGGTTTTGGTGTTATCAACAATCGTGCCCATCATAGGGTCGTTGATGCCGTCCCATATTCTTGCAAGCGGAGTGAGCAAAAGCAGAAAGCCTTCGGTAAGCCCGAGAACACTTGAAAGATAATACGAAAGATATGAATAAAACATACCGTATGAGAGGTCAAGACCAATCGCACCCACGCCGTAGCCGATTTTTTCACGCCAAGTGGTTTTGTAATCGCTCATATTACATTCTCCTTTTTATAACTTGTGGTTTATTATATCATAGATAAAGATAAAAAGTAAAGGTTTTTACCATATCAGAAAGCGGCAGAGAAAAACTCCGCCGCTTTCACATTATCAATCGGTTAATTTCAATATCTCGGGAAACGGGCTCAGACTGCGTTTGAGTATACCGTGCATCTGTGCAATAGCCGTGCCGTAATTTGTCATAGGCACCCCGCAATCTGTGCTGTGACGCATTCTGTATTGCATTTCACGCTCATTGAGCATACAGCCGCCGCAATGAACAACAAGAGCATATTTTGAAACATCCTCCGGAAACTCGGTGCCCGAAGTAAATTCAAAATTCAGCTTTTTGCCCGTATAATTACTTATCCACGAAGGCATCTTTACCGTTCCTATATCGTTGCACTGTCTGTGGTGAGTGCAGCCCTCTGAAATCAGCACGGTGTCGCCGTCTTTGAGCTTATCAAGCTGTGCCGCACCCCTTACCGCATTTTCAAGATTGCCTTTATAACGGGCAAAAAGAATTGAAAATGAGGTGAGCAGAATATCCTCGGGGGTATCCTTTGAAACCCTGCCGAATGCCTGCGAATCCGTTATAACAAGCTTCGGTTTTTCAGCAAGCATCGCAAGCGTCTGCACAAGCTCGGTATCTCTGCAAACAACGGAGGTTGCACCCGCCTCGATTATATCCCTTATTGTCTGCTGCTGGGGAAGAATAAGTCTGCCTTTGGGTGCGGATTCATCAATCGGCACAACAAGCACAACGCAGTCGCCTTCGCAGAGCAAATCGGCAACTATTTTTTTGCCGTTTTCGTTTTTCTTCGTAAGCGTTGCAAGCATATCTTTAAGCTCATTGATATTTGTTCCGTTTTCAGCACTTACATATATTGATTTTTCGGTTTTCTCGGGAATTTCTCCGAGCAAATCCGCCTTGCTGTAAGCAATGATATACGGAATTTTTTTGTCTTCAAAAAGCTTTATAAGTTCATTTTCGGAATTATGAAGCTCATTTTTCGTGCTGTCAGAAACAAGAACTGCAATATCGGCATAATTGAGCACCTGGCGGGCTTTTTTAACCCTCATTTCGCCCAGTGTTCCTTCATCATCAATACCGGGTGTATCAATAATAACAACGGGACCCAGAGGCAAAAGCTCCATTGCCTTTTTCACGGGGTCTGTGGTTGTTCCCTTAACATCGGAAACAACTGCAAGCTCCTGCCCCGTAACAGCATTTACAAGGCTTGATTTGCCTGCATTGCGAAGCCCGAAAAATCCTATGTGTATTCTGTCTGCCGAAGCGGTATTGTTAAGGCTCATATTTGTATCCTCAAAATCTGAAATCTCTTCTGTTGGAATTCTTAATATCTTCAATATTCTGCTTTGCTATTGCACGGACCTTTTCGCCGGGAATCTTCTTAAGCTCTTTTTCAATAAGCTCATAGCCGATTTTCTTTGTTTCTTCGGTAGCGTAGTCAACAAGGAATTCGGTAAGAGTCATAAGAGCGTTGGGGTGGCAGCAGTTAAGAATCTGTCCGTTTTTGCAAAGGCTCATAAATCTGTCGCCCGTTCTGCCTTCTCTGTAGCAGGCGGTGCAGAATGAAGGAATATGTCCGTTTTCCATAAGCCAACGAACAACCTCATCAAGTGTTCTCTGGTCGGAAACATCAAACTGCTCTGTATCATGCGGGCGGTCATTTTCGGTGTATCCGCCAACAGAGGTTCTTGAAGCACCGCTTATCTGCGAAATGCCCATATTGAGCACCTTTCCCCTCACCTCTTCGGATTCTCTTGTTGAGATAATCATACCCGTATAAGGAACGGCAAGGCGGATGCAGGCAATAATCTTTTCAAACATTTCATCGGAAATTGAGTTATCAAACACAGAGGGGTCAATATCCGATGCTTTCTTAACACGGGGAACGCTGATTGTGTGGGGACCAACTCCGTGAACTGCTTCAAGATGCTCTGCGTGCATAATAAGACCCGCAAATTCATATTCATAAAGCTCAAGGCCGAAAAGAACACCAAGACCAACATCGTCTATTCCGCCCTCCATAGCTCTGTCCATAGCTTCGGTGTGGTAATCATAATCGTGCTTGGGTCCTGTGGGATGAAGCTCAAGATAGCTCTTTTTGTGATAGGTTTCCTGGAAAAGAATATATGTTCCGATTCCCGCATCCTTAAGCTTTCTGTAGTTTTCAACCGTTGTTGCGGCAATATTTACATTAACTCTTCTGATTGCGCCGTTTTTATGGTTAACGCTGTATATGGTTTTGATGCATTCGAGAATATATTCGATGGGGTTGTTTACGGGGTCCTCACCGGCTTCGATTGCAAGACGCTTGTGACCCATATCCTGAAGAGCAATAACCTCATTGCGAACCTCTTCCTGAGTAAGCTTCTTTCTGGGAATGGTTTTATTCTTCATATGATAGGGGCAGTAAACGCAGCCGTTTACGCAGTAGTTTGAAAGATAAAGAGGAGCAAACATTACAATGCGGTTGCCGTAAAAAGCAAGCTTGATTTCTTCTGCGATTTTATAAATCTGCTCAACCTTTTCGGGAATATCGCAGGCAAGAAGCACCGATGCCTCACGGTGAGTAAGACCCTTGCAGGTTGTGCCGTTGCCGCTTCTTACGGGTCTTGCTTTTTCGAGAATTTCATCAATAAGCTCAACATTGTTTTTATTTGCCTCTGCGTATGCAATGGTATCAAGAATCTCCTGATCATTAATGAACTCTTCTGCTTTGAGTGATTTGGGATTATAAATTGCCATATATATCTTCCTTTCAGATTATTTAATTATATCGCCTCGCTCCGTAACAATACGGTAGCCGATTTTTTCCATTGAGTTTGAAAGATTTTTTATTTCCTGTGCGGATTCATTGCCGCTTGAAAGCTTGTTATTATACAGCTCATATTTTTTTCTTTCGGATAAAGGCGAAAGATTAGGCATAATAACATTTGCTCCCGCAAGTATTCCTTTTTCTCTGCCGCCTTTTTCGAGCGAACCGAGTGCCGTTGTGGCGGGCAGAAGAATGTTGGGTTTTATCAGCCTTATGATTGATAAGAGATAACAAGTTAAATCCACACTTCCCGCAGGCATATTGCGGAAGGGCGTTGCCGAATGCGGAATAAACGGCCCTATACCGCACATATCGGGCTGAAACTCTTCAATAAATTTCAAATCCTTTGCAAGGCATTCAACAGTTTGATAAGGTGAACCCACCATAAATCCGCAGCCCGTCTGAAATCCGATTTCACGAAGATTGTGCAGACATTCCATACGGTTATCAAAGGATAAATCCTGCGGATGAAGCTTGCCGTAGTGTTCTTTATCCGCCGTTTCGTGGCGCAGAAGGTATCTGTCCGCACCTGCATCAAAGAGCCGCTGATAGCTTTCTTTGCTGCGTTCGCCGAGCGAAAGCGTAACGGCACAGTCGGGATAACGCCTCTTGATTTCTGAAATTATTCCGCAAAGCACCTCGTCGCTGTAAAACGGGTCCTCCCCGCCCTGCATAACAAAGGTGCGGAAACCGAGTGAGTAACCTTCATCGCAGCAGCCTAAAATTTGCTCTGAGCTTAATCTGTATCGTTCACACGAAGAATTTGAACGGCGTATTCCGCAGTATATGCAGTCGTTTTTGCAGATATTGCTTATTTCAACAAGCCCTCTGATAAAAATCTTGTTGCCGTATATTTCCCTGCGTGCCGAAACAGCCTTTGAGGCAAGCATCTCCGCAGATTCCCTGCTGTAATTCTCAATAAGAAATGCGTATTCCTCAACAGTCAGCGAATGAAAATTATCAAGTTTTTCAACAAGTTCAAAAATCTTATTCATTGCTTATCACGTTTGAATATGCTGTTTTAACGCCTATTCCGTCAATCTTTCCGATTTTTCCCGAAAGAGCAGAAATAATATCCTGAGGAGCATCAACAGCAACGCTGATTATGTTTATGCTTTTCTTGGGATACGGTATACCCATTCTGCCTATAATGTAATCTCCGTATGCGTGAAGAACGGAATTCAGTTCCTCTGTTGATTCTTTGTTTTCAACGATAATGCCCATAACGGCAACTCTTGTTTCCATAAAAACCTCCGGAATAAAAAATACCGCACCTGCAAAAAAGGTGCGGCAATACAATAGCTGAAATCAAAAACTAATTCTGTTGTATTTTCGGCACCTTTCAGTCGGATAATAAATCTTTGTGTCAGGTTATAATTATTATAAACCATATTACATCACAAGTCAATTATACAAAAATACCAATCTGCAAAATGAAAAGAAATCAACTTTTGATTTTTGATAAAATTTTTGAAAATATGCTTGACATTTTCATTTTCTATGTTATAATAGCATTCGCTGGGTTGAACACAGCCCCGCAAAAAACATAATATCCGGGTGTGGCGCAGTTGGGAGCGCGCTTGACTGGGGGTCAAGAGGCCGTGAGTTCAAGTCTCGCCACTCGGACCATCTTAAAGAAGGCTGGAATCGTTGATATACAACGGTTTCAGCTTTTTTCTTTTTCTTGAAAACCCTCAAATGGTCCTTATTTGGTCCTTATTCTGAAAATCACGAAAGCCGGAAAGCCTTAAGTATCAAGGCCTCCCGGCTTTTTGCGTGGGTCTTATCGGGTGTTTTTTATGAGTGATTTTTGCCCGATAAATAATCATAAAGCTGATCCATATCAATTAAGTTTCTGTTCCCTATCGAAATAGAAACGATTTTATTTTCCTCAACAAGTCTGCGAAGACCTCTTTCAGTTAAAGCGGTCTTGCTGTCAGACTCTTTTATTTCCTTAATTGCCTGCTTTATTGTGCGCATTTTAGGGGCCATGGACATTTTATCACCTCCAATTTTGTGAATCATGACACGTTGACGTTATTTGTGGCTGGAGTTATAATATATATGTAGACAGAACAAATGTACGTTTGCTGAATTATTTACGAAAGAAGATGGTTTTATAGGTAGAATTGAAAAAAGAGGAAATGGATACCGTTTTAAGATTTATGACGGTTATAAAGCTGACGGTACACAGAATATCGTTACTAAAACATGGGTTCCCGAAGCGGGAATGACTCCGAAACAGATTGAGAAGGAATGCCAGAAGCAATTTGTAATATTTGAAGAAGAAGTTAAAACGGGTTCGTTTGTATCGGCTAATGTTAAGTTTGAAGTAATGGCTGAAATGTTTCTGGCACAGGCGGAACTTGAAGGAAACCACAAGCAGCTTACGCTTGAACGTCTTAAGGACTGCAAGGACAGAACATATAAAGCAATCGGCCATTTAAGGCTTGACCGCATTACAACGGCTCATATTCAGAAATTTATCAACAGCCTTGCTCAGGAAGGTACAAATAAACACACGGGTAAAGGGCTTTCGGTAAAAACACAAAAGCTCTATAAAGGCTTTATATCCGATGTATATGATTTTGCCGCAAGATATTATAATATGTATTTGAAAGACCCTTGCAAAGGAGTACACACTGTTAAGGTTGAAACTAAAAAGCGTGAAATATATGATTTAGAGGAAATGCAGACGTTGGTAAATCTCCTTTGTGAAAAAGCACCTTTGAAATATAAAGTGTTTTTCATCATCGCAATGTTTACGGGCTTCAGAAAAGGTGAAATCCTTGGGCTTGAATGGAGCGATATTGATTTTGAAAATCAAGTTATCAGCATAAACAGAATTTCAATTTATTCTAAAGAAAAAGGTATAATAACAGGAACACCGAAAACTGAAAACGGTTACAGAAGTCTGAAAGTTAACGATGAAGTTATGAACGCAATACGGGAACTTAAAGCAGAACAGGATGAAAATATTGCAAAACTCGGTGATGCTTGGCATGAAACAGACAGACTTTTCACCGCTTGGAACGGTTTGCCTATGGGTCCCGATACTCCGAGACATTGGCTTCAAAAATTCTGTAAAAAAGAAGGAATCCGCTATGTGAATGTTCATAGTTTCCGTCACTTCAATGCTACTGCCTTGATAGAATTCAACTGCAATGTTAATCAGGTTTCGGCGTCGCTCGGACACTCCGACCCGACAACGACGCTTAATATCTACGCTCATGTTTTTGCAAAGGTTCAGGCTAAAGCCAGCGAGGCATTGTCCAATTCTATTTCACTCAATGTCGGCGGTTAACCCGTCGGCATTGCTTTTAGTGAGATAAAAGATATGACTGCACAGTCACATTATTTCTCCAATGTGCGAGATGGAAGATCGAAACGGCAGCCAGTGCAAGATTGTTGTATTCAGTTGCCAAACCGTATTTGATTGCCAACTTTTTATTCTTGCCTCTTATTTTGTATGTACCACTTATAAGCTTTTCATCAAAAGGTTTGTGGACTATCGTGCCATCGGAAAGTTTCTTTGTGCAGTACAGTTTCCAACGCAGACGGATTTCGTCAGCAAGCTTTTCTGTATAGCCTTCTTCATTATTTATTTTGTTGAGATAATATTCGTAACAGCGTTTTGCGTTCTCTGCCCTGATGTGGTGATAGTCAATAGAATTGGAAAGTTCGATCGGCTGAAAGATTTTTTCTTTTTCGCCGACATTAAAATATTCGCTGATGAAAACTTCGTCTTCTGGAAGGATCCTCTGAAGTGAATCCTTGCCGCCCTTTCCGTTTTTGACGAAAACACATAAATGTCCCGATTCGTCCGTGACAAGATCCCGACCCTCAAGTTTGGCAAGCTCGGATGCTCTTATACCCACAACACTCTGAA
>CALGRR010000090.1 GCA_937880805.1 uncultured Clostridia bacterium
TTCACTTTCGGCATAGCCGAATACTTAACGTCGCTTGCGATACTTCTCTCACCGTAAGGTGAACTTAACTGTTTTATAACTGCGAAAGGAGAATCATATGAAACCCAAGGTTTATTTTTCAAAAACAATAACTCCCGAAAAGGTTCTCGAGCTGTATAAGCTTTTAGATATTTCTCTTAACGGCAAAACCGCCGTCAAGGTTCATTCCGGTGAAAAAGGCAACCAGAATTTTCTGAAACCCGATTTCTGGAAAAATATTGTTGAATTCGTCGGCGGCACGGTTGTTGAATGCAACACCGCATATAACGGCGAAAGAAACACAACCGAAAAGCATCTTAAATTATTTGAAGACCACGGCTGGACAGAATATTTCGATGTTGACCTGCTTGACGCCGAAGGTGATGACCTTGTGCTTGATATTCCGAACGGAAAGCAGATTAAGAAAAACTATGTAGGCAAAAACCTTGCAAACTATGATTCGCTCCTTGTGCTTTCCCATTTCAAGGGTCATCCTATGGGCGGCTACGGCGGAGCACTCAAGCAGCTTTCCATAGGCATAGCCTCCTCTTACGGCAAGGCATATATTCACGGCGTTGGCGATACCGAAGCATTCTGGACATCGGATCACGATTCATTCCTTGAATCTATGGCAGATGCCGCATCATCGGTTACCGAATATTTCGGCGATAATGCCGCATATATCAATGTTATGAAAAATATGTCGGTAGACTGTGACTGCTGTGCTGTTGCAGAAGACCCTTGTATGAAGGATATAGGCATTCTTGCTTCTCTTGACCCCGTTGCGATTGACCGAGCCTGCCTTGATTTGGTTTATGCTGCAACTGAGGATCCGGGCAGAGAGCATCTTATTGAAAGAATTGAAAGCCGAAACGGTGTGCTCACCGTTAATGCCGCCGCAAAGCTCGGCATAGGCTCACTTGAATATGAACTTATTGAAATTTAAAGGTGATAATATGAAAGCTAAGATTACTCTTGCAAAAGAATTCAGAATAGGCGATATTGATAAACGCATCTACGGCTCATTCATTGAGCATCTGGGCAGAGCCGTTTACGGCGGAATCTATGAGCCAGGCCACCCCACCGCCGATGAAAACGGATTGAGAAAAGATGTTATAGACCTTGTTAAAAAGCTTAATGTTCCTATTGTTCGCTATCCCGGCGGCAACTTTGTTTCGGGCTATAAGTGGGAAGATGGCGTGGGCCCCGTTGAAAACAGACCCAAACGCCTTGAGCTTGCATGGGGCACAACCGAGCCCAACTATTTCGGCACAAACGAATTTCTTGATTGGTGCAAAAAGGCAAATACCGAATGTATGATGGCGGTAAATCTCGGCACAAGAGGCCCCGAGGAAGCCCGCAATCTTGTTGAATACTGCAACCATAAATCAGGCTCATATTGGAGCGATTTAAGACGCTCTCACGGTGTTGAAGAGCCCCATAACATCAAGCTCTGGTGCCTCGGCAACGAAATGGACGGCCCCTGGCAGATGGGTGCAAAAACCGCTGTTGAATACGGCAGAACAGCCCTTGAAGCTTCAAAGCTTATGAAATGGACTTCGCCCGGCATTGAAACCGTTCTTTGCGGCTCATCAAGCCGAAATATGAGCACCTTCGGAAAATGGGAAGCCGAAAGCCTTGAAATCGCATATGACAGCATTGACTACGTTTCTCTTCATCAGTATTACGGCAACCACGATGATGATGTTAAGTCCTTCCTTGCAAGAAGCCTTGAATTTGATGATTTTATCTATTCAATAATCTGCACCTGCGATTATGTTAAGGCAAGAAAGCGTTCAAAGAAAACCATCAACCTTTCCTTCGACGAATGGAATGTATGGTATCATTCAAACAACACTCCCTATGAAAAGTGGAGCGTTGCACCCCCGCAGCTTGAAGATATTTATAACTTTGAGGATGCCCTTCTTGTTGGCTCGCTTATGATTACTCTTCTTCGCCATTGCGACAGAATAAAAGTTGCCTGCCTTGCCCAGCTTGTTAACGTTATCGCTCCCATATTCACTCAAACGGGCGGCGGAGTTTTTGAACAGACCATTTTCTTCCCCTTTATGCATCTTTCAAATTACGGCAGAGGCAGTGCACTTCTTCCCCTCATCGACTGCCCCAAATATGACTGCAAGGCATTCACCGATGTTCCCTATCTTGAAGCCATTGCAACATATGACGAAGAAAACGAAGAAATGGCAATTTTCTGCGTAAACAAGAGCCTTGACGAAAGCGCCGTGCTCGATGTTAATCTTATGGATTTTGACGGCTACAAGCCCGTTGAATTTATTTCAATGGACGGCTATGACAGAAAAGATGAAAACTGGTTTGACAGCATAAAGGTTAAGCCCCATAATAACCCCGTTCCCGCAGCAGACGGCGGAATGCTCACAGCAGAGCTCAAGCCCTTCAGCTGGAATGTTATCAGACTTAAAAAATAATTTTCGGCAGCCGCTTCGCAAGAGGCGGTTGTTTTTTGTCAACATTTAACATAAACACCGTATATGTTGACACGTCATATAGTTATATGTTATAATTTCAAAAATAGCTGTACCATAATAATTACACAAACGGTATGGTTGAAAGTGAGGAAAAATAATGAAAAAACCCGTTACCCTTGATGCGAAGGGCCACCGCAAATTCGGTATGCTCGATAAAATCGCGTATGCCGCAGGCGATTTCGGCTGCAATATGAGCTTTGCTCTTAAGGGCACAGTTCAGACCTTCTGGCTGGTTTATATGATGATGGAAACCGGTCTGCTTTCAATTCTTTTGTTGATAGTTCAGGCTTGGGACGCAATAAACGACCCCCTCATCGGCAGCCTGATAGATAATGATAAAAGAAAATACAAAATGGGAAAATTCAAAACATATATTTTCATCGGTGCCTGCGGTCTGCTTGTTGCCGGTGCAGCAGTTTTCCTTCCCTTCCCCAATGCAAGCGTAGTTGTTAAGGCTGTTCTTTTCATTCTCGGATATATAATCTGGGATGCCTGCTACACTATTGCAAACGTTCCTTACGGCTCAATGCTTTCTCTTATTACTGAAGACAGCGGTGAGCGTGCACAGCTTTCAACCTGGCGTTCAATCGGCTCAATGTTCGGCAACATTATTCCCACAATTATTCTTCCTATGCTTATCTGGCAGAAGGTTACTTATGACGGAACCGGCGATTTCCACACCAACCCCATAACCGGTGAAGCATATAAAATGGGTGACCCCGTTCTTGACCCCCTCACGGGCAAGCAGTTTGAAACTCTTCTTGGCGAGCGTGTTTTCTGGGCAGCTCTTATAATGGGCGTTCTCGGCTTCATTGCTTTCCTCTTTATGATTAAGAAAATCACAATCCGTGTTGATGAAAACACCGTTAAAACAAACGAAGGCGGCGAAAAAATCAACATCATCAAGGCATTCGGCAACTTTATGAAGAACCGCCCCGCCGTTGGTGCAACAATCGCAGCAATGGGTATGTTCCTTGGTATGCAGTCCGCAACAACAGCAAACACAATTATGTTTGCAACATATTTCAACAAAGCTTCAATGTCGGGTATCGTTCAGATGATAGGCTTCCTTCCTATGCTTCTTTTCCTCCCCTTCATCAAAAAGCTTGTTAACAAATTCGGCAAAAAAGAAGCCTCCGTTGCAGGCACTCTCGTATCGGTAGTGGGCGGCGTTATTATGCTGATATTCCCCACTATCGAAAACAGAGATACTGCTCTCATCGTTTACCTTATAGGTCTTGTTGCTTTCGGCATCGGTATGGGTGTTTACACCTGCGTTTCTTGGGCAATGATGGCCGATGCAATCGATTATAACGAATGGAAATTCAACACCCGTGAGGAAGGAACCGTTTATTCGCTCCATTCCTTCTTCCGTAAGCTCGCTCAGGGCATCGGCCCCTCAATCGTTCTTGCCGTAATGGGTATTCTCGGCTATGATTCAGAGCTCGGAACAATAGGTCAGAGCTTTGAAACATCGCATAATATGTGCTGGCTTGTAGCAGGTCTTTATCTCTTCAGTGCCGTTGTTCAGTTTATCGGTGTTGCAGTTGTTTATAATCTTGATAAGAAAACTCTTGCAAAAATGAATTCCGACCTTGAAGCAAAGCACAGTGCAGAAACAGCAAATGTTTAATTAATCTGTTCCGTCTCCGGCAGAAAATAACCTCTGCCGGAGATTTTTTTAAAACACAAGGAGGTAATTCCAATGAGAAATGTAATTAATTTCAATGCTAAATGGGCTTTCACAAAAAAGTTTGATGAAATCCCCTCACAGATTCCCGCAGACTGGTATTGGGTAAATCTGCCCCATTCCTGGAATGCAATCGACGGTCAGGACGGCGGAAACGATTATTTCAGAGGCACCTGCCTTTATGCCAAAACTCTTGATAAAATGGATTTGCCCGAGGCAGACCGCTATTATCTTGAAATAAAGGGTGCAAACTCTTCGGCAGATGTTTATGTTAACGGCAAAAAGCTTGCTCATCACGACGGCGGCTATTCAACCTGGCGTGTAAACATCACCGATGCACTTGACAGAGAAAATATTTTTTTTATTGCTGTTGATAACGCTGCAAACCAGACCGTTTATCCCCAGGTTGCAGACTTCACCTTCTACGGCGGTCTTTACAGAGATGTCAACATCATCTGTGTTAACGAATCTCACTTTGACCTTGATTATTACGGCGGCCCCGGCATTATGGTAACTCCCGAAATCAGCGGCAAGGATGCAAAAATCAATGCCGAGGTATGGGTAACAGATGCAAAGGAAGGCCAGTCAATCCGATACGCAATTCTTGATGCAGACGGCAACGAAATCGCAAAAGCCGAAACAGCAGAAACAAAAGCTGCTCTTGACATTGCAGATGTGCATCTCTGGCACGGCAAAAAAGACCCCTATCTCTACACCTTCAAGGCAGAGCTTATTGAAAACGGCGAAGCAATCGACGCAGTTTCAACAAGATTCGGCTGCCGCACATATAAAGTTGACCCCGAAAACGGCTTCATTCTCAACGGTGAGGAGTATCCTCTCCGCGGCGTATCCCGCCATCAGGACCGCTGGGGCTTCGGCAACGCTCTTCTGCCCGAGCATCACGAGGAGGATATAGACCTTATCTGCGAGGTTGGTGCAACAACAATCCGCCTTGCTCACTATCAGCACGACCAGTATTTCTATGACCTCTGCGACGAGAAGGGTCTTGTTATCTGGGCAGAAATTCCCTATATTTCACAGCATATGCCCACCGCACGCGAAAACACAATTTCGCAGATGAAAGAGCTTATTATTCAGAATTATAACCACGCCTCAATCGTTGTGTGGGGTCTTTCAAACGAGATTTCAATGAAGGGCGATGACGATCCCGACCTTCTTGAAAACCACAGAATTCTCAATGACCTCTGCCACGAAATGGATAAAACCAGACCCACCACCATTGCGGCAGTTTCACCCTGCTCAATCGAAAGCCCCTATATTCAGATACCCGACCTTGTTTCATATAACCATTACTTCGGCTGGTACGGCGGCGACACAACAATGAACGGACCCTGGTTTGATAAGTTTCACGAGCGTCACCCCAATATTCCCATCGGCTGCTCCGAATACGGCTGCGAAGCTCTTAACTGGCACACCTCAAAGCCCACACAGGGCGATTACACCGAAGAATATCAGGCATATTACCACGAGGAGCTCATCAAGCAGTTCTTCTCAAGAAAGTATATGTGGGCAACCCACGTCTGGAATATGTTTGATTTCGGTGCCGATGCAAGAAGCGAGGGCGGCGAAAACGGACAGAACCACAAGGGTCTTGTTACTTTTGACAGAAAATACAAAAAAGATTCCTTCTATGCATACAAAGCCTGGCTTTCGGATGATCCCTTTGTTCACCTTTGCGGCAAGAGATATGTTGACCGTGTTGAAGATGTAACCAAGGTTACCGTTTATTCAAATCTTCCCGAGGTTGAGCTTTTTGCAAACGGAGTGAGCCTCGGCAAGAAAGCTGCTGCCGACCACTTCTTCTATTTTGATGTTCCCAACAAGGGAGAAACAACCCTTGTTGCCGTTGCAGGCGAATATAAAGACGAAAGCAAGCTTCGCAAGGTTGAAGAATTCAACGAAGCTTACCGTCTGCGTGAAAAGAGTGCAATCCTCAACTGGTTTGACATAACCGAGGTTGAAGGTTACCTTTCAATCAACGATAAGCTCAGCGACATTATGGCAACACCCGAAGGAATGCAGCTCTTCGGCGGTCTTTTCGCACAGATGCTTCCCAAAGAGGGTGACACCGTTGCAGGCGGCTTTGAAATGAACGATGCATTAATGCAGATGATGGGCGGCTTCACCTTTATCCGCCTTGCCGGTATGATTGGCACAATGGGTGTTAACCTCACAAAAGAACAGCTTCTTGACATCAACGCAAAGCTCAATCAGATTAAGAAGCCTCAATAAAAAATTATCCCTCTGCGTTCAACCGCAGAGGGATTTTTCATTGTCGGCAAAAATCGGCTTCTCCTCGAAGAGAAGCTGTCACAGAGTGACTGATGAGGTGATTGCCCGCAATTTTTCACCTCATCCACCGCAAGCGGTCCCCCTTCCCCTCAAGGGGAAGGCATTTTCATAATTAATTATACCAAACACAAATTCCCCGATATGCATCTGTGGGGGAGCTTGATTTTTCCTTTATATATGGACAACAGCATACATTCCGTTGTTTAATTTTTATCGTAGGGAATGACCATTGGTCATTCCGCGGAACGCCGAGGTCGGCGTTCCCTACAACACCTGCTTTTTCCAAAAAATTTGTAGGGGCGAACTGTGTTCGCCCGTATAAACAAAAAGACAAGAGTAAAACTCCTGCCTAATTATTAATCTTCTTCAAGGTTTTCCAAGGCATAATTACAGCATTGAATTACAAGCTTGTTTAAAGACACTTCTTTTGATTGAGCTAAAACCTCAAGTTTTGCCACTAACTCACTCGGCATTCTGAAAGTTTTATTAACATATTCAGGTTTTTCTACTCTAAACATCTCAATCACCTCTGCCTATATTTTAATACAATCACAGTAGGTAATATACACTATTATTTTACAATATAATTTATCTTGCAAATTTAATTGCATAGTGTTACAATTATATATAGTTTTTGAAACTAATGAATTTCACCTTACGGTCCGCAAACTCCCCTCAAAAGCACACACGGACAGACACGCAGGTCTGTCCCTACGATAACAAAATAACCTTATTTCAAAACCATAAAAAACGAAGGTGATGTTATGAATATAAAACCTGAATTTACTGATAATTTAAGAAAAATCAGAAAGAAAAAAGATTGGACACAACAAAAGGTTTGTGACGAATTAAAAAAATATAACTGTCACATTTCCAGAAGCACCTACGCAAGATATGAAACCGGTGACAGAGTTCCCTCTTTTAATACAGTAATTGCTCTTTCAAAATGCTTCGGAACAACCATCAACTGCATATTAGGTTTAAGCGATTATAACCCCTGTGCCACAGTGAGAATTTGCAAAAATGAATTTTGCATTTATTATTTTTGCAAGCAATGTCTTCTTGACAACATTTCCGTTGATGAAAACGGATATTGCGAAAACAGCAAATATATTCCCGACAGTTCCGATACGGATTTTATTGAAAACAGAATATTTATAAGACTTTTTTACGACTGACATAAAATAAACACCCCGATTTTTACATCGGGGTGTTATCTATATATCTGTTATTATTCGTCGTCTGCTTCGAGCTTTGCTTCTTCGATTACCTTCTGAGCAACGTTTTCGGGTGCTGCTTCATAATGGT
The DNA here is from genome assembly GCA_937880805.1 of uncultured Clostridia bacterium. Taxonomy (GTDB): domain Bacteria; phylum Bacillota; class Clostridia; order Oscillospirales; family Acutalibacteraceae; genus CAG-177. Next base: position 7,837 of record CALGRR010000090.1, read on the forward strand.
CAAATACGAATGAGAAATAGCCTCTGCCGATTGTTACCGAACGGAGAACCGTTGCAAAGTCGCCCATTTCAGACATAGGAACTTCAGCTACAAGCTCCTGCATCTTGGGGTCATCCTCGCAGGGACCCATACCGAGAACGCGGCCTCTTCTCTTGGTAACGTCACCCATAATATCGCCGAGATTATCGCCGGGCATATATGCCTTGAGTGAGCCATAGGGTTCAAGAAGCTTGGGATTTGCCTGAGGCATACCGTTCTTATACGCAATCTTTGCAGCCATCTTGAATGCCATTTCGTTTGAGTCAACGGGATGTGATGAACCGTCATAAAGAGTTGCTCTGAGACCAACTACGGGGTAGCCTGCAAGAGGTCCTTTAAGGATAGCTTCACGAAGTCCCTTTTCAACTGCGGGGAAGAAGTTCTTGGGAACGGAGCCGCCAACAACTCTTTCTGCAAATTCAAAGCCTTCGCCGTCGATATGTTCAAATTCAATCCAAACGTCACCGAACTGACCGCTGCCGCCCGACTGCTTCTTATGTCTGCCCTGAACGGCAACCTTCTTGCTGATTGTTTCTCTGTAAGCAACCTTGGGAACTGTGAGGTCAACTTCAACGCCGAACTTATTCTTGAGCTTTGTTACAACAGAGTCAAGATGCTGCTCGCCGAGACCCGAAATAATCTGTTCCTTGGTTTCCGTGTTGGTTGTGTAGCTGATTGTAAGGTCTTCTTCTGCAAGTCTGTTAAGGCCTGCTGCAACTTTATCTTCCTCGCCCTTCTTCTTAACCTTAACAGCCATGGGAAGGCAGGGTGCGGGGAAGTTTACGCCCTTAAGCTTGATTTCCGACTTGGGAGCACAGAGAGTGTCGCCTGTCTTGAAGCTTGAAAGCTTTGTGATAATACCGATGTCACCTGCAAGAATAACTGATGCATCCTCCTGCTTGCCGCCCTTGGGGAAGAGGATTTTGCCCATTCTTTCTGTTTCGCCCGTGCGTTCATTATATGCGGGAGTATCGGCAGTAATTTTACCTGAAATAACCTTGAAATATGACATCTTACCAACGAAGGGGTCAGCAACGGTCTTGAAGCAGATAGCTGCAAGAGGGCCGTTTTCGTCGCAGGTAATATCGCCTTCCGATGCAACCGAAGCAGCGTCGGGAGCTGACTGAACTATGCTGTTATTGATAAGGTCAACAGCTTCAAGCTGATAACCCGAGCAAGCATAGACGGGGCTGATTTCGCCGGCAAGAATACCAGCCTTAAGACCCTTATCAATTTCGTCATCTGTAAGGGGAATGCCCTCAAAGAATTTTTCCATAAGCTCATCATCTGTACAGGCAACTGCTTCGATGAAAGCATCTCTCATTCTGTTTGTTCTCTCATCGTTTTCGGGCATGGGAGCATCTGAACGCTTGCCGTCTTTATATGAGAAAGCCTCGTTACGTGAGAAGTCAACATATGAAACAACCTTATCGCCTTCAACATAAGGAACAACAACGGGGCAGATTGAGTTGCCGTATTCTTCCTTAATAGAATCAAAGGTCTTGTAGAAATGAGCATTTTCAGCGTCGCACTTGGTGATTGCAAACATCTTGTTGATGCCTCTGTCTGTTGCGGCCTTATATGCCTTTTCTGCACCAACATCGAGTGTGCTGCCCGAAGCAAGAACAATAAGAACCGCACCTGCTGCACGCATACCTTCGCTGACGCCGCCTGCAAAGTCAAAAAGACCCGGGGTATCTATAATATTAATTTTTGTATTCTTCCATTCAAATGAAGCAATAGCGGATGCTATTGAACACTTTCTTCTTTTCTCTTCCGCATCAAAGTCAAGCACGGTGTTGCCGTCTGTAACTCTGCCGAGTCTGTCGGTTGCGTTTGAAATGTAAAGCATCGCTTCAGCAAGTGTTGTTTTGCCTCTGCCGCCGTGACCTGCGAGAACGATATTTCTGATGTCTTTTGCACTGTAGGATTTCATTGGGGTTTCCTCCTTAATACGCCATGAGGAACAGGGTTCCAAGCGAGAATAGCAACAGTTCCGATTAACAGAACCGTATTGTCTGTGATTATATCACAAAAGTTATTCAATTTCAATGATTTTTTTGTCATTTTTAATAATTTTTTCAAAAAAGCATATTTGCTTTGCTTTATTGCTTTAATACAGAAACCGAACAAAGCAAGGTGCACAAAAAATAATATTTCCGATTATCTATTTCGCACAAAAGAAAAATCCCTTCAGCCGAAGCTGAAAGGATTTATCAGAATTTCTATTCCGTTTTTTGTGTATTGTGTCTGCCCCAGAGATGAATGATGCCTTCATCGTTAAGTGCCTTTACAAGGAAGAATGTTATGGGCAGAATAAAAATGCCGAGCACTCCGAAAATCTGAAGCCCGAGATACATTCCCATAAGCGTTGCTATCGGAGGAAGACCCACATTCATTGCAACAAGGTGCGGTTCAAGAATCTGACGGATAACCGTTATCAACGCATAAAGCACAAGCAAGCCGATTCCCAGGCCGTAGTTGCTTGTTATCAGGCTGAAGACCGCCCACGGGATAAGCACGGTTCCCGTTCCGAAAACGGGAAGAATATCAAGCAGGGCTGTGCATATCGAAATAACAAGAATGTATCCGCCGTTATAAACTCCGAGAAGCTTCAGTATATTAAGACCGATGGAAACTTCGCAGAAGGTTATGAATATAATTGTTGCGTATGATTTAATCATTTTGCCCATAATGTCGCCGAAAAGCTTCTTTGTTTTAACAAGAGCTCTTTCGTGCTCTTCGGAAACGTTATTCTTTATCATATTTGTTATATTGTCATAATCACAGGTGATGAAAAAGCACGCAATAATGCTTATCAGAACTGCTGTAAGAATTGCGGGAATCTGCTTTGCCGTTGAAAGAATTCCGCCAATCGGAGTTGCAAGTATTGAAAAATCTATGCCTGCAAGGCTTTCGCCTATAGCGGGCGTTTCGGGTATGAGCGAAGAAGCTCCCGATTCCGTTGCAAGCAAAAGATTATCTGCAAAATCGTGTATTGCATCCGTTGCCGTTTTCTCCAGCGAGTCAGGCAAGAATGCCAGCTTTTCAATAATCCATCTTTCCGCTTCCGTGATAAGCAAGGGCAGATTCTCCGCCTTGTGCATAATATATTCACCGAAGCCCTTGAATTCAACAAAAATTCTGTAGCCCACAAGCACAAGTGCACTTATGATAATTGCGATTATCAGTATAACCGCCACCGCACCGAGAATGCCTTTTTTTATTTTTGTTTTCTTTGCAACTGCTCTTATAGGCTTCTGAAGCAGCATTGCAATAAGAAAAGCAAAAATAAACGGTGCCGCAAGCCAGAATGCATATTTCATAAACAGATAGTAAACTACCGCAACGAACGAAAAAAACAGCAAATTAATCAGCATTGACTTTCTTTTTTCTGCTATTTCCATTTTTATACACCTCCCGTAGAGTAATATTTTACACTATTTATGTGCAAAACGCAACGAAACAAGGAAAAAATTCACAAAATATAAATAAAGTTTAAATTTACTCTTTATTATTTTAAAAATATGTGGTAATATGTTGTTATCTTTTAAATAAAATATAAGGGGTCATAATATGTATGTTGCAATAATGGGATACGGCGTTGTCGGTTCAGGCGTTGCCACGCTTCTTGAAAAGAACCACGAGCATATCCTCAAAAAGAGCAATCAAAACGAAATGGAGCTCAAATATATTCTTGACCGCCGTACCTTCCCCGGCGACCCTTACGAGCACCTTGTTATTTCGGATTTTGCGAAAATAGTTGAAGACGACGAGGTTAAAATCGTTGTTGAAACAATGGGCGGACTTTATCCCGCTTATGATTATGTTCTTGCAAGCCTCAAGGCAGGCAAGAGCGTTGTTACTTCAAATAAAGAGCTTGTTGCCGCAAAGGGCTGCGAGCTTCTTCAGGTTGCGGAAGAAAACAATGTTAACTTCCTCTTTGAAGCAAGCGTTGGCGGCGGTATCCCCATCATCCGCCCCATCAGCCAGTGCCTTGCCGCAAACGATATTGATGAAATCGCAGGCATTCTCAACGGCACAACAAACTTTATTCTCACCAAAATGATAAGCGACGGTATGACCTTTGAGGAGGCTCTTTTCCTTGCTCAGAGAAACGGCTACGCAGAGCGTGACCCGTCTGCCGATGTTGACGGCTTTGACGCCTGCAGAAAGATTTGCATTCTTGCAGCTCTCTGCTTCGGCAAGCACGTTTATCCCGATAATGTTCACACCGAGGGCATCAGAAAAATTGACCTTGCGGATGTTGAGTATGCACGCTCATGGGGCGGCGTTATCAAGCTTATCGCAAAAGCAAAGAAGCTCGAAAACGGCAAGGTTTCCGTTATGGTTTCCCCCGCTTTTGTTCAGAATCACAGCCAGCTCGCTTCCGTTGACGATGTTTTCAATGCAATTCTCGTTCGAGGCGACGCTATAGGCGATGTTGTTTTCTACGGCAAGGGTGCAGGCAAGATGCCCACAGCTTCGGCTGTTGTTGCAGACGTTATCGACTGTGCAAGAAACCTTGACCGCAAAAAATATAACGGCTGGGCAGACAGCGAAGAGGGCTATGTTGCCGATTATCTTGACAGCGTAGGTCCCTTCTACATCAGAGCTGTTACAGAAAATGCTCCCGCCGCACTTTCACAGGTAAGCAAGGCTTTCGGTGAGGTTACTATGCTCACCCGTGCAGATGCTCCCGAGGGCGAATTTGCTTTTGCAATTTCTCCCGTTTCCGAGAGAGAGCTTGCAGAAAAGCTTGCAGTTATCAAGGATGCAGAAATCAAATCTGTTATCAGAATAACGGATTATTGATTTTTCAATATTTTGGAGGTTATTTATGGCTTTAATAGTTCAGAAATTCGGCGGCAGCTCAGTTGCCAATGCCGAGCGTGTGATGAATGTTGCAAGAATCGTTACAGATACCTATAAAGCAGGCAACGACGTTGTTGTTGTTGTTTCAGCCCAGGGTGACACTACCGACGATCTTATCGAAAAAGCAAAGGAAATCAACCCCAAGGCTTCAAAAAGAGAAATGGATATGCTTCTTGCCTCAGGCGAGCAGATTTCAATTTCACTTCTTGCAATGGCAATCGAAAGCCTCGGCTATTCCGCCTGCTCTCTTCTCGGCTGGCAGGCAGGCTTTTCAACAAACTCAACCCACGGCAGTGCAAGAATCAAGAAGGTTAATGCAGAACGCATTAAAATGGAAATTGCCAAGAAAAACATCGTTGTTGTTGCAGGCTTCCAGGGTCTTAACAAATATGACGATTTAACAACTCTCGGCAGAGGCGGTTCAGACACAAGTGCAGTTGCAATCGCAGCCGCTATGCACGCAGACCGCTGCCAGATTTACACCGATGTTGAAGGTGTTTACACCGCAGACCCCAGAAAGATTAAGGGTGCACAGAAGCTGAGCGAAATCACCTATGATGAAATGCTTGAGCTTGCAACTCTCGGTGCACAGGTTCTCAACAACCGTTCTGTTGAAATGGCTAAAAAATATAATGTTAAACTTGAGGTGCTTTCAAGCCTTGTGCGTGCACCCGGCACAATCGTTAAGGAGGTTGCTAATATGGAAAAAATGCTCGTTAGAGGTGTAACAAAGGATACTGATGTTGCAAGAATTTCAATCATCGGTGTTCCCAACGTTCCCGGAATTGCTTATAAAATCTTCGGCAAGCTTGCCGCAAAGAATATAAATATCGACATCATTCTTCAATCGGTAGGCAGAGGCGACACAAAGGATATTGCTTTCACAACAACAAAGGCTCACGCAGAAGAAACCGTTGCAGTTCTCAAAGAGCTTGACCTTCTTGCAGGTCTTGAAATCATCTGCGATGAAAATGTTGCAAAGGTATCCGTTGTAGGTGCAGGTATGGAATCGCATCCCGGCATTGCTGCAAGAATGTTTGAGGCTCTCTTTGAGGCAGACATCAACATTCAGATGATTGCTACAAGCGAAATCAAAATCTCTGTTCTTATCGATGTTAACGACGGTGACAAGGCTGTTCAGGCTATCCACAGCGAATTCATCCCCGAGCTTAACTGATCATAATAAAACAATAACACCCGAAGAAGAACCGGAATTCTTCTTCGGGTGTTTCTTTTTATAACACTTGCGAAGCAAACTTCACTGTGAAGTAACTTCACTGCCGCAAGGCAGCTTCACTTGCCGTCAGGCAAACTTAACTATTATTTCGTTCCCCAGAGCTTTCTGTCAAGCGAACGGTACTGTGCCGCAAGCATAATATGCTCTTCTTCAATAATATCCGAAGCGTGAAGGTCTGCAATCGTTCTTGCAACACGGAGCACCTTATCGTAGCCTCGTGCAGAAAAATCGAGCTTCTCAAAAATTCTCTCAAGAGTAACCATTGCTTTCGGTGAAGGGCGGCAGAATTCGCGGGTCATAGCCGCATCCATTTTGGCATTGCACGAAATTCCCGTGCCTGCAAGCCTTTTCTGCTGTATCTTTCTTGCAGCGTTGACTCTTGCCCTTATATCCGCCGAGCATTCCGAGGGCACCTTGCTCGAAAGCTTATCAAAATCAACGGGCGGAACTTCAATATGTATATCAATTCTGTCAAGCAGAGGCCCCGATACCTTTGCAAGGTATCTTTTTGCAGAGCCCTGCGGGCAGGTGCAGTCTCTTTTGGGGTGTCCGTGGTATCCGCACGGGCAGGGATTCATTGCACATACTATCATTGCCGAGCAGGGATAGGTAAGCGAAGCGTTTGCTCTTGAAATGGTTATTTTGCTGTCCTCAATAGGCTGACGCAAAACCTCCATTGCCATTCTTGAAAATTCGGGCAGTTCATCAAGAAACAGCACTCCGTTATGTGCAAGCGAAATTTCACCGGGTCTGGGTATTGCACCGCCGCCCGAAAGCCCTGCGGGCGAAACCGTGTGATGGGGTGCACGGAATGGTCTTTCTCTTATCAGCGAAACTCCTTCGGGCAAAACGCCCGCTATTGAATAAAGCTCTGTTGTCTGAAGGCTTTCTTCAAAAGTCATATCGGGCAGAATTGACGGCAGTCTTTTTGCGAGCATACTCTTGCCCGAGCCCGGAGGACCAACCATTATAATATTATGGCCGCCCGCCGCCGCAATTTCGAGTGCATATCTCGCTTCCTGCTGACCCATAACATCTCTGAAATCGGGCATCGGCTGATGCGAAAAGCTTTCTCTTACGGGATCAAAAACAACGGGCTGCAAAAGCTCCTCACCCGTCAGATGCTTAACAAGCTGCTCAACGCTCTCAACCGCAAAAACCTGCGTTCCCGTTACAACCGAGCTTTCAAGTGCATTCTCTGCGGGAACAAAAACTCTTTTTATTCCGCTGTTTGCAGCTCTTATAACCATAGGCAGAACGCCGTTTATATGACGCACCCTGCCGTCAAGCGAAAGCTCGCCGATAAACGCACAGTCATCAACATTGCATTTTAGCTGTTCCCCCGCTTTGAGCACGGCAACAAGAATGGGCAAATCATAAACGGGGCCCTCCTTGCGTATGTCTGCGGGAGTGAGATTAACCGTTATTCTGCTCTGCGGAAAGGTGAATCCGCTGTTTTTTATTGCTGAACGCACTCTGTTTTTTGATTCGCTTACCGAAGCATCCGGCAAGCCAACAACATCTATCCTCGGCAAGCCCTGACCGTAATCGACCTCAACGCCCACCATATAGCTGTCTATACCGAACAGACCCATACTGTTGATTCTTGCAAACAAGCGGCATCCCCCTTTCTTTAAGGTGAATGGAATAATACGAACCGTGATTTTCACGGGCATATTTTCGTTCACC
>CALGRR010000091.1 GCA_937880805.1 uncultured Clostridia bacterium
CCGTCTTTAACCCCTGGTAGAACCAGGGGTTTATTTCCACACCTGAAGGCACCAACAAAATAATGCCCGCACACCTTTCGATGTGCGGGCATATCTTTTCAGCCGCTAAGCTGTTTTAAATCAGGAATCAGTCTTCCTTTTTCTTTTTTGCGGTCATTACATATGCTGCTGCAGCTGCTGCAGAAATTGTTGCAAATGCTGCTACACCTGCGAATGAACCGGTGTTGGGAATCTCAACATTTTCGCTTCCCCAAGTTGCCTCAAAGGTCATATCCTTACCGGGCATCTTTTCGGGAACGTCGGGATTCCAACCTGCGAACTCTGCACCGTCCTTTGCGGGATCTGCGGGAACGGGAATCTTTGTGCCTTCAACAACCTTATAGGTCTTGTAAACTTCGCCGTCAACAAGATAAGTTACTGTGAAGGTGTGCTTTGCAAGCTGCGAAGCACCGAAGATTACGAGGATACCGCCGATAATTGCAGCACCTGTGATGAGTGTTGCACCGATACCTGCAAGAGCACCGATTGTGCCGCCGCCGATAACTGAACCGCCGATAATAACAGTTACAAAGGTCTTATCAACCTCAAACTTTGCAACGAATTCGCAATCCTTTGCGGGCATTGTATCGGGAACTGCGGGCTCCCAGCCTACGAACTTATAACCGAACTTCTTGGGAGCTTCGGGAACAACAATCTTATCGCCTTCCTTGTAATTCTCTGAAGAGATTACAACGCCGTCTGAAATGAATGTTGCTTTATATTCACCCGAAACAGCCTTATCTTTATAAGTTGCTTCAAATACAAGGTTACCTGCGGGCATTGTTTCAAAATCAGCAGGTGATTTGCCGTCTGCTGTGAACCAGCCTGCAAATTCCTTGTTGGGATCGCTTGATGCGGGAACATCTGTTGTTTTGGGAACTGCTGAGCCGTATGCAACTTCCTTATTCTCGAAGAATACTTTGCCTTCGTTCATATAAGTTACGCTGTATTTCTTGGGAGTAAGCTTTGCATAAGCTGCGATGTCTTCTGTTCCCATATTCTTGGGAAGATCATTTCCGTCTGCATCTACCCACTTTTCAAAATCGAAGCCTTCAATATCCTTTGCAGCGGGAATGATATAGCTGATTTCAGCGCCTTCCTTGTATTTGTCGGAATCATAGAGTGCTCCGCCCTTTACAAGGTAGTAGTTAACTTTATATTCCTTGGTAGCAAGCTCTTCCCACTGTGCGGTGTAAACTGTGTTTGCACCGGGAACTGTTGCGGGAATGCTGTCAAGAATTTTACCGGTTGTTGACTCGAGCCAGCCCTTGAATTCAAATCCGTCCTTCTCGGGATTGCCGGGAACATTTGAAAGAGCTTCGCCCTCTTCAAGCTGTTCTGAAGTCCAGGTGCTTGTTGAACCATCGGGGAATGTGCCGCCGTTGGGGTTAACTGTTACAACAAACTTATCGGGAACGGGATCATTCCACTGAGCAACAAGCTTGAAGCTGTATCCGGGCATTTCTGCGGGGATTGCATCAAGAACTGTTCCTTCGGGAACTTCAATCTTCCACTCCTTGAAGGTGTAGCCGCCATCTCTTGTGGGCTGCTCAATCATACCGATTGCTTCGCCTTCTTCGCGGATGATTGTCTTCTCTGTTGTGCCGTCTGCAAACTTACCGCCTGCAGCATCAAGTGTAAGAGTATATGTGGGAACTGATTCCCATGTTGCTCTCAGGCTGATGTCGCCATCGGGCATTGTTGTGGGAAGAGTTGCGGGAGCACCTGTGTTTGCATCTACCCAGCCCTCAAATGAGAAGCCGTCACGGGTGGGCGCTGCGGGAATTGCGGGAACGAGAGTTGCAAGAACTGTGTTATATGCAACATCTGCTGCAATGAACTGTGAAGTTCCGTCTTCAAACTTGCCGAGTGCCGCATCAAGAGTGATTGTGTATTTCTTTGCTTCATAATCAGCAAATACTGCAATATCCTTTGCAGGCATCTTGCCATCTTCAGGCATTCCGCTCCAGCCCTTGAAGGTGTAGCCCTTCTTCTCATCTGCAGTGATGGGAACGATTGTTTCGCCTTCCTTATACTGCTGTGTGCCGAGAGCTGTTGAGCCGTCGAAATACATTACCGAGAACTTGGTGGGCTCAACTTCCATCCATGTTGCAACAAGAACAAGGTCTTTTGCGGGCATTGAAGTTACTGTCTGGTTTGTTGCTTCGTCAACCCACTTATCAAATACATATCCGTCTTTCTTGGGAATGATTGAAGGAGCAGGAAGAACGTCACCTTCAGCAGCGATATTTGAGTAGCTGTCCTGAGTTTCTCCGTCAACCTTATAGGTTACATCGAAGAGCTCAGCCCAAGCTGCCTTGAGTGTTACATCGTTTGAAGGCATATTGTTGGGAACTGAAACAGCGCTGCCGTTTTCATCAGTCCAGCCAATGAATCTGTAACCATCCTTATTGGGATCGCCGGGTGTTGTTGTTATAAGCTTTCCTTCTTCAAGGATTGCTGTGTAGATTCCGTTACCGTTATCGAACTTACCGCCTGTAGCATCAAGGGTAAGAATATAAGTCTTAACCTCGGGGTCTACGGGATTCTTAGTCCAGTTACCGGTGATTGTTACGGGCTTATTGGGCATTGTGTAGCTTGCGCCTTCACCGTATTTTGCATTGTCGATATACCAGCCGTCAAATGTGTAGCCTTCAACTGCTGTGGGGAACTGGGGAAGTGTTACTGTTGAGCCTGCTTCCTTGTTTCCGAGTGAATAATCATTTACACCGTTGGGAACATCGCCTGTATAATCAACTGTTACGGAGCTTTCGATTATGCTCCACTCTGCTTTAAGTGTTACATCCTCTGCGGGAACAGTGAACTCTGCACCTGCATTATAGGTGTTTGTTCCGTCTGTCCAATAAAGGAAGGTCTTGTTGCCGCTTGTTTCGGTGGGTGTGGGAAGAGCAAGCTTGTCGCCAACCTGAGCTTCAATGTTTGCAATGTGGTTTCCGCCGTCTGTGTTGAACTGAACGGTAACTGTTTTTGCAACATATTTACCTGAAAGTACAACATTTGCTGCGGGCATTGTGAATGCTGAACCGGGAGCATAGGTTGCACCGTTATATGTCCAGCCTTCAAATGTGTAGCCTTCAACTGTTTCGGGAGTTGCAAGAGCAAAGGTATCGCCGATAATCTTGTTTTCAAGTGCATCGGGAACTTCTGCACCGGGCTTGTTATCTGTAATTGTATAAGTTACGGTGTAGTTAATGGGAGTGTAGGTACCGTCAAAGGTCTTGCTCTTTTCACCCATTGTTTCGCCCTTAACTACGCCCCAGTTTTCTGTGAAGGTGTAGCCTTCCTTGCCGGGAGCTGTGGGAGGAACGATTTCTTCGCCGTACTTATAGGTCTTTCTTGAATGCTCAACACCGTCGATTGTGAAGATTGCTTCAGCGGTAATCTGCTCCCACTTGGCAACATAAGTCTTGGTTTCGGTAAGAGTTGAGGGAACTGAAGGCTCCCAGCCGATGAACTTATAGCCTGTGCGTGAAACAGCGGGTGCTCTGAGAGCTGTGCCCCAGGTTGAGCTTACTTCTGCATCGCCTGCAGTGATTGTGCCCTGATTGGGATCAAAGGTTGCCTTGAATGTTGCAAGCTCAAAATATGCAACAAGCTTATTCTCTGCAAGCTCTTCTGCGGTTATTGAAAGAACATTTTTCTGGTTATCTGTATCGGGAACATTGCTTTCTGCAAGGTTGAGTCCCTCATAATCGATAACAACATCTGCGTCTGATGAAGCATCATCAGGAACGATTTCGATTGTGTTGCCACTCTCGGTTGTGCCGTTTTTGATTGTTTCAATATATTCGCCGGTTGCAGGATTTACTGTATATATATAAATAGTATAGTCTGCTTTACCGGTGGGGATATATTCCCACTGAGCCGTGAATGTTACGGGCTCGTTGGGCATTACTGTTGTGTTGGGAGTCCAGCCGTTGAACTTATAACCCTCTCTGTCGTTAAGCTCGGGGAACTTGATCTCATCGCCATACTTAACAAGTGTTGAATAAACAGCATCATTGTTAACCTTGAAGGTTGAGCCGTTTGCATTGAAGGTTGCAAGATGCTCGTTTGTTTTCCAGATTGCGTAATAGGTTTCATTCTTTGCGGGCATTGTCTTGGGGAATTCAACTACAAGACCGTCTTTGCTTGTGCTCCAACCGAGGAATTCGCTGCCCTCAAAGGTGGGATCTGCGGGCTCGTTGATTGCAGCACCGAACTTTGCTTCGATTGTTGCATCGCCTGCAAGCACACCGCCGTTTGCATCAAGAGTGATTACAACATCAGCGGGTTCTCTTACTGCGATAAACTTATCGCCGTCAACGGGCATTGTTGCGGGAACGCCTTCACCCTTTTCGTTAACCCAGCCTGTGTAAACATAGCCGTCAACTATGGGATAATCGGGAGCCTTAACGGAAACACCGGTTTTGTCTACAATAACATCAACAAGAGTTTTGCCGTCTGCATCATAGAACTCGAGCTTATATGTTTTTGCACTCCATACAGCCTGAGCTGTGAAATCTTCGCCGCCCATTGTGTCGGGAATCTCTTCGCTCCATTTTACGAAATCGTAACCGGGCTTTTCAGGTATATAATTCTGAAGTTCTTCAAGAGAATCGCCGAATGTTACTGTTTCTTCTTTAAGAGGAGTTTTGCCGTCTTCGTCAAGAAGCTTAACAACGAAATCTGCGGGCTCATAAACTGCATTGAAGGTAAGTCCGCCTTCCTGCATTATTGTGCCCTCAACCATGGGATCCCACATAACGAAATCGTGGCCGTAGAGCTTGGGGTTCTTTTCAGGAGCCGCTACCTCTTCATCAAGAAGAGTGGGAACAGTCTGTGACTTTAAGCCGCCTTCAAATTCGCCTTCGCCTGCATTGAATACTGCATCATAAACAAGTGCATCATCGGTTGCCTTGAATTCTGTGTGTGATGTTATTTCATAGGGGAAGGTTGCAACTGTTGTTGTGTCATTAACAGTCCAAGCATTCTCTTTGTATCCTTCGGGAATAACATCAGCAGAAATCTCATCGCCGTAGTATGCTGTTGTCTGATATTTAACAACGCCGTTATCTGTGAACTTAACTGTGTAAATATCCTGGTTGTAAACAGCTTCAAAATCCATATCCTCAGTTACTGTTGCGGGAAGATTGGTATCCCACTCAATAAATGTGAAACCGGGTTTAACGGGATTTGCGGGGTATGAGGGAACTTCGCCGTGATTATAATAAACTGTAAGGATCTCTACTTCTTCGTTTTCGTTATTTATAAGCTTGCCGCCGTCTGCATTGAATGTGTAAATGTAAACGATGGGTTCAAAAATGGGGTAAAGCTCAACATCCTCTGAAGGCATTGAGGTGGGAAGGGCAACCAACTTGTCCTTATCGGTTGACCAGCCCTTGAATTTCATTCCTTCCTTTAAGGGACCGCCGGGAACAGCGGTGAACTCAGGAATTGATGCTCCGTAAAGAACGGGGATTGTATCGGTCTTTTCACCGGCAGCATCTTCAAAATGGTAGATTGCCTGATAGCTGTTTCTTGCGTAATAAACTCTGATTACGGAAGAGTTATCATCTGCAACTGTGATGTTTGTTATATTTTCCTTGCTCTCATCAAGGTGGAAGCCTGTCTGAGGAACAGCGGGATAATTAACTGTTTTGCCTGAAACTTCGGGAACCGGCTGCTTTACTGTGGGCTCTGCGGAATAGGTTCCGTCGGTGAGCATTTCAAAAAGCTCTACTGTGTAGTAGCTGTCGCTCTTACCGTAAATTGCATAGAGGGTCATATCCTCATAATCGTGTGTAAGAGCTGCAAGTTCTTCATTTGAAAGAATTGCACCGTCTGCTGTGCGTGACCAGCCTGCAAATACATAGCCTGCTTTTTCGGGAAGAACTGAAGAAATATTCTTTACAGCTTCACCGATAACGCCCGAAACAGTTCTTGTTGCTGCGGGGCTGCCGTCTACTACGAACGAACCGCCGTTTGCATCAAGGATAACATCGCTGAATACAGAGATTGTTGCAAGCTCCTTATCAGTTACGATTTCGGGAGTCCAGCCAAGGCCGAAATACAAGGTCTTATCTGCTCTTTCACCGGAGGGACCCTTGGGGAAGTTGAAGAGCATTGCATAATCTGCATTTGCTGCAACCTCGGGAGGAAGGCAAACCGTACCTTTGTTGCCGGGAGTTTTTACGGTGGGGTTATCTTTAACTTGGAATATATATTCGTAAAGGTAATCACTTCCGTCGAGTTTTGTGTTGTAGGGTGTTGATGAGAAATAGATGTTACTCTTAACTGCATTGTAATTCTCAATAAAATCAGCAAGAGGAACTTTTGTTGTTTTATTTCCATCTTCATCTTCTACTTCGACGAGCTTACCGTTAAGGTAGTTATTAACCTTTTTGCTCGTCTGAACAGTCTGCTTGAAGTTAAAGTTATTGGTATCTTTTGAATACCACATTGAGTTGTTGTCTTTAGCTCCCAAGCTGAGATATGAACCGTTCATATTGGTTGTGAAGTTTACGCCTTCTGCGGGCGGATTCTTCGGATCACCCGAACCATCGAGAATGGTAAAGAATCTTTTATCAAAGAAAAGAGCTGAGTTTGAAGAGTTTGTGTAGTAATCTGTTGTTACCTTTGCTCTCATCTTAACGACTTCGCCGGGCTTTGCTCTGTCTGTTTTAATATCCCATGCACCGGTCTTTTCGTTGTAGCGGTAAAACTCATGGACAATTGTGATTTTTTTACCGTCGTCTGTTGCCGGGTTCCATGCCGAAGCGGCAACCGACATTGAGCCGATCATCATTGCAACAGCGAGAAGCACTGCCAATGATTTCTTTAAGAATGTCATATGCGATATTCCTCCTTGAGTGATTCTTGAAAGCGGCAAGCGACACTTTCATATAATACAAGTCATTTTAACATATATCTTTGAATATTTCAAGTGCATTTTAAATATTTATATATAATATTTATATAAAAATATTGGTTTCTTTTTTGACTATTCTGCCGAAACCTCGCTTTCGGTATCAATTACCTTTGCTGCTCTGATTTTTGCAAGTTCAAACATCATAGTATCTCGTGTTTTACCGTGAACATTAAAGAACAGAAGCGTTACACCTTTCATAAACCTTCCGATTGCGGGTGCAAGAGCAAAAACAGTCCATATGCCCGCAAGCATACCTGGGTCTGTTTGCGGAATCTGCACACCGTTGGCATTGATAAGGGGAACATAGTGAATTGCCGCAACGGTAAAAGCACTTATCAGCTTTGCCGCCGCATCCGAAGCAATCTTGAAGTAACTCATTGCTGCAGTTATTGTTGCTTCATTTCTGACGCCCGATTTCCATTCAACATAATCATAAAGGTCGCCGTTGAGTGCAGTGCTGCAGTATCGCTGAATACTGTTAAGCGAGCCGCAGAAGGTGAGTGCAATTATTATCCAGATAAGATTGAGGATAAAATGATCTTCTCCGAAGGGCTTGTATCCGACAACCCACATTATGAAATAGCATATGCCGCAGAACATATAGCTGCCTGCCGCGAGATTTCTCAAGCCGAATTTTTTGGTAAGCTTGGGTGCAAAGGGAAGAACAAAATAGCTGGGAAGTCCCGTGAAAAGACCTGCGATTGTTCCGTAAGAAAGTCTGCCCATACAGTTGAGCCAGAAAAAATCCTCAACCATTGTGCCCGTGCTTTTACCTACTGCAAAGAAATTCTTTATAAGAAGAACCCACATAGGTCTGCAGCCGCCGATGGTTTTGATTGTTTTAATCAGACCCATCTGATTCATTTCGTTTCTTGTTGAAAGCGGCATTCTTTCTTTAAGGGAGAAGAAGCCGTAAATTCTGAACGCAATAACGGCAAGAACAAAAACGATTGCACCGCCCGTGTAAATGTTACGCGAGCCTACATTGAGCACCTGAGGAAGGAAGTCAACAAGAACCGGGAAGAGTGACGGAAGCCACACACCGACAAGGTCTGCATAGGCATCGGTTGCAATAAGTCTGTTTCTTTCAATGGGGTTTGGTGTTATGTTAAAAAGAATTATGGAATAGCTCGTATCGTAAAACGATTTCGCAATGGAGCCTATGTAGTTAAAAGTGAGAAATGATACAAAAAGATAGGTTTGTGACATACCGCCGGGAAGCAGCCAGGGTGACAGCGAAGCAAACACCCAGAACGGCAGGGTAAGAATAATATACGGTCTTACTCTGCCCCAGCGAGTTCTTGTTCTGTCTATAATAAGACCCGAAACCGCATTGTCAACCGTATCTGCAATAAAGCTTATTGTTTCTGCGTAGCCCCATATTTTTGCATTGATTCCGAGAAACTGTGTGGCAAAAAAGAAAAGCTTTTTGCTGAAGGTATTCCACATTGTATCGCCCATACCCGAAAGGATATATGCCACATAATGACGGGGGCTCAGATATATTTTGTTTTGGTTTGAAAACTCTCTGAGAACAGCTTCATCCTGCTCTGCTTCGGAAACTGTTTTTTTGATTTCTTCAGCCAATCTCAACACCATCCCTATAATCAGATTTTCAGCAATTCGCAATTACCCAATATATTGTTTATTGTATTATATCTGAATAAAAAAATCAAGCTCATTCGCAAAAATCAGGAATGAACTTGATTATATTTAAATGTATTTGTTTAATTTTAACTCATTTCAAAGATTTTTAACGAAGCTGTGGCGGAAATATGACTTTCAAAACCATATTAATTACTGTTTCAAAAAGTATACTTAAAGCGAAACAATTTCACTCACAAGCGGCTTTTTGCTTCTGTTGCACCAGAAGCCGTTTGCATAAATTTCAGCATAATATTTTTCGCCTTTTTTGAGTCCCGAAATATCAACGCTGATGCTCTCGGGCATTTCAAAAAGATGGTAGCAGCTCCAGACGGTTGAGTTCTTTACTATCACTCCGCCCTCTGTTTTGATGAAAACATTATAGTCATTCACATAATCCTCGGAGGGAGTTGCCTGATTGAAGGTTACGGTGAAGCCGTCTTCTTTTTTGTTGCTTATTTCAGCTTTTGAGTCCTCTGCAAATGAAGGACAAGCTGTTGTTTTATAGCGTTCATCGGTATAGAGATAGCTTGTGGGGTCCCATGCTGAATCAATTTTCCAGACAAACGGGAAGAAATTTGAGGTTATCAGATCATAGGGATAAATACGCACTCTGCCCTGCTCATCAGCTTCAACAATAAGCATCTGAGCTGCCTTTTCCTTTTCGGGAGGGAAGGTGCCGTATACCTTATCAAATTCATCCATTTCAAAATAGCTTAATGTGCCCGTGCCGAGGCAGGTAAAATGCCTCTGATGAATCGAACGGGGGTCATTGATGGGTGCGTGAGAGTGCCCTGAAAAATTAATTACCTGAGGGTAATCAAGGAGTGCGGGAATGAGCTCATCCTCACCCCAATAAATGCTGCCCGAAACTGTATCTGTTATATGGGGATGCTGGAAGAAGAAAATAGGTCTTTGCGGTGCAGCCTCTGCGGCAGCGGCAAGCTCTTTTTTTGCCCACTCCTGCTTTGCTTCGTCAAAATGGCAGCCGTTGGTGCAGGTTACGCTGATAAAATGATAGCCGTTGATAACGGTATGCGTATCGGTTTCCTGCGAAAAGATTTCCGTGAACTTTTCAATAGCCGCCTGCTCGCCTTCGCCGTGGAATTCGTGGCTCGCCATTGAAAGATTAACCTTTGTTCCTTCTTTTATGTTTTTATCAAGCGTATCCTTGAATGCAAGCATCTGTGTGCGTGAGCCGCTGTTTGCAAAATCACCGACAACATAAAGTGCATCAAGCTTTGAATACTCTTCTTTTTCGCTGAGCTCATAAGCGGTTTTAATCGCTTTATCCATTCTTTCTCTTTCAACAGTATGCTCATCTTTATAGTGAACATCGCTTACAACCATAAATCTGAGAACCGGCTTGAAATCCTTATCAAATCCCATTGTATAACCCCTTTTCCGAATTAAAAGGGCTGTTTCCCCGAAACAGCCCTTAATTGTTTTTTATAAATCAGATAGCACCGAGAAGACCCCTAATTGACTGGTAAATTGCCTTAACAACGCCGGCAATATCAATCTGGTTAAACCAGCCTGCAAATGTGCTGAGAAGAGTTGCCCACTTGATTTCCTTAAGTCTTTCAAGGAATGATTTGGGAGCCTCTATCTTTTCGCCTTGAACCATCTCGATTTCATAACGCTCTGTGTTGAAATCTGTGCCTGCAGTTACCTTTACATAATAAATGCCTGCTTCAAGATTGCTGAATGAAAGCTCTGCTGCCTTTGAATCTGTTGCCATAGCTTCAAGAACTGCATCGCCGGTAAGGTTATCTGCTGCATAAACAGCAACCTTCCACTGTGCGGCTGTTTCCATCTTGTTAACATATGCATTTACCTTAAGTGTATATGCATAATCCTTGGTTGTTTCAACCTTGAAATAGTCAGCATCTGCTGTGTGTGTGATTGAACCGACGCGGGTGTTATCAACCTTATCTGTTGAAACAGAAAGCTTTGTTGCCGCTGCGGGCTCATTGTTATATTCAAACTCTGTGTTCTTATGGTCATAGTTCCAGAATCTGATTTCATATCCGCCGGTGCTGCCGTCTGCACTTGTTACCTTGAGGAAGTAAGTCTTACCGCCTTCAATGCCGACGCTTGCACTCATTGCACGTGTTTCACCGGGAGCAATCGTGATTGAACCGAGAACCTTTTCTTCGGTTGAAGTGCTGAAATATGTAACAAGCTCTGCCTTGTAGCTGCCTGCTGAATTTGCGTTGTTAAAGAGATAGAAATAGATTGAACCGTCAGCCTTCTTTGTGAAGCTGTAGTAGTCAACATCTGCTGCGGAAGAAATAAAGCCTGCATATCTCTTTGTGCCGGTGTCGTCGCCTTTGATTTCATCAACTGCTGTTGCTGTTGCGGAATCATCGTTGGGCTCTTTTTCTGCAACTGTTGTTGTGTCTTCAGCTACAGAAACGGTGTAGGAAAGAGCTCTGTCGAATGTAGCGGGAGTTACCTTAACATAATAATCGCCTATTGCTACACCGAAGGCTGTTGAAGTAACCTTTGCATCGCTGCCCTTTGAAACAAAGCTTGCGAGAACCTTCTCTTCTGCATCAAGAACTTCAACATTGAAATAACCGAGTGTTGATTCGTTTGTTGTGTGCTGAAGAGAAACGGTAAGAAGACCTGCCTTCTTTGTTGTAATTTTAAAATAGTCAACATCATCAGCTGTATCGAATGCACCTGTGATTGAGCCGCCTACTACGAGAGCATCTGCGGTTAAGAGTGTGTTGTTATCGCTGTCTTCAGTTGCTGCATCTGCTGCAAAAGCTGTTGAAACACAGCCCATAGCAATAATAAGAGCTAAAAGTAAAGACAGAACTGATTTTACTTTTTTCATTTTTTGTCCTCCTGTTTTATGTCAAAAATTTATTTGTAGTTGGATTTTATCACATTATTTATTAAATGTCAAATCCTTATGCAATAACAATTATTAACATTCGGTGAATTTTAATATATTACACAAAAACCGGCATCTTTTCAGACGCCGGTTTGATTAGTTTTTCAATCTTAATACATTCCGCCGCCCTGAGCTGCCATAGCTGCTGCCTGAGCTGCATCTGCTGCGGGGTCGGGCTTATCGGTAACAAGGCTTTCTGTTGTGAGAACCATTGAAGCAACCGATGATGCATTCTGAAGAGCTGAACGGGTTACCTTTGTGGGGTCAAGGATACCTGCTGCTGCCATATCGCAATAAACATCCTTTGCAAAATCATAGCCGTAGCCGATTTTGCCGCTTTCCTGAATTGCGTTGATAATGATTGAGCCTTCAAGACCTGCGTTCGCAGCAATCTGACGAACGGGCTCTTCAAGAGCCTTGAGCACAATCTTGATACCTGTTTTTTCATCAGCATCTTCAACATTTTCAAGAAGAGCCTTAACGCTGTCCGATGCGTTGAGAAGAGCAACACCGCCGCCTGCTACGCAGCCTTCTTCAACAGCCGCTTTTGTTGCTGCGAGAGCATCTTCAATACGAAGCTTCTTTTCTTTCATTTCGGTTTCTGTTGCGGCACCAACCTTAATAACTGCAACACCGCCCGAAAGCTTTGCAAGTCTTTCCTGAAGCTTTTCTCTGTCAAAATCCGATGTTGTGTTTTCTATCTGAAGCTTAATCTGTGCAACTCTTGACGCAATGTTTTCTTTTGCACCCGCACCGTCAACGATGATTGTGTTTTCCTTTGAAATCTTAACCTGACGTGCTCTGCCGAGCTGTGCAAGCTGAGTATCCTTAAGTTCAAGACCAAGGTCTGATGTGATAACCTCGCCGCCGGTAAGGATAGCAATATCCTGAAGCATTTCCTTTCTTCTGTCACCGAAGCCGGGTGCTTTTACGCAAACAACGGTGAATACGCCGCGAAGCTTATTAACAAGAATTGTTGAAAGTGCTTCACCCTCAACATCCTCTGCAACAACAACGAGCTTGCCGCCTGCGTGCATAACCTGCTCAAGAAGAGGAAGAATTTCCTGAATGTTTGAAATCTTTTTATCTGTGATAAGAATGAGAGCATCATCAATAACAGCTTCCATCTTATCGGTATCGGTTACCATATAAGGTGTAATATAACCGCGGTCGAACTGCATACCCTCAACAACCTCTGAATAGGTTTCAGCGGTCTTTGATTCTTCAACAGTAATAACACCGTCAGCAGAAACCTTTTCCATAGCCTCGGCAATTAGTGAGCCAATTTGTGCATCGCCCGATGAAACGGTTGCAACACGAGCAATATCATCGGTGCCCGAAACCTTTTTAGAATTGTCAATGATTGTAGCGATTGCGGTATCTACTGCATTTTTAATACCCTTTTTAACTACCATCGGGTTAGCACCTGCAGCAACGTTTTTCATACCCTCGTTAATGAGAGCCTGTGCGAGTACGGTAGCGGTTGTAGTACCGTCACCTGCGGCATCGTTTGTTTTTACAGATACCTCTTTTACAAGCTGTGCGCCCATATTCTCAAATGCATCTTCAAGCTCAATTTCTTTAGCGATGGTTACACCGTCGTTTGTAATAAGCGGTGAGCCGTATTTTTTATCTAGAACTACGTTTCTACCCTTAGGTCCAAGGGTGATTTTGACTGTATTTGCCAGTGTATCTACGCCTGCTTCAAGGGCTTTTCTTGCGTCGTCGCCGTATTTGAATTGCTTTGCCATAACTGCCTCCTATTCTACGATTGCGAGGATGTCTGTTTGACGGATGATTGTGACGTCCTTTCCGTCAAGCTTGAACTCGCTTCCTGCATACTTGCTGTAAACCACTTTGTCCCCCACCTTGACAACCATTGCGGTGTCTTCGGTGCCGGGACCAACTGCTATAACTTCTGCAAGTTGGGGCTTCTCTTGTGCTGAGCCGGGGAGAACGATTCCGCTTGCAGTCTTTTCTTCTGATTCGATTGCCTTGATAACAACTTTGTCAAACAAGGGTTTCAATGTCATAATTTATGCCTCCGATATTGTTTTCAATTATTTAGCACTCTTTGTGCTTGTCTGCTAACATTCTATAACCAGCATTGCCAAAAGTCAATACTTTGTGCCAAAAACTTTTGGATTTTAATGTTTTTTAATGAAAAAGATTGTTGAAGCAAGTCTTATTATATGCTATTATATATGAAAAGACAATCCTAAAATACAATTTGAAGCAAAAAGAGGCAGATATGGACAAATGGGATAAGAGATTTATGGAAATGGCAGAAGTTGTGTCAACTTGGACAAGTTGCGCAAGAAAAGGCCGTGCAATCGGCGCAGTCATCGTCAAGGACAAGCGTATCCTGACAACGGGATACAACGGCGCACCTGCAGGCATCATGAGTTGCCGTGACAAGGGATATTGCATGCGTGACCAACTGGGCATTGAGAGTGGCACTCAACAAGAAAAATGCTTTGCAGTCCACGCAGAGCAAAACGCTATCGCACAAGCCGCAAAACTTGGTGTGTCAGTTGACGGCGCAACAATGTACGTCACCCATCAACCCTGCACAATCTGCACCCGCATCATCATCAACAGCGGAATCAAGCGCATTGTCTACAAGCACCCCTACCCCGACAAATTCTCCGTGGAGCTCCTTGAAGAAGCCGGCGTAGAACTGATCAAGTTTGAGGAATAAATCTAACGACTGCTTGACACATTATGATATTAAAAAGGAACAGCGTTGCTGTTCCTTTCTTTTTTTGTAATTCATTAGGACTTTATGCCTTCTTTGTCCATGTCACTGACACGAATGTATCTGTCAATAATGTGGCGGCTGATGAACCGTTTGTCACGGGCCAATCTGAACCTCCCATATACCAGTTTTCACCATCTGCAAAATATGCTGTGGTCAATCCGCTGTTAGAGAATGCGTTTGCACCGATTGTGGTCACGCCACTAGGAATCGTAATGCTTGTCAATTTGCTACATCCATTGAAAGCGTTTGTGCCAATTGATACTAAACTGCTAGGAAGTTTAATGCTCGGCAGACTGCTACATCCGGAGAATGTATACGGATTAATTTTTGTTACACCATCGGGGATATTTACTTCTGTCAAGTTGCTACATCCTGAAAATGCATATGAACCTATTGTCGCGACACTGCTTGGAATTGTTATTTTTTTCAAATTTGTACATCCTTCAAAAGCATTGTCTAAAATTGTTGTGACAGAATAGTTTTTATATGTGGAAGGAATGACAATTTCCTCTAAATACTTGGCTGTTCCTACTGCAACTGCACATTCTGTATCATTCAAAGGATAAAACTCTAAACCATCCGTCCCTTCATGTCCGTAAACGCTTGATGCCAAATTATTGACAAACTGCCATACTCCATTGTTATTGATATAAAAATCGAAAGTATCTACATCTAAATAGATATCTCCATTTTTGCCGAGAGCATCGGAAGGACTTCCACTTCCATGAAGCAATGCAGTGCCATCTTCGCCCTTAGGACCTTGTTCGCCTTGAATGCCTTGTTCACCTTGAATACCTTGCTCTCCTTGGATACCTAGCTCTCCTTGAGGGCCGGTTGCACCAGTTTCACCCTGTGCTTTAACACCAGTATCTACACCATCAACAAACCAGTTGCCGTTGTCACCGATTGTTATGACAGGAGTGTGTCCGTCTTCACCTGGTTCTCCTTGCTCACCTTGAGGGCCTGTTGCGCCAGTTTCTCCTTTTTCACCTTGAGGTCCTTGCTCTCCTCGAAGACCGGTTGCACCTGTTTCGCCTTGCTCACCTTGAGGTCCCTGTTCTCCGCAGGCCACGAGTGTCATTAACAAGACAAAAACCAGCAACAAAACCAACATTGAATTTGTTATAGTTCTCTTCATTGCTAACTCCTTTTAATTTGGTTTATTCATTTATTTTGGTGAATCTAGTTAAATATTAACTATATCGCATATATTGTATATTAAATTAATATAATTTGCAATACTTTTAGTTAAAAATACTATAATTGTCAAAAAGGAGAGTAGTATGACATTTGGCACTAAAATTAGAAATGCAAGAGAAGATTTGGATTTATCTCAACAAGACGTTGCTGGGATGATTCCTATGAATCAATCCAACTATTCA
>CALGRR010000092.1 GCA_937880805.1 uncultured Clostridia bacterium
ATTGCTATTACTACTATGAGAATGAAAATCCTGTAGCAGCAGATAAATACATTCTTGATACTGACCGCACATTTACTATCGGTGAAGCTCCCAGCCAGGGCGGCACAGTTGTTCTTCCCAAGGCAATCTTCGTTGAAAACGACGGAACAGAAATTTCGAGCAACGAATATGAAGAGGGTGCTGCAGTAGTTATTCCCGCAGCGGTTGAAAATCAGATCGGCTGGGCAAACGTTGCAACAGGTGCAGTTGTTGAAAGCCTTGATGGCTACACAATGCCCGCAAGAACAGTAACCTTCCAGAGAGTTCTTTCAACAGATGAGTTTGACATCACTCTTGATGCAGACGGTGCAGAGTTTGAAACTCTTCCCGAAGGCGTTACAGATAACGGTGACGGCACACTCACAATTAAGGCCGGTATCGGCGAAAAAGTAAGCCTTGACAACATCACAGCAGAAAAGACCGGTTACACCGGCAAGTGGAATCCTGCTGAAATTACTCTTGACAACATCAAGGGTGCAAAAGCAAAAGTTGAATGGACAGCAAAGACATATAACCTTAAGTTCTATGCAACAAAGGGCGATGAAGCATCAGTTGTAAATGTTGAGGCAACATATGACGAATACGTAGAAGCTCCCACAGTTACAAAGGACGGTTTCAATTTCGTAGAGTGGAAGTCCGTAGAGGACGACAGCACTGCTGATTTTGAAGAGCCCTACACAGTTGACGGCGATTCAGCTTATTATGCAACATGGTCAGAATGCGATTCATCAATCAAGTTTATGGCTATGGATTATGCAACAGGCGAATGGAAAGAATATAAGTCCTTCCACGGCAACAAGGGTGAAGCTCTTGCAAAGAACGAGCTTGCTGCAATGATTAATTATATCAAGGCAAATCCCGAAGCACTCGGCTGGGACGGAGAGTTTGATATTACAAATTCACTTGCATTCTCATCAGAAATCGGTGCAGGCTACTTTGCAGCGAAGGATCTTACCTATGACGGTGAGTCAACATACTATATCAACACCAAGGTTAAGTTTAATGTTGAGTGGAACATCCCCGTATTTGACGAAGAAGCAAATGATTACGGCACAGAAGTTAAGACTGAAACAGCAACCGTAACATCAGGCTTCAACACATTAACAGCAACAACAACACTCGCAACCGATAAGTATGCACCTATTGAAGGCTTTGCTCTTAAAGCTTGGAACACAGCAGATGGTGCAGCTGCTGCAAACTGGACAGAAGCAAACAAGGGTGTTACATTCACTCTTAATGCAAAAGACGGTGCAAATCAGTCTTACACAGCAGTTTACGGTGCAGCCGAATACAAGGTAACATTTGCAATCGGCGACGTAATCAACAGCATTTATACACTTACAACTACTGTTTCTGTAGGCGATACTCTTGACCTTAAGGGTGCAAAGATTATTGATGCACACGGCAACGAAAAGGAACTTCCCGAGGTTGGAACTGTTATCACAGGTGAGGTTTCAGGCAGAGCAGGTTATAAGCTTACCGGCTGGAGAAGCGGTTCAGCAGATGTTGCTCTTCCCGCAGAAATAACTCTTGAATTCGTAAGAAATTATGTTAAGAACGGTGTTCTTGCATTGACCGCAGTTTGGGAAGCACAGGCTTACGATGCAACATTTGAATATGTTGATGCAAACGGAAATAAGGTTACATTCACAGTTTCCGGTCTTACAGTAGGCACACTCTTTGAGAAGTTTGCTCCCAACGCAGAAAAGATTGCAGAAATCAACGCAGCAGCTCCCGAGGGTAAGGTGTTTGACTATTGGGAGAATGAGGGTGCCATGGTTGCAGGCGGCAGAACATTCACAGCTGCTTACAGACCCGTATTCTACAATGCATATATCGACTACGGCAACGGCAAACTCGATGCAGAAGGCAAGATTATATACGAAGAAAGACTCGGCTGCGAAGCATACGGTGCTGATGCATGGAGAGACGGTGCTGAGGATAATGACCCCGGTATTGCTCATACAGTAGTTAAAGGCACATCATGGGATAAGAACAATATGCCCGGCGAGAATTATCTGCCCACAGGCTGGGAAGTTTACTATCTTGATAAGAATGCAAGCCTTGATGATGAAACAACCTGGAAGCCCGGCATCAACAGCGAAGGCACAGGAGAAGTTAAGTCTGACCTTGTGTTCAGAGCAACCTGGAAGCAGTATAATGAATTCTTCTTCAGAGTAATGGATACATCAAACAAGACATACTGTGCTCTTGGTAAGAACTTCAAGATGTACTATTACAGCAACGGCAGATCAGCTGATAAGGAAGATGCAGTTCTTAACACAACTGAAAGCACAATCATCGTATTCTTCAAGCCTGTTCTTGAGAACTTTGTAATCAAAGAGTTCTTCAATAAGGATATGTGGAGCCAGGTTTGTCTGAGATTCGATCCCATTGCACTTCCCAAGAGTATGTTTACCGTTGCAGGTATGACAGGTCTCTTCAGAGCAGCTTTTGATGCGATTGTAAATGCTATCAAGGGCGTATAATTAAAGGCAATACATTAAAATGATTTTCCCCCTTGCGTGAAAACGCAAGGGGGAATTTTTATGTTTTATTCTTGCTGAAAATAATTTTTCCCGCTTCACCGGCAAGAAGCGGTATGGAGGAAAGAAAGAATACTGTTATCCATTGAATGCCCGAAAGCGGAACAACACC
Source organism: uncultured Clostridia bacterium (assembly GCA_937880805.1). Taxonomy (GTDB): domain Bacteria; phylum Bacillota; class Clostridia; order Oscillospirales; family Acutalibacteraceae; genus CAG-177. The sequence continues at coordinate 2,698 of CALGRR010000092.1, forward strand.
GAATAACGATGCGAGTCCGGGAATAACAACAACCGCACATTGCATTGCAGAGCACACAACAACGGCAATGTTCATTATTTTGTTTGAGAATAAACCTATTTTATATAAAGGAAAAGATGACCTCATATTCAGTGCCTGAGAAATCTCGCAGAAGCTGAGGGTGCAGAATGCCATTGTTCTGCCGAGGGCAAGTCTGTTTTCAGAAGGAAAAACGAGGCTCCCCAATGAAAAGGCAAGAATAGTGAGAATTCCAACAAGCAAGCCCTCAAGAGTTATATCAAGCCATAAGCCGTCAGAGAAAAATCCCTTTGAGGGTGAAATCGGTTTTCTTTTCATTATGTCTTTTTCGGGCTTTTCGGTGCCTAATGCCATAGCGGGAAGGGAGTCTGTAACAAGGTTTACCCATAAAAGCTGAATAGGAACAAGAGGGGCGGGAAAACCTAGAAGAGAAGATGCGAAAACAGAAAGAATTTCTCCGATGTTGGTGCTGAGCAAGAAGTGAACGGCTTTTTTTATGTTATCAAAAATGCCTCTGCCCTGCTCCACTGCTTTAACGATAGTTGCAAAATTATCATCAGTCAGAATCATATCGGCAGCATTTTTTGCAACATCCGTTCCGCTTTTTCCCATTGCACAGCCAATATCGGCGGCTTTGAGTGCTGGTGCATCGTTAACTCCGTCGCCCGTCATTGCCACAATTTCTCCCCGTGCACGGAAAGCCTTCACTATTCTTACCTTGTGCTCGGGAGTCACTCTTGCAAATACCCTGCAATCAGCCACCGCAGATTGCAAAGCGGCATCATCGAGCAAATCAAGTTCTTTTCCGTTCATTGCTTTGCAGCCCTTTTCAATAATTCCAAGCTTTTCGGCAACGGCGCAGGCTGTGACGATATGGTCGCCCGTAATCATAACGGGAGTTATTCCCGCTTTTTTGCAAACCGCAACCGCTTTTGCCGCCTCGGGTCTGGGCGGGTCGGTCATTCCTATAAGCCCAAGAAAAACAAGATTTTCTTCATCGGCATCAAGGCTGCCGTCTGCCTCACGGTATGCAACTGCGATAACTCTCAGTGCATCGCGTGCCATTGATTCGTTGAGTGACAACACAGATGAACGGATTTTTTCGGTTATGGGCGAAATTCTGCCTGAAACGGAATAAGAATTACACTTTGGCAAAACTGCATCGGGAGCCCCTTTGACAAAAAGAATATGTTTATTGTTATGCGTATTCAAAGTGGACATCAGCTTTCTTTCACCGCTGAAAGGGGTTTCGCTGATTCGGGGATATGCTTCGTCAATTTTGCTCTTTTTTTCTCCGCAGGAATGTGCGGCGGCAACTATTGCAGTTTCGGTGGGGTCGCCTGAAAAAGTTGTTTTTCTGCCGTTTTCAATAACAGAGGTGTTGTTGCAAATGCTTGCATAAACAAGTATGTTTTTCCCTTCGTTGCTGTTAAATGAAACATCACCGAGAGCATTTTTGAGGCTTGTAACCGTCATTTTATTTTGCGTGAGAGTGCCCGTTTTGTCTGAACAGATAACGGTTGCGGTGCCGAGTGTTTCAACTGCGGGCAGATGCCGTATTATTGCTTTGTTTTTCGACATAAGCTGAACGCCTAAAGAGAGAATAACCGTTACTGTTGCAGGCAGACCTTCGGGAATGGCGGCAACCGCAAGGCTGACGGAAAGCATAAACGAAGAAAGAATTCCGCTTTGGCGGATTATTCCGAGAATAAAAACGAGGGCACAGATGCCGAGCGATGCAACGGCAAGAGCTTTGCCAACCTTTGCGAGCCTTATCTGAAGCGGAGTTTGCGGAGATTCTTCGTTTGAAAGAAGATTTGCGATTTTGCCCACCTGGGTGTTCATTCCCGTTTCTGTTATGATTGCGGTGCAGTTTCCCGCAGATACGGTTGTTGATGAGAAAACAGTGTTTTTTCTGTCTGCAAGGGCACAGCTTTTATCGCAGAAGGCGGCTGCATCCTTTTCGCTCGGAACGGATTCACCCGTCAGGGAGCTTTCCTGAGTTTTGAGGGAGTTGGACTCTATAAGCCGTGCATCTGCGGGAACAAGGTCGCCGCTTTTAAGCTTTATAATATCTCCCGGAACAAGAAGAGAGGCATCAATACGGCTGAGCTTACCCGAACGGATAACATTTGCGGTGGGGGCAGACATCTTTTTTAGTGCTTCAAGGGCTTTTTCTGCTTTTCGTTCCTGAAAAACTCCTATTGCCGCGTTGATAACAACAATCAGCAGAATAACGATGGGCTCAACAAAATTTCTGCTGCCTTCAATAAGGCTTGTTGCAAATGAAATAATGCAGGAAATAAAAAGTATGATAACGCAAAAATCCTTGAATTGCAGTAAAAACTGTTTTATAACTGAATTCTGTTTTTTCCCTTTTAAAACATTTTCTCCGTGTTCGGCAAGAAGCTTTTTGGCTCTTTGTTCGGATAAGCCTTTTTTCAGGTCGCTGTTAAGTAACGATGCGGTTTCTTCCGCTGTGCGGGAATGCCAATTCATTTTTTTCCTCCGTTTGATGTTTTTAATTAAATATATTCACCGTTAAACAAAAAAATCCCACGGCAACATAAGTTACCGTGGGATTTGGAATTTTAATTATTCGGCTTTGAGTTTTTCAAGGCAGGCTTTGCAAACATATTTGCCCTCAAATTCAACAAGCTCGCTTTCGGATTTGCAGAATATACAATCTGAAATTGCTTTTTTGCAGATGATTTGCTTGCCGTCTGAAAACATTTCAATTCTGCTGCCGGGTTCAAGAAGACCTAACTCCTTGCGAAGCTGCATAGGAATAACAACTCTTCCCACACCGTCTATTTCACGAACGAATCCTGAAAACATACCTTTTCCTCCTTGTTGAAACTATAATTATTTATAGCACATTTTCGACATTTTGTCAACATAAAATTGCCGAAAATTGGAAATTAAAGGTATAAAATGGTATATTTTATCTCTGCGAAGCTTCAAGTGCCTGGGCAACATCTTCGATAATATCGTCAACGTGCTCAATGCCTACCGAAAGACGGATAAGGTCTTCATAAATGCCGCAGTTAAGGAGCTCCTGTGCGGTGAGCTGGCGGTGGGTTGTGCTTGCGGGGTGGAGGCAGCAGGTGCGTGCATCAGCAACGTGAGTTGCGATTTCGGCAACCTTGAGGCTGTCCATAAATTTGGTTGCAGCATCTCTGCCGCCCTTTATGCGGAATGAGATAACACCGCTTGTGCCGTCAGGCATATATTTCTGTGCAAGCTCATAGCCCTTGCTGCCCTTCATTCCGGGGTAGGTAACCTCAAGAGCGCAGCCGCTGTCTCTTATATATTCGGCAACCTTGAGTGCGTTTGAACAGTGACGCTCAATTCTCAAGGGAAGAGTTTCAAGGCCGAGATTAAGAAGGAATGCGTTGAAGGGTGAGGGGATTGAGCCGAGGTCACGCATAAGCTGTGCCATACATTTTGTTATATAAGCGGCGTTGCCGAAACGCTCGGTATATGTGATGCCGTGATATGAATCGTCGGGGGTTGTGAGTCCGGGGAATTTATCGTTCTGTGTCCAGTCAAATTTGCCGCCGTCGATAACAACGCCGCCAACGCTTGTTGCGTGACCATCCATATATTTGGTTGTTGAGTGAATAACAATATCCGCACCAAGCTCAAAGGGGCGGCAGTTAACGGGGGTGGGGAAGGTGTTATCAACAATAAGGGGAACGCCGTGGGAATGGGCAGCATTTGCAAACTTTTCAAAATCAAGCACTTCAAGTGCGGGGTTTGAAAGTGACTCTGCGAAAACAGCCTTGGTGTTGGGTCTGAAAGCGGCGTTAAGCTCTTCTTCCGTTGCCTGAGGGCTTACGAAGGTGAAATCAATGCCGAGCTTTCTCATTGTAACATTGAAGAGATTGAATGTGCCGCCATAGATTGTTGATGCACTTACAACGTGGTCGCCTGCACCTGCAATATTGAAAATCGAATAGAAGGATGCTGCCTGACCCGATGAGGTGAGCATTGCACCAACGCCGCCTTCAAGGTCTGCAATTTTAGCGGCAACGGCATCATTAGTGGGGTTTGCAAGGCGGGTATAGAAATAACCCGAAGCTTCAAGGTCGAAAAGCTGACCCATTTCAACGCTGGAATCATATTTAAAGGTTGTGCTCTGTGAGATGGGAACCTGACGGGGTTCGCCGTTTTTGGGTGAATATCCGCTGAGGATACATTTTGTGTTTATACGGTATGCCATTTTTTATGCCTCCAAAAATTCTTTCATTAAAGTGTGACCTACTGCAACGAAATCGCCCGTTGCTTCGGCTGTTTTTTCATTTATTGTTTCAACGCCTTCAGTTTCGCCGTTCTTATGATAAATCATAAAGGGAACGGGGTCGCTTGCGTGAGTCTGTGTAACAATGGGAGTGGGGTGGTCGGGAAGAATCATAATCTTATAATCTTCGCCGCAGCCGTTAAGATAATCAAGAATTATCGGCAGAACTCTTTCATCAATCAGCTCAATCGCTCTTATCTTGTTTTCGGGCTCATTTCTGTGACCGCACTCATCGGGAGCTTCAATATGGATATAAACAAGGTCTTTGCCGTTTTTCCATTCTTCAACAGCAGCATTTGCCTTGCCTTCAAAGTTTGTGTCGATATATCCCGTTGCACCCTCAACCTCGGGCACGCCCATTCCTGCACAGATTGCAATGCCTTTCAGCAGGTCAACGGCAGAAACTATGCTGCCCCTAACTCCGTAGGTTTCTTCAAAGTTTGCAAGAGCAGGCTTGCTGCCCTCGCCCCAGAGCCAGATTGAATTTGCGGGCGATTTGCCCTCGGCAATTCTTTTTTTGTTTACGGGATGGTCTTTGAGCAGATTATAGCTCTCTTTCATCATAGAAATAAGCTTTTCTGCGTTGGGTGAGGTTGAAAGATATTCGCCCACTACTCTGCCCGAAATATCGTGCGGAGGAGTCATTTTGCCCAAATCCGTTGTGCCGTGCTTGCAGATAAGGCAGTGGCGGTAGCTTACACCGTTATAGAAGGTGAATTCATCGTTGCCGAAATGCTCCTGAACTGTTTTTATGATTTCGGCAGCCTCCGCAGAAGAAATATCGCCTGCGGAATAATCCACCATAGTTTTGTCTTCATAGTTTTCTTCATCGCTGAGAGTAACAATGTTGCAGCGAAGAGCAACATCATCATCTGCCATTTTAACGCCGATGCTTACTGCTTCAAGGGGAGAACGGCCCGTGTAGCAAACCTTGGGGTCATAGCCGAGAACGCTTAAGTTTGCAACATCGCTGCCGGGCTTCAGACCCTCTGCAACGGTTTTAACAAGACCCACTCTGCCTTTTTTTGCAAGTGAATCAAAAAGCGGTTTTTTTGCAAGCTCCATAGGAGTTTTGCCGCCGAGTGCGGGAACGGGATAATCCGCCATTCCGTCATAAAGCACTACTGCATATTTCATATATCATCATCCTTTCGGAATTGTTTATTTTATTTCATTATCCATAAACACTCTTGAACCGGTTGCACCCTTCTGACCCTGATACTTGCCGTTATAGGGATTCATTGCGGTGTCATCCATCTCTGCAAAAACAAGCTGACCCACTCTTCTGCCTGCTTTAAGCTCGATTGCACAGCGGTTTGCATTGAAGAGTTCAAGCGTTATTTCACCTTTGAAGCCCGGGTCAACCCAGCCTGCATTCTGAATGAAAAGACCCATTCTTCCGAGCGAGCTTCTGCCCTCAACAAAGGCGGTGAGGTTATCGGGAAGCTCAAAGTATTCCATAGTTGTTGCAAGAACAAACTGACCGGGAAGAATAACATAGGTGTCTGTTTCAATGGTTTCATATTCAATCTTATTTTCAAGGGTTATAATTCCCGTTGAGGAATCCTTGACTATGCTGAAGGTGTTGCCGAGCCTTATATCAATGCTTGCGGGCTGAATCTGTTCTTTTTCAATGGGCTCTGCAACAAGAGTTCCCTCTGCAAGCATTTTTATTAATGTTTTGTCAGACAGAATCATATGTAAAGCTCCTCACAATTTCTTAATAATAAAACATTATAACACATACAAAAAAATATTTCATCTGTTTTATTTGTTTTTCTTGATTTTTTTATTCACTTATTGCCTTGACGGTTATCTGTTTTTGGTTTATATTATTAATGATTGATTTTCTTTTAAAGGAGGCAAAACAATGACAAAATCGCAGGCAAGAGAAAATGCAAAAAAGCTTGTTGCAAAAATGACTGCAGAAGAAAAAATGTCCCAGCTTCTCTATAACTCACCCGCTATCGAGAGATTGGGAATTAAAGAATATAACTGGTGGAACGAAGGTGCACACGGCGTTGCCCGTGCAGGCACGGCAACCGTTTTCCCCCACACAATCGCTATGGCGGCAACCTTTGACCCCGAATTAATTGAAACCATTGCCGACGTTATTTCCACCGAGGGCAGAGCAAAATACAATAAGCACGTTGAGTATGGCGACCACGATATTTTCAAGGGTCTTACCTTCTGGGCACCCAACATCAATATATTCCGTGACCCCCGTTGGGGCAGAGGGCAGGAAACCTTTGGCGAAGACCCTTATCTTACCGCAACTCTCGGCACTCATTTTATTAAAGGCATTCAGGGTAACGGTGAATTTCTTAAAGCATCCGCCTGCTCAAAGCATTTTGCTGTTCACTCGGGCCCCGAGGCAGACCGACACGGCTTTGATGCAAAGGTAAATCCCCACGACCTTTTTGAAACATATCTGCCCGCATTTGAAAAAACGGTTAAATCGGGCGTAACGGGCGTTATGGGTGCGTATAACCGCACAAACGGCGAGCCCTGCTGTGCTCATACATATCTTCTGGGCGAAATTCTCCGCAAGCAGTGGGAGTTTGACGGCTATGTTGTTTCCGACTGCGGAGCACTCGGCGATATTTATAAATTCCATAAGTGTGCCGAAACAAAAACCGAGGCGGCTGCACTTGCACTCAAAAACACCTGCGACCTCAACTGCGGCGAAACCTTCGAGGCTCTTGTTGATGCCTATGAGCAGGATATGATAACCGATGAAGAAATCACCGCTGCGGCAGAAAGAGTTTACACCATCCGCTTCCTTCTCGGCGAATTTGAAGAAAACAGACCTTATTCCGATATTGGCTTTGATAAGCTTGATTGCAAGGAGCATAAGGAGCTTAATAAAAAAGCCGCAGAGCAATGCCTTGTTCTTCTTAAAAACGAAAATTCATATCTTCCTCTCAACAAAGAAAAGGTTGGCAGAATTGCCGTTGTAGGCCCCAACGCTTTGTCGGTTACAGCACTTGAAGGCAACTATAACGGATATGCTTCCGAATATGTAACCGTTGCAGACGGTATCCGCCGTGTGTTCACGGATTCATATGTGAGCGTTGAAAGAGGCTCAAACTATTGCGATGAGTTCACCAACCATTGGTCAGGCTTCCAGAATATGATAAGCGACGGTGTTGCTGCCGCATCGGAAGCTGATATTACCGTTCTTGCACTCGGTCTTGACTGCTCAATCGAGGGTGAGGATACGGGCTATGATAATGATTATACCGCTTGCGGCGATAAGAAATCGCTTTATCTGCCCGCAACCCAGCAGAAGCTTGCAGAAAGGGTTTGCGATGTTTGTGATAATGTTATTGTTGTTCTTATGTGCGGCAGCTCAATCGACCTTGGCGATAAGGTAACAAACCACGCAAAGGCAATTATTCACGCATGGTATCCCGGTGCACTCGGCGGGCTTGCGGTTGCAAATCTGCTTACGGGCGGATTCTCACCCTGCGGTAAGCTTCCCGTTACAATTTACAGAGGCGACCACGATTTGCCCGATTTTACCGATTACAGTATGATTGGCAAAACCTACAGATACATAAAGGGCGAGCCCCGTTATCCCTTCGGCTACGGACTTTCATTCACAAGCTTTGCTTATGAAAATGCAAGCGTAACAGATAACGGAGATACACTTAAAGTCAGCGTTGAAATCAGGAACGCAGGCAACAGGAAGGGCATAGAGAAGGCTCAGGTTTATGCTTCATTTACCGACAGCCGCACCGTAACTCCTCATTTCCAGCTTTGCGGCATTAGGGCTGTTGAGCTTGATGCAGGCGAAAAGGCGGCGGTTGAATTTGAAATTGACCGTTATTGGATTAAGGCGGTAACCGATGAGGGCAAGAGAGTTGACCCCGACGGAAAGATTGCCCTTTATATCGGCGGACATCAGCCCGACGCAGTAAGTAACAGACTTCTCGGCAACGAGTGCATTAAGATTGAGTTATAAAATAATTAAACCCACCTGCAAGGGAGGCACTTCATAAGGAAGTTGCCTCCCTTTGGCTTAATGCTTAAGCAAAAGACAACCCCCGGTACAGCCGGGGGCAAAAAAGACTTCAGTAAAGCCAAAACGGGCGAGCTCAAAGCAAGCCCAAAAGGATTGAAAGATAATCAAACCTCCAAGTATAATAGTAGTGGTTTGGCAGCCGCATTACTAAAATACAAGGAGGTTCAATTTTAATGAAAAAAGAAAGCGAAATAAGAAGTTCATCCCACACAAAGTACAGATGTCAGTACCACATAGTATTTGCACCGAAATACAGAAGAAAAGTAATCTACGGAGAACTGAAAAAAGATATCGGACAAATATTGAGAAAATTGTGTGAGCAAAAGAATGTAGAAATACTTGAGGCAGAAGCGTGTTCCGACCACATACACATGCTTGTAAGTATCCCGCCGCATATAAGTGTAGCACAATTCATGGGATATCTCAAGGGAAAAAGTACATTGATGATTTTCGACCGACACGCAAATTTAAAGTATAAGTACGGTTCCAGAAGTTTTTGGTGCAGAGGGTATTACGTAGATACAGTCGGTCGAAACAAAAAGCAAATAGCAGAATACATAAGGAACTAGCTTGAAGAAGATTACGCAGTAGACCAAGTTACAATGAAAGAGTACATAGACCCGTTTACGGGTAGCAAGACAAAGTAGGCAAAATAAAACAGCCGCACGGGAGCGGCTGCCAGTGAATGAAATGCGCTGCTAAACCTTCAAAGCCCCTTTCAGGGGCAAAGCCAGCAATCGCCCCTTGAAGGGGCAGTGCAAACCCCTGGCTATGCCAGGGGAAAAGAAAAGCTTATAGCGAGGGGAGAAGTAGACAAGAAAAAAGCTCCTTGGTATAGTAGAAGTGGTTT
>CALGRR010000093.1 GCA_937880805.1 uncultured Clostridia bacterium
TTATACGTCGTGCTAGCGATTTTAAAAGTGCCTTATATAATCCATCTTCATTAGTAGAAAAATTAAAAAAATCAGAGAAAGACGAAGACAAGGAATTGGCTAATTTCTTTGATTGGTTTTTTGAAATTGGATACTCGGAAATAGTATTTGCGGACAAGGCCATTTTGTATGAGGGCGATACAGAACGGCTATTAATAAGAAAACTGTTAACATTACCTAAATATGAAAAATTAAGTCAGCAATATATCGCATTTATCCAAGTGGGTGGTGCCTATGCATATAATTATCGCAGGTTAATAGAACTACTTAAAATAAAAACGCTTATTATAACGGATTTAGATTATGATAAAGAATGCATAGAAGCAGAAGAAATAAAAAAGTCAGAAATTACAAATGCAACAATTAATAATTTCTATAAAGAAACTAATTCGCAGAATCCCACAGTTGAACAGTTATATGGCTGGAAGGTTAATAAGGAAAATATTATGAGTTTCAAAATTCAGACATTAAACAAAATTGCGAGCGTGGGTCTCAACCAGCTCGACCGTGATAATTATGAAATCGCATCTGAAATCACAAAAACTGCAATTGAAAACAACGTTGCCGCAGTAATGAGTGCGCACATAGCGTTGCCTGCCTTTGAGGAAAAGTATGACGAGGCAAAGGGATATTTGCCGGCAACACTCAGTAAAAAATTACAGACAGACCTATTGAAAAACGAACTTGGCTTTGACGGAGTTGTTGTGTCCGATGCTTTCTCTATGATAGGCATAAGCGCAATGGAAAAAAGAGACAGACAGGCTATAGAGTTTATCAAAGCCGGCGGAGATATGGTCCTTTTTGCTTTGCCTGAAGATTTTGATTTTCTTAAGCAGGCATATGAGAGCGGCGAGATAAGCAAGGAAAGACTGGTTGACGCTGTTTTAAGAATACTTACACTGAAAAACAAGGCAAGACTTTTTGAAGATCAGGAACTTGTTCTGAAAGAAGCGGATGATTTTGAATGTGAAAAGCTTGCGGATGAGGTCGCAGAAAAGAGCATTAAGATAGTTCGCAATTATGAGAATCTTATCCCGCTTAACCTTAAGAAAAACGCAAAGGTTCTTCTTGTTAATCTCAAGAAAGAAACAAGTGACACGGCAAACGATTTTGAAGTTCTTGCAGACGAGCTTAAAAGGCGCGGATACGAAACCGACGTACTTATAAATCCCGGACATTACAAAATAAAGACTATGAAAGATGATTACGATGTAATTCTCATAAATTGCCTTGTAAGCCCGGACAATTATCTTGGCGGAAGCCTTCGTCTTAGCTGGAAGCAGATATTTGCTTTCTGGCGCGCTTACATCCTTGATCATCCTTGTGTGATTTTTACATCTTTCGGCGACCCGTATAAAATATACGAGGTGCCGTTTGTTAAAACCTATGTAAATGCATTCGGTTATGCCGCAAGTACGCAAAAGGCCGTTGTGAAAGCTCTGCTTGGTGAAATAGAAACTACTGCAAAGAATCCTGTAGGGCTCAAAGGTTTCTTTGAAAGAGAGGTATAACTGTGAAGCTGAAGGTTGTTACATACAATATAATGTCCTGCCATAAATTTGGGGATTTAAAAACTTTAGATCCTATGCTTGCAGCCGAGGTGCTGAAGAAAGAGAACGCCGACATTATAGGACTTAACGAAGTGCATGGCAGTGGCGGAAAGTTTACTGCGCAGACTGTTGAAATATGCAATGCGCTCGGATACGACTATTGCTATTTTTGTCCGGCGCTGTTTCTTAACGGAAGTTTTTATGGCAATGCGCTAATTTCTAAGTATCCTATTGTCAGTGCCGAGAGAATTATGGTAGAGGATCCCGCCGTAAAGGATGAGAACGCATACTATGAAACAAGGTGCATTATTAAAGCAAAGATCGACGTTGGAGAAATTGTAAATGTGTTTGTTACTCATTTCGGACTTGCCAAAGCCGAAAAAAAGAACGCCGTAAAAGCGTTGCTTGATAGCTTGGAAGGCGGCAAAACGATTTTTATGGGCGACCTTAACGTAATGCCCGACAATGAGTTTTTGTTGCCGATAAAAGAGAAACTTCGCGATACCGCCGAAGCATCTGATAAGAGTAACGTGTCATTCCCGTCAAACAATCCAACGATGAAGCTTGACTATATTTTCACTTCAAAGGATATAAAGACATTGTCTTGCGGAACAATTGAAAATACCACATCAGACCATTACCCCTATTTTGCAGAAATAGAAATTTAAGGAGATAAAACTATGTTACCAACACCGAAAAACTACAACATCTGGCCGACAGTTGCTTGCGTCGGTAAAGAAACCGAATTCGTTATTGCACCAACCGAGCGCGCTTTTGCATTATTTGAGGACGTCGAATACAAACTGCGTATTATTGCAGTAAACAGCGATAATGACTATTATAAGCCCGTTTCCGATAAGCTTTATTTCCGTGAAGATTTAAACGGAAAGATTGATATTACCCGTTCACTCGCAAGAGAATTTGCCGATTATTATATTCCGCTTGACGGAATTATGGCTAAAGCCTGCGTTGGTGAAGATATGTATCATTGGTCAGCCGACGGCGTTCATCCCAATGATAACGGTTCGGAATTTATCGGCAGAGTTTATGCCGATGCGATTAACGAAATGCTTAAATAAGCTTTTTCGGAGGTTGTTTAAAATGAATGCGATAAAAAAAGTTTTGAATTATATTTTCATTGACGGCCTTTCGGGTATGGCTCTCGGTTTGTTTGCCTCGCTCATAATCGGAACGATTCTTGAGCAGGTAGGAAATCTGATAAACCACGAATTCGGAACATATCTTATTGCCGTTGCCGCAGTTGCAAAATCACTCACCGGTGCTGGAATCGGTGCAGGAATGGCTTTTAAATACAAAGCCTCCCCTCTTACCGGCGTTTCAGCCGCAGTGGCAGGTATGGTTGGTGCTTTCTCATCAAAAATACTTGCAGGTGCGGTTTTAACAGATGCGGGAATGCTTTATTCAGGCCCCGGCGACCCGATGGGTGCATTTATAGGTGCTTTCTTTGCAATCCAGGTTGGCAAGCTTGTTTCGGGAAAAACAAAGCTTGACATTCTTTTAACCCCCGCAGCTTCAATTATTGCTGGTAGTGCAGCCGGATTGCTGCTCGGTCCCCCGATCACCAATTTCTCAACCTGGATGGGTGAAATAATTAACTGGGGAACGGAACGCCAGCCGATACTTATGGGTATCGTTGTTTCGGTTGTAATGGGTATTTGCCTTACCCTTCCGATAAGCTCTGCTGCTCTCGGTATCATTCTCGGTCTTTCGGGCATTGCAGGCGGTGCGGCTGTTGTTGGCTGCAGTGCACAGATGATTGGATTTGCTGTTTCAAGCTACAGAGAAAACAAGCTCGGCGGTCTTCTCGCACAAGGCGTCGGCACATCGATGCTTCAGATGCCCAACATCGTGAAACATCCGCAAATCTGGATACCGCCTATTGTTGCGAGTGCAATACTCGGCCCCATTTCAACGGCAGTTTTAAAAATGACCTGCTATGCATCGGGTTCCGGAATGGGCACCTCGGGTCTTGTCGGTCAGATTATGACTTATTCTTCAATGAGCGAAGCAGGAGTTGACCCCAAAATCATTATGATTGAAATTCTGATAATGCATTTTATCGCACCTGCGGTTATTTCATTTGCAGTATCTGAGTTTATGCGTAAAAAAAGACTTATAAGCTTCGGTGATATGGAGCTTAAAGATATGAATTAAAACACGGAGGTTCATTATGAGCAAAAAAATCGTATCAGTCATTCTTGCAATTATCGTTATTTTCTCGGCATTTGCACTCCCCGCATCCGCAGAGTCGGATAATTTTGAAAACAAACTCAACATTTTCCTTGACAAAGTTGTTGACGCTTTGGTTTCAGGCATTTCTTCACTTATCGTTGAGCCCCGCGATTGGGTGACAAAGAACAATTATGTTACAGAAAACTTCTATGAAGGTCTTTCTGCCGATGAATTCCTTGATGCTCCCGCAGCAGATGCACAGTGGAAATTAGGCTATGCAAATGCATCAATCCAGACCGGCAACGAGCTTGACGGCAAGCATTTTGTTGGCGGCAGCCTTTCCGTAACTCCTAAAAACCCCACCGAAATCAGAGATGACCAGAAGGTAAGAACAATCGCAATTTCAGACGGCAGAGGAATCAGCCTTTTTGTTTGTGTTGACTCCTACGGTATGCCTCTCAGTGCAGTTCGTGAAATCCGTGCACGCTTTGCAAAATATGCTGAAGAGAAGAATCTTGATATTACAAGCATAAATGTTTCTGCTCTTCATCAGCACAGCTGCATTGACACATTCGGTCTTAACGGTGACCTTGTTGGTGCTCTTTTCCTTTCATCAGCAAGAAACCTTCTCGGTCTTGAGCTTCCCGGCGGACAGAACGATGAATTTATGGAAAACCTCTATAAGGTTTCTGTTGATTCAATGATTACTGCTGTTAATAATATGGAAAGCGGTTCACTATATTACGGCAACATTGATGCAAAGGATTATATCCGTGATAAGCGTGACCCTCAGGTTTTCGATTCTAACCTTAACAGACTCCGTTTTGTTCCCGATAACGCTGAAAGCGACGAAACCTGGATTCTCAACGCTCCCATCCATTGCGTAGGTAACGGTGCAGGCGGCACGGAAATCACCGGCGACTATCCTTATTATATGGAAAAATACATCAACGAAACTGCTGATGCAAACGTTTTCTATATTCTCGGTGCAGAGCTTGCAATCACCTCACAGTATGAGAAAATCGAAAAAGAAGAGCCTGAACTCTTTGAAAAATATGAATACGGTTACGGTGCATTCGGCGAAAAACTCGGTCAGCTTGCTTGTGCAATAACCGAAGAAACACCCGTTGCTCCCATTTTCAATATCAGATACACAGAAGTATTTGTTCCCGTTCAGAACAGCATTCTTAAGCTTGCTGCAAAGGGCGGACTTCTCACAAACCTTATTGTAAAGAACGGTTTGGGCAAAGATGTTGTTACAGAGGTTGGTTATGCTGAATTCGGCACAGACCTTGCAGTTGCAATAATTCCCGGCGAAATTGCTCCCGAAATCATATACGGCGGTGTTTCACCCGTTGAGGAAAGCTGGAACGGTAAAGAATGGAAATATCCTGCATTTGAAGAAGAAGCAGGCAAGAAAATGCTTGTTTTCGGTATCACAAATGACCAGATAGGCTACCTTCTTCCCTCATCAGAGTGGCATTCATATTTCACAGAAAACGAAGAAATCGTTTCCTGCGGTATCAAGGCTGCACCTGCAGTTGTTGAAGCATATTACAAAGTTTTCAACGAAGTAAAGTAAAATAAAACAGAATAGGCTCCGCTTAATGCGGAGCCTTTAAATTGAACGGCGGTGATGTTATGGCAAAAAACAGTTCAATTAAATATCATATTAAAGAAACAGACCTTTTGCTTTATATTACCTGTATTCTTACATCGGCCTTCGGTGCTCTTATGGTTTACAGTGCAACATTGCACGATGCCGTAAAAGACGGAGATGCAATATCACGAGAATGTCTGCTTATGATTGTTGCCTCAGGAGTCGGCATTCTTGCTTGTTTCTTTATATCATATCTGGACTACACAGCTCTTGTAAGGCTCTGGCCTTTCCTTGGCGGTGTTTGCCTTATACTTGTTTTACTGCTGTTTCCCTTCGGTGACGCACCGTCCGACAGACCTGACGCAAAATGCTGGCTTCCCATTATTAAGACTGACGGCTTTTCCGTTAACTTTCAACCGTCGGAGCTTGCAAAAATCGGATTCATAATCACCTTTACAGCTCATATAGATGCAGTTAAAAATAATATCAACAGCATAAAAAACATTATTCTGCTCACCCTTCACGCCCTTGTTCCCATCGGTTTGATTATTATAACCGGTGACCTTGGCTCAGCTATTGTTTTTGCTTTTATGTTTGTTGGAATGATGTTTGTTTCGGGAGTTAAGCTTCGCTATTTTGCCGTTGCAATAGGTGCGGTAATTGCTGTTTTGCCGATTTTATGGGTGAAATTCCTCTCAAACTTCCACCGCCAACGAATTCTTGCAATATATTATCCGCAGGCTTTGAGTGAGCAGGCATATAAAACCATTGTTTATCAGCAGCAAAGAGCTATAAACGCTATTGGCTCGGGGCAGCTTTTCGGCGACGGTTTATTCAAAGGCACATACACGCAAAACGGCAGCGTTCCCGTTAATGAAAGCGATATGGTTTTTTCGGTTGTTGGTGAAGAACTCGGATTTTTCGGCTGCATCGCCTTGCTCGCTGTTCTTGCATTTATTATTATAAGAATAATTTCGGTTGGCAGAAAATCAAGAAACCTTATCGGAAGCCTTCTATGCTACGGAACAGCATTTATGATTGGTGCTCAGGTAATAATAAACATCGGAATGTGCCTTATGCTTTTGCCGTGCGTAGGAATCACTCTCCCGTTTATCAGTGCAGGCGGTTCATCGAATCTTTGTGTATATTTCGGAATAGGAATTGTAATGAGCGTTTACCGATTTAACGCAAACAGAGAACCGATTAATTTCAGACTTGTAAATATCAGCACTCCCTTCTCGGAGACATAAAAACAACCGCCGTTGGCTCATTGAGCTTCGGCGGTTGTTAAATTTTCTGTTACTGCTTTGGCAACTGCTTCTGCATATTCTTCAATGTTTTTATCAAAAAGAGAATTATCAGTTTCGCTGTTAATAAATCCGAGTTCAACAAGGCAGCTCGGCATCAGGGTGTGAGAATTAACATAATAATTACCTTCACCTCTAGCATATCCTTCTTTTACGCCTCTGTTTTGTGATATTCCCACCTCATCAAGGTTTAAAAGGATATTTTCGGCAAGCTGACGGTCTTTTGCGTTATCTTTATTCTCGCCGTTATAAATCCATATTTCAACTCCCCTTGCACCTTCGGCACTGTTTCTGTGGAGTGAAACAAACAGCTTTGCTCTCTTTCTGTTGGCGAAAGAGCATCTTTTTTCAAGGCTGATTTTTTTATCGGTATTTCTTGTCAGCTCAGCATCAATGCCCATCTCCTCAAGGTTTTCATAAACAAGCAAGGCAAGCTTTAAATTATCATCCTTTTCATTTCTTTCGCCGTAAATCGCACCGTAATCCTTTCCGCCGTGCCCCGGGTCAATAACAACATCACACGAATCACCGAAATAAACTCCCGTAAAAGCTGCGGCAATTACGGCAATAATGCAGATTGATATGATTATCTTCTTTTTCATTTTTATCACCACCATAATTATATATGGAAATTATTAAAAAACAATTACAAAATTTGACCGAAGCAGTAAAACTCTGCTTCGGTCAAAACATTTTAAAGATTATCAATATATCTGCAAGCGGCAAGTGCTGCAACAGAGCCGTCTGCAGCTGCGGTTGTGATTTGTCTTATCTGCTTTTTACGGCAGTCACCCGCAGTAAATACGCCCGGAGTTTTTGTAAGACAAGCTTCGTCGGAATCAATATATCCCCATTCGTCAAGGCCTGCAATATCTGCAAAAGATCCGTTATTGGGAATAAGACCGATTGCAACAAAAAGACCGTTTACCTTGAGCTCGGATTCGCTGCCGTCTGCTTCTTTTTTCAGAGTGAGGCTTTCAAGCTCCGTATCTCCGTGAATTGCGGAAATAACAGTGCCCGTGATAAGCTCAACATTATCCTTTGATTTAAGCTTTTCAACAAGCCTTGCTTCACCCGTGAAATAATCAAGATTCTGAATAACATAAACCTTGCTGCAGCCTTCTGAAAGAAGAACCGCTTCCTGCAAAGCGGAGTTTCCGCCGCCAAGCACGGCAACCGTCTGATTCTTGAAGAATGCTCCGTCGCAAACGGCACAATATGAAATGCCGCTTCCAACAAGCTCATTTTCGTTCGGCAGACCGATTTGTCTGTGTTTAACACCTGTTGCAATAATAACCGCCTTGGCTTCGTGCTCGCCTTCCTCGGTTACAACAGTCTTTGTTGCCCCGTTATCAATGATTGCGGTAACGGTTTCCATCTCGATTTCAGCACCCTGACCAAGAACCTGATCAATGAGCTTCTCTGCAAATTCATTGCCGCTCATTCGCTCAAATCCGGGGTAATTCTCAATCTGCGGAGAATATGTTATCTGACCGCCGAAGGTTCCTTTTTCAAGCACCAGAACCGATTTATCTGCTCTCAGTGCATAGAGCGCCGCAGTCAAGCCTGCGGGCCCCGCACCGATAATGATTATATCATACATTAACTTCACCTTAAACAGCTGCGGTATTTGCACTGTCAATAAACTTCTTTATTTCTGCAACACCTGCAAATTTTACAATTTCGCCGTTCTTAACAACAACGAGTGTGGGTGCCTGCTTAACGCCAAGCTCAAGAGCAAGCTCCTGATTTTCATAAGCCATAACTTCGTTAACTGCAATTCCTGCCTTTGCAAGCTGAGCAAGAGCTATTTTGCAGTTGGGGCAGGTTGCTGTTTTGAAGAGGTAAAGACCGTCTGCAAGAGCACAGCTTACTTCTTCTTCAGCCTTTGCTGCGTTACCGCCTACCGTGCCGTGCTTTGAAATATCAGACTTTGCGATGCTGTATACCTTACGCTCTTTATATTCCTGAGTCTTACCGTCATTCCAGTTCTGAACGGGTCTGTAGTAACCGGTGATACGGCTGTAAACCTCTGCACTTTCACCGCATTCGGGGCAAGTGAAATGCTCGCCTGCAATGTAGCCGTGGCTCTTACATACCGAATAGGTGGGTGAAATTGAGTAATAAGGAAGTCTGTAGTTTTCGGAAATCTTTCTTACAAGATTTGCTGCTGCCTTCCAGTCGGGAAGCTTTTCGCCGAGGAATGCGTGGAAAACAGTGCCCGAAGTGTAAAGTGTATGGAGCTCATCCTGCATATCAAGAGCTTCAAAAACATCCTCTGTGTAACCAACGGGAAGATGTGAACTGTTGGTGTAGTAAGGTGTGCCGTCTGATGCGGTGATGATGCCGGGATAACGCTTAACATCGTGCTTTGCAAGACGGTATGATGTTGATTCTGCGGGAGTTGCTTCAAGGTTATAGAGATCGCCGTATTCTTCCTGATAGTCGGAAAGACGCTCTCTCATATGATTAAGAACATCCTTTGCAAACTGCTGAGTCTTTGCATTTGTCATATTTGCTCTGAGCCAATTTGCATTAAGACCAACTTCGTTCATACCGACAAGTCCGATTGTTGAGAAGTGGTTTTCAAATGTTCCGAGGTATCTCTTGGTGTAGGGATAGAGTCCTTCATTAAGAAGCTTTGTGATGATAGTTCTCTTAATCTTAAGTGAACGTGCGGAAATATCCATCATCTTATCAAGTCTTCTGTAGAAGTCTGCCTCATTTTCTGCAAGATATGCGATTCTGGGAAGGTTGATTGTTACAACACCAACCGAGCCTGTGCTTTCGCCGCTGCCGAAGAAACCGCCGCTCTTCTTGCGAAGCTCACGAAGGTCAAGACGAAGACGGCAGCACATTGAACGAACATCGCTGGGCTCCATATCGCTGTTAACATAGTTTGAGAAATAAGGTGTGCCGTATTTTGAAGTCATTTCAAAGAGAAGCTTGTTATTCTCTGTTTCTGACCAGTCAAAATCTCTTGTGATTGAGTATGTGGGAATGGGATACTGGAAGCCTCTGCCGTTTGCATCGCCTTCAATCATAATTTCGATGAAAGCCTTGTTAATCATATCCATTTCGGCTTTGCAGTCTTTATATTTGAAATCCATTTCCTTGCCGCCTACAATAGCATTCTGCTCTGCAAGGTCAGCGGGAACAGTCCAGTCAAGAGTGATGTTTGAGAAGGGAGCCTGAGTACCCCAGCGGCTGGGTGTGTTAACACCGAAAATAAAGGATTCAATGCACTTCTTAACCTGATCATAGTTGAGGTTATCAACCTTTACGAAAGGTGCAAGATAGGTATCGAATGATGAGAATGCCTGAGCACCTGCCCACTCATTCTGCATAATGCCGAGGAAGTTAACCATCTGGTTGCAAAGGGTTGCAAGATGGCTTGCGGGAGCAGAGGTAATCTTACCGGTTACACCGCCGAGACCTTCTTTGATAAGCTGTCTGAGTGACCAGCCGGCACAGTAACCGGTGAGCATTGAAAGGTCGTGAATATGAATATCGGCATTTCTGTGTGCATTTGCAATTTCATCATCATAGATTTCTGAAAGCCAGTAGTTAGCTGTGATTGCACCGGAGTTGCTGAGAATAAGACCGCCTACTGAATAAGTAACGGTTGAATTCTCTTTAACACGCCAATCAGTAACATTAACATAGCTGTTAACAAGCTCTTTATAGTCAAGGATGGTTGACTTGAGGTTACGGAGCTTTTCACGCTGTCTGCGGTAAAGAATGTATGCCTTTGCAACATCGGCATAGCCTGCCTGGATGAGCACCTGCTCAACGCTGTCCTGAATATCCTCAACGGCAACAAGCTCATTGCTGATTTTGGGCTCAAAATCTGCTGTTACCTTGAGTGCGAGAAAATCGATAGTTGAGGGATGATACTGCTTTTCCTTGGATTCAAATGCAAGTTTGATTGCTTCGCTGATTTTGGAAATATTAAATTCAGCAATGCTTCCGTCTCTTTTGATTACCTGATACATAACATTCCATACCTTTCTTTAAATTAATATATGTGAAAAAAATAAAACCTGAATTAATAAGCATTTTCTGACAGCTTATAGATAGTAACAAATTATTGTGGTTATGTCAATGGGTTTTACAAGATATTGTGTTGTGAAAATAAAGTTTGTTGAAAATGCACCATATATATTGTTTTTTTTGGCTGTTTTTACAATATATATATTATTCTCCCCTGATTTCGCAGCTTTCAACATATTTCAGCATTATTTTTTTCATTTCTTCCATTTCACTTTTGGGAACTGCTGAAAGACCAAAGCCGATTAAATCGCCCGAATCCTTGAACATCTGAAGATAGTGACGTTTTGCTCCTTTGATAAATCTTCCCAATGAATCCATATCAAAAATACTGTGAAACTCTCTGACAACAGTTGTTCTGAATTCGTATTCAACATTTCCGTTAATCAGAAAATCTATGCTTTCTTTAATTTTTGATATATCGTATCCGCCAATTCCTACGGCGGGAGGATAGCCCTCGGGAGATGCCTTGACATCCATTGCAACATAATCAACAAGCCCCTGATTAACAAGTGACTTAAGCTTTTCGGGATATGTGCCGTTGGTGTCAAGCTTAACGGCGTATCCGAGCTCTCTGATTTTACGGATAAATTCTTCAATATCCTTCTGCATAAGCGGCTCACCGCCGGTTATTGCCACTCCGTCAAGAATGCCCTGCCTTTTTTTAAGAAAATCAAGAATTTCTTCAACCGAATATTCCCCTTCTTTTGAAGGCTTCACAACAATGCTTGCGTTATGGCAGAACGGACATCTGAGATTGCAGCCGCCCGTAAAAACGGTGCACGCCATTTTTCCCGGAAAATCCAGAAGAGTCAGCTTCTGAAGACCCTGAATGTTCATCGGACTCCCTCCTTTGATCAGCAAAATACTAAATAAGCGATTGCAGTGGTAATGATAACACAAGATATTGTGGTTAGTCTGTGTCAAAAACCACAAAAAGTATAATTTCGCAAAAAAATCAGCCGCCCATCAGGACGGCTGATACTCATTTTAAATTTATGCAGCTTTTTCTTCCTTCTTCTTGTGGAAAAGAATCTTGTCTACGGGGAAATAGAGGAAGAACTGAACAGCGGAGCAAATCATTGTTGCAATATTCTTTGCTGCAACCTCTTCAAGACCCCAGCCAACAAATACTTCTTTAAGAGTGGGGTTAAGCCAAGCCGAGAAGAAAATGAGAGCGATTGTGAAAACTATGTAAATGGGAAGAGCAACAGCAACATTTGCACCTGAATTGAAGGTCTTTTCTTTGTTAACAAAGAAAGCAACAATCTGAGCGATGATGTTTGCAACGTTGCTTACGATGAAATAACCGAGACCGCCGACTGCAACGGGATAAACAAATACCCACCAGGCAAAATCCTGGTTATAAAGCTCTGCAATGGGAGGAATGAGATTGAGTGTGTTGAGAAGAACGAACTGAACAATCATTGCAAGAAGGCTTACAACGATGAACTTTACAAACTGCCAGATTGTAACAAGAAGCGAGCCCTTGCTCTCGGCAGCTTTATCGATTTGATTTAACTTTGACATAACAATTTCTCCAATCATTATTTATTCGCATAGAATTATAACATACATTCTATATATTGGCAAGCCAAAAATATCGATTAGTTTTTGTGCACAATTACTCAACAATTTTCAGCAGAATATTTTTGTTTTCAGGTTTTGTTTTTGAAATGTTGATTGACGAAACAAATCTTTCGGCTGCATTTGAAAACAATGAGCTGTCTGTTGCATAAAGCGTTGCAAGAACATCGCCCTTATTAACACAATCACCTGTCTTTTTATTCAGAATAATACCCGCACAAGGGTCGATTTCATCTTCTTTCTTCATTCTGCCCGCACCGAGAAGAACGCAGACAGAGCCGATGCCTTCGGTATCCGTTGATTGGATATAACCTTCATTTTCCGCTTTAATTTCATAGCTGAATTCTGCTTTTGAAAACAAATCTGTGTTATAAATATAATCGGGATTTCCGCCCTGAGCCTCAACCATTTCCGCAAGCTTATTGAGGGCGGAACCGTCATTTATTTTACTTTGAGCAAGCTTTTGACATTCAGAAAAGCTTCCTATGCCCGCAAGTTCAAGAAGCTTCGCTGAAAGAAGAATTGATATTTCGGTTAAATCCTCGGGTCCGTTGCCTTTAAGCGTTTCAACAGCTTCAATGATTTCAAGAGAATTGCCTAAATAATTGCCCAAGGGCTTATCCATATCGGTTATGAGTGCGGCAATTTTTTTGCCTGCTCCCCTGCCGATTTCAACCATTTTTTCGGCAAGCAACACGGCAGAGTTTTCATCCTTCATAAACGCACCGCTGCCGCACTTGACATCAAGAACAATGCAATCTGCTCCGCCCGCAAACTTTTTACTCATTATGCTTGATGCGATAAGCGGAATATTATCAACGGTTGCCGTTGTGTCACGCAAAGCATAAAGCTTTTTATCTGCAGGGCAAAGCTTGCCCGACTGACCCACAACGCAGATTCCGCAGTTATTCACAACAGAGATAAACTCCTCTGATTCAAGACAGGTTTTAAAACCCGGTATCGCTTCAAGCTTATCAACCGTGCCGCCCGTATGCCCGAGCCCTCTGCCACTCATTTTGGCAATTTTAACACCGCAGGATGCAACAATAGGTGCAACAATCAGCGTTGTTTTATCGCCTACGCCGCCCGTTGAATGCTTATCCCCTTTGATGCCGTTAATTGCCGTTAAATCGGCAACATCGCCCGAATGTGCCATAGCTAAAGTTAAATCAAGGGTTTCCTTTTCATTAAGGCCGTTAAGATACATCGCCATAAGCATTGCAGAAATCTGATAATCGGGAATTTCTTCGTTTCCCGAAGCGAAGGCAAAATATTCAATTTCTTCTTTTGAAAGAGCAAAACCGTCTCTTTTCTTTTTTATTAATTCAATTATATTCATCTATTATCAAAACCTGCCGGTAAAATCTCATTTAAAGTCATAACAATATAATCCTCTGCACTCTTTGCCATTATTACTTCAAAATCATCGGTGCAGAATTCTTTCATAACCTGCCTGCAAACTCCGCACGGCGGGCAATAATTCTCGGGAAATTCGTTTTCTGATTTATCGCCGACAACCGCTATTTTAACAAACTCCTTTTCGCCCTCTGATACAGCTTTGAAAAATGCTGTTCTTTCGGCACATACCGTTGGAGAAAAAGCAGAATTTTCAATATTACAGCCCGTATAAGCCTTTCCGTTTTTACAAAGCAATGCAGCACCCACAGCAAAGCCTGAATAGGGAGAATATGATTTTTCTCTTGCATCAAGTGCCAGACAAATCAATTCGTTATTATTCATCGGCAGCCTCCAGAGCAATTTCAATCATTTTATTAAATGTTTGCTCACGTTCAAGCGCGGTGCATTCCTCACCGCCTGCAAGCGGACAATCTGAAATTGTGCAGATACAGAGAGCTTTCTTGCCGCTTCTTGCAGCATTCATATAAAGAGCAGCAGCTTCCATTTCAATGGCAAGAACGCCCATTTTCTGCCATACAGAAAGGCTCTGTGCATCATCATAGAAGGTATCGGATGAATAAATATTGCCCACATATGCTTTTATGCCGAGCTTATCGGCAGCGGCAACGGCTTTGGTGAGCGTTTCATAATCTGCCGTGGGAGCAAAAGTGCCCGGAAGATTATATTGCAAAGCATAGTTTGAATTTGTGCAGGCACCAATACCGATAACAACATCACGAAGATGAAGCTTCGGGCTGATTGCACCCGCCGAGCCTACTCTGATTATGGTTTCAACATCATAAAAATTGAAAAGCTCATATGAATAGATTCCGATTGATGGCATACCCATACCAGATGCCATAACGGAAACTCTTTTGCCTTTATAGTAACCCGTATATCCCTGCACACCTCTTGTGTTATTGACAAGAACAGGATTTTCAAGAAAATTCTCTGCTATATATTTAGCTCTTAACGGGTCACCCGGCATAAGCACGGTTTTTGCAAATGCATCTTTATTTTCTGCCGCAATATGCGGAGTCGGAATATTGCTCATTATAAAAACCTCCGAAATAATTAATAGCCTTTGACTTCCTGATTTTTAACAAGCTTTACTATTGCACTTGTGCCAAGGCGGTCACAGCCAAGATTAATATAATCTTCTGCATCCTCAAAAGAACGGATTCCGCCTGCAGCCTTCATTTTAACATTATCACCGATATTCGCGGCAAAAAGAGAAATATCCTCTCTTGTTGCACCGCCTTTTGAAAAACCGGTTGATGTTTTTATGAAATCTGCACCCGATTCGGTAACAACCCTGCAAAGCTCTTTTTTCTCATCATCGGTAAGAAGGCAGGTTTCAATTATAACCTTAAGTATTTTGCCCCTGCACGCTTCTTTTACTTGCTTAATCTCACTTAAAATATCATCATATCTGCCGTCTTTTGCCCAGCCAACATTGATTACCATATCAATTTCATCGGCACCGTTTTCAACAGCATCCGAAGCTTCAAAAGCTTTGACTTTAGTTGTTGAATAACCGTTGGGAAATCCGATTACCGTGCAGATTGCAAGCTTATCGCCCACATATTCCTTTGCCTGCCTAACATATGATGCGGGAATGCAGACGGATGCGGTTGAATACTCAATTCCGTCATCGCAAATCTGCTTTATCTGCTCCCATTTTGCATCAACTGCAAGGAGCGTATGGTCGCAATGTGAAAGAATTTTTGAAATTTCCATATTATTATTCCTCATCCAAAACATATTTTTCAACAATTACGGCTACTCCGTCATCGGCATTTGAGGGAGCAGAATTTTTCGCAGCTTTTTTGCATAATTCATCGCCGTTTTCCATAGCAAAGGAATACTTTGCAAATTCAAGCATTGTTGAATCATTTGATGCATCACCGAAGGTCATTGCTTCATCAGGAAGAATACCGAGTTTTTTGCATAACCCGCCGAGTGCCGTGCCTTTATCCGAGCCCATTGCAGTGCCCGAAACAACCCCCGCAAGTGCCGAGGTCATAAATATATTGTTTTCCTCAAAAAATGAGAAAACAGCATTTTTTTGTTCTTCCGTGTTATAAAAAACATCTATAAGCTCCGCACCCTTGCCCTTAACGGTTTCTGCAAGATTATCGCACCACTTGCTTTTGGCAGAAAACTCGGCAATGAAAGCCTCGGGCAAGCCGTCATTAATATAATGTTTTTCGGTGCCGTTTTGAACATATGTGTTTCCGCCGACATAGATGTTATAATAAATCGGCATTGAATTCAGAAGGGTTATTGCTTCCGCCGTTATTTCGGGCGAAACAAGGTTTGTATAAATATATTCATTATTCTTTCTGTCAAAAACCGCCGCACCGTTTGAATGAATTATATAATCAACAAAAGGTATCTGATTAACAACATAATCAATAAACGCAAGCGTTCTGCCGGTTGCAATGGCGATTTTAACTCCCTTTTTATGAGCTTCATACAGTGCGTTTTTTGTTCTTTCGGTAACCGTGAGATGATCGGGTGCCATTAAGGTTCCGTCAAGATCGGTTGCTATTATTTTAACGGACATTTTATTACTCCCTTGCGGATTTATTTATCTTATTGAGTATATCATTTTTAAATAATGTATGTCAAGGAATGCCAAACTCATCACAAAATAAATTATTCATCATATATTGAAAACAGAGGAATGTCCTCAAAAACGGAAAGGAATGATTTGTTATGGCCGATCATTACGGCTACCGTGTTCAGCAGCGGCAGATAAACCGTGCCGAGCCTTGCCCCGGTTCAAAAACTCCCCTGCCGTCTGATTTTACGGTTGCAATGCTGTATGTTCCGATGCAGATTGATACAACAATGTTTGATGAAATGAAGGCTTTTGAGTGCGGAACTCTTTTTCCCGTTCTCAGCAAGCCTTTTGCAGGGAAGTGCTGCAAATGAACAGCAGAGAAATTGCATTAAAAAAACTTTCGGCAGCTCATTTTACGCTCTGGGAAATGCATCTTTATCTTGACACCCATCCCTGGGATACACAGATGTGCGAAAGCTATAAAAAGTGCGAGATGAAATACAAGCTTCTGAAAAAAGAGTTTGAAGATAATTTCTATCCGCTTTCCGCAAAAAACGCACAGGGATATGAATGGCTTCAGGGTCCTTGGCCCTGGGAATATGAGGAGTGTGGCTGCTGATGTTTAATTATGAAAAAAGATTACAGTTTCCCGTTAAAATCAAAAACCCAAACCCCAAATATGCACAGATTATTATGTCGCAGTACGGCGGTGCATACTGCAAAAAGATATAAGACCCCGTTGTTAATCGAGGTCTTATATCTTTTCTAATTATACAAGTTAATGTTTCGGTGCTGCTGATGTTTTTTCAATATCCATTATTTTTAACATTTCTTTGGTTTCAGAAATGTTATTAATAATAAAATTGTTTTTATTTTTTAAGATAACCAATATTCTTTTTACAGTCCTTAACTCGTTTCTTATTCTTAATTCGGCTTTTGAATTTTCGGAAGAATATTGATTATATTTATTTTCGATGCTCATTACTTCTTTGAACAACAAATCTAACAACTCTTTATCGTTATATTTACAAAGCAATTCTATGCTATAATTATTATTTTGTTGTTCAATTGCTTTGTGAGCGTTCTCTATTGAATTTTTAAGTGGTTCATTTCGAAGTTTTACTCTTCTAACGCCAACATTCATTTTCAGATCTTTTTCAATCTTCTTTTTTTGCAACACCTTATACATTTGCTTTTTTCTCGGTTGTTCATGCTTTTTCCAAAATGATGTTCTTTCAATAACACAAAACGTTATTGTAAGTATCAATCCAATAACACTAAAAATTATAGATAAATCTTTCATTGCTTATCCTCCTTACCATTTAATTGCTCATATTCTTTTCTAATGATAATGCTACCCCAGTTGTTATAACATATGAAACAATTGAAACAATCAATGCTTTTACCCAGGAACAATCATCATCTAATATAAGACCACTATATGCACCTATTACCAAAAAGCAAATAACAATAGCAATAGAAAATGAAATTATTTTCTTTCCTGCTTTTACACTTTTAAATAAGCTAAAAACCGATGGGACCATAAGCGAAAATGCTGATATAACAAAAGAACCACTTAAAAGCATTTCTTCTATTACTATCAATATTTCTTCTGGTTTGAAAACTAAATTGATTACTAAAGTAAAAAGATTCGGCACAAAAGAAAAAATAAAAGTGGCCGCAATCCATTCTTCAATATTGCTTTCTAATTTTTTGCACACAAGAAAACACCCTTTATTATCTTCATTTATATTTTGATTATACTTTGAAAAATCTTAAATGTCAACATTCGACAAAACCCCCGATGCTGCGTAACAGTCAGCACCGGGGGTTCATTTTTCTTGCAAAACACAAGCTACCACACCTATGTCTTGCTTCCTATACCATTGTTAAAATTATAACACAAATACTTATGTTATGCAACTATCAAAACCAGCCTGCAATATTTTCAATCAGTCCTCTGATAATTGCAACGACAATTGCGGCGATAAGACCGATACCTGTTAATGCTCCCATTGTTAATACCTCCAATCACAATTCAATGCCTTCAATTTCGGCACGAACTTCAAGTGTATATAAGTACTGCCCCATAAAGCTCTTCTGCTGTTTTAAAAGCTCTATGCTGCATTTGGGTGTAAAGTTAAGCTTTCCTGCCTCATACTTCACAACCATTTTATGAAGCTTTTCATATCTAATTTTGGTCTGATAATATTCAGCCTTAAATCTTTCTTTGTAATCTTCGCTGTTCATCATTTCAACTGTGTTTTTCAGTTCCATTGTTATTACCTCCTTAAGGTTTCATAAGCTTGCCCTGCTTGAGCAGTTTAAGCATTGTTTCGTTTTGTTTTGATTTACCCTTATAGTCTGCAATACTGTTTGCGGCAGCAATTTTCTTACGGTAAGCATATGAACCGCTTTCACCTATGGATTTAAGAGCATCTGTTATTGAAAGAGCATTAACAGAACACTTTTTAAAGTATGCATTGCCTACAATAAAACTTCTGTCTCTCGGTCTGAGAACACCGAGACAGTTGCGAGTTATGTAACCAAAATAAGAGCTCTTTTTCATTGCATCTCTGTTACCCGTTGCATTCTGGTCATACATAACAACAGTAGAAAGAGTGCATTCATCCGTTGCAATGCCTATGTGTCCGCAATCGTGAAATTTACTGAACTTCTTGCCGTAAACAACAATATCACCTTTTATCGGCTTAAATGAAGCAGTGTTTTTGATAAGAACAAAAGCTTCGTGCATCGCACCGTAGCCGCCCCAGGATTTGTCGTTGAATCTGTTGAAGTATGCTTCCGCATTACCCCAAGACCCCGCATTAATGCCAAAGCATTCTTTAAGGTAAATCTTTATAAGGTCGACACACTGTGCACCCTTATAATTATCATAATCGGTTTTCTTACCGTAATAGGTTTTGACAAACTCTTCAAAGGTTAACATTTCATTCATTCCTCCTTCTTCTTCAAAAGGTCAATAGCTTTAATAATAATCTTCGGCATCGGTACACCCA
>CALGRR010000094.1 GCA_937880805.1 uncultured Clostridia bacterium
GCTTTTTTATCCCCCTGGCATAGCCAGGGGTTGTCTTTGTTACAAACAAAACAAAGCGTAATTTCAGTTTTGCTGAAATTACGCTTTTTCTTAATCTAAAACTGTTTTATTCACCGTAACGGTTGAAATGTGCGGTGCAAAGGTTTCTCTGCCGTTAAAGCTTTCGCTTCCGTCATTTGCGAAAACAATTTTGTTTTCACCTTTTTCAAGGGTAATATCGAGCGTGACGGATTTGAAGGTATCCCAGCTGTAGGTGTTTCTGCACCAGAGATTTTTTGTTTCTCCGTTACAGCTTACCGTTATATATCTTTCAATAAGATCAACATTATAGGAATGCACTCCGCCCTCATCGTTGTTGGAATAAAGAACGGTCATTCTGTAGCTGCCCGTTTCGGGTGCGTTAACGGTAAATTCGGCTTTTCCGCCGCTGCTTGAAATGCCGTCAATATAGTTTTCATTCACCAAAACAGCACCGTCTGAAAGAGTCATATTCTGTGGGTTAACTGTAACGGAATAATTGCTTGCGGCTGCTTTGGTTACTATGCAGTTAATATCTTCGCCTGTTTTTATATCAATATAATTCAGCCCTCTGCGAAGATAAACCGCAGCTTTGTTATTGATTGTGCCGTAAGCGCCGTCAACAGAAAAATCTGCACTGATACCGATATTTACATTATAATATCCGTCATAGGGTGCAACGGCAAGAAAGGATTTGATGTTTTCATTTGTTCTGTCTGCATCGGGAAGAATAAAGATTTCTTCTTTGCTTTCAAAGGGTTTAACAAGCATACTGTCAACAACAAAAGTGCCTTCATTGTGTGCAAGCGTCAGGGAGTGAGAGCCTTTTTCAAGATAAACCTTTTTGATATATTTATCCGTGTATTCGCTTTTTATTGTGTTCGGAAAGCTTACATTTTCCGTTTCGCCGTCAAGCGTTAAAAGTGCAAGTGAATCTTTTCTGTCATCGGGAGTTCTGCCGTCATTGGAATTTCCGAAGATAATATCGAGCTCATATTCTCCGCTTTCAGGCACATCAAAAGAAACGGTAACGCCGTCGACTTCGTGTTCAAGACCGCCCACCATTCCGGCGGTAAGCCCCGTTGTTGCATATGCACTGTCATATGTATAAGCCGTGCCGCTGAGGCTGCCTTCTTCAAATTCGTATCTTACGGGAAGAGAATTAGTCTCAAAGCATTCTTTTTCGGTGCCGTTATTCGGGGTAACAATAATGTGATAAACCGCCGTGGGGTCAGGATTATCAAGCTCAATTTTCAAGCGGTCAAACGAAATTTTTTCGCTGAATTCCTTAACCGTTATCGGTTCGTTTACAATGCCGCTTAAGCCTTCATAATAAACGCATTCAATTTTTATATCCGCCTTTTTGCCTATATGAGTTTCGCTGATATTTTTAATTACAATATCGCTTGAATAATCGCAGCCGCCGCAGAGAATCTCTATTTTATCCTTGCTTTCGGTCATTGAGCTTATGCCCGTTAACTGCGAATAATGGAATTTATCGCGGTTATATTTTATAACATTTGCAAAGTCGGAGTGGGGGATGTCTATGATTTTTGATTTCAGCAGACTGCCCTCCATATCGGCATACCAGCGGAAAAGCCACCAGTTGGAATTAGGGCTGTTGTTATCTGCCGCCGTATCGCAAAGATTATTCGCAAGACGCCAGAATGCAATGTTTGCATATGCACCCGATTTTTCAATGTTAACAATATACTGAAGCATATCGGCGGGATTTCCGCATTCCTCCATTGTTCCGTATTCGGTAATGATTATCGGCAATTCGGATATGCCGAGAGCTTTTTCGATTTCTCTGTATTCATCAATATGATCCTGCCACCATACGGCGGAGGCTGCACCGAGCTCGTGATAAATCATTATATCGGGCAGGCAGTTGTTCTCCTTGCAATATTTGAGAAAATGCTCAATTTCAAATTTATCATAATCGCAGTAGCCGGGGCCGCCGATGAGTGCATCGGGGTCAATGCTTCTGATTAATTTAAAGGTCTTTTCCCAAGCCTTATAAAAATTCAGCTTTGCCTCATCGTCAAAGGCATACCATTCTCCGTTGTTTTGCGGAGTGCCGAACCATACGGTGTTATCGCATTCATTATACGGGCAGTAAACAAGCTTATCGGAATAATCCTTTGCAGAGAGCTTTGTTGCCATTTCCGTAACCTGAGGCAGAAATCTTTCGTCAACAAATTTTTCGCAGTCATAGGTGCCGTTTGCACGCATATCGGCAATTTCCTGATGGCAGTAATACCAGGTGTCAAAGCAATCCTGAAGATAAACAACCGTGTAATCGCAGCTTTTGAGGTTAACTGCAACATTATCAATATCGCCAACGGGATGCTGCAAGCCGTCAATCACCTTTTGAGAAACGCTTGCAATATCAATGCTTTCAACTATTGCGGGGTCGGGAACTCCGCTTTCGGCAAGCCCGTAAAGAAATCCCGATGCTCTGCTTGAAAAATCTCCTTCTGTAACAGCGGCATCAATTTCAAGTGTCGGAGCAAAGCCGTATTTAATTCCTTCGCTTGCGAGCGAGAGGGCGGTGATAAGACCCATAATAAAGCTTAAAATTTTAATCATAAAAAACTCCCCGAAATATTAATGTATATATAATAAAATGAATATTCTTTAATGTCAATCCGTTAAATCAGCAGCAAAAAATTTTTTAAAAAATTTTTGTAAAATGCTATTGACAAATGCAGAAGATTTGATATAATAATGATAACGATTATCATTATTGATTGCGAGGCGAGCGAAAATGACAAAGCACAGTAAGCAGCGCGATGCGGTTTACGGCAATCTCTGTTTACGCACCGACCACCCGACGGCGGAGGAAATTTATCTTTCGCTCAAGCCTGAAATGCCCGCAATAAG
The DNA here is from genome assembly GCA_937880805.1 of uncultured Clostridia bacterium. Classification (GTDB taxonomy): domain Bacteria; phylum Bacillota; class Clostridia; order Oscillospirales; family Acutalibacteraceae; genus CAG-177. The sequence goes on from CALGRR010000094.1 coordinate 2,905, forward strand.
CCTTGCAACGGTTTACAGAAATCTTGCTCAGCTTGAAGCTGATGATAAAATAATCCGAATAGGTTCGGGCGGCTCTGCAAGATATGACGGCAATGTTTTGCCTCATTATCACCTTGCCTGCCTTGAATGCGGGGGAGTATTTGATATTTTTATGGATGAGGGCAAAAGTCTTTGCAAGAAAGCTGCCGCACATTTCGACGGCATAATTCTTTCTCATTCGGTTGTTTTTCAGGGATATTGTCACGCTTGTGCGGATAATAAATAAATTAACTAATAAAAAATAATTTTTATTTTACGGAGGAAAATGTTATGAAAAAGTTTGTTTGCAGCGTTTGCGGTTATGTTCACGAAGGCGATTCGGCTCCCGAAAAGTGCCCCCAGTGCGGAGTTCCCGCATCAAAGTTCAATGAGCAGAAGGGCGAAATGAGCTGGGCAGCAGAGCACGTTCTCGGCGTAGCACAGGGTGTTGACCCCGAAATCATCGAGGGTCTCAGAGCTAACTATATGGGCGAGTGCACAGAGGTTGGTATGTACCTTGCAATGGCAAGAGTAGCTCACAGAGAAGGCTATCCCGAAATCGGTCTTTATTGGGAAAAGGCAGCTTATGAAGAGGCAGAGCACGCTGCAAAATTCGCAGAGCTTCTCGGCGAGGTTGTAACAGACAGCACAAAGAAGAATCTTGAAATGAGAGTTGAAGCTGAAAACGGTGCAACCGCAGGCAAATTTGAGCTTGCAAAGATGGCAAAGGCACAGAATCTTGATGCTATCCACGATACAGTTCACGAAATGGCTCGCGACGAAGCAAGACACGGTAAGGCATTCGCAGGTCTTCTTCAGAGATACTTTGGTTAACAGATAATAAATAAAAGGTGCAGGGTTTCAAACCTGCACCTTATTTTTATTTGCTGTTTGCGTTTTTTACTGCTTCATAAACCATATCGGGATAATCGCTCATTATGCAGTCTGCACCGTTGTTTATGAGATACAAAGCATCGTCATAATCGTTGACTGTCCAATACTGAACGGCAATATTATATTTGTGAGCGTAATTTATAACCTTTTTTGTGCCGATATTTGCAAGATTGCTCAATACGTTTGTGCGGTGGGGAATCTGAAGTGCTATATACGAAACATCTGCGTCATCAAGATTCCAGTTCATTCTTGCGTAAAAATAGAATTCAATAACCTCCAGAACATCGGCGGAACGGGGCATATCGGGATAGGTTGTTTTCATATAATCGGCAACCTCCTGCTTTGAGGATGCCCAGATTGTTCTGTCAAGAATATCCTTTTCAATAATAAGCTCACGAAGCTTGTCTGCTGCTCTGTATCCGTCCTCGTGTCTGCTCTTTATCTCGATTATATATTTATATTCCTTGCCTTCATCGTTTGCTTCAATCATATCAATGATTTCTTCGCAGGTGGCAATTCTGAGGTTATCGGGAATATCGTCACCTCTTAAACCTCTGTATGGATATTCGCCGTTGATCTCAAAGTTTTCGCCCATATTGAGCACCTTTGCTTCTTCAAGCGTAAGCTCAGAGGCATAAACATCCTCACGGCCGAAATATTCAACGGCATTTGAGGTTGCATCATATGTAAGGTTATGCATTATAATCAGTTCGCCGTCTTTGGTAATCTGAACATCAAATTCAAAGGTGTCAACACCGTATTTTTCGGAATTATAAAGAACGGTTTCAAATGCCATTTTTGTGTTCTGTGGAGCAATGCCCGCGCCCGAACGGTGGGCGGAAATATCGGGGTCAAGATACTCGTTTATATAAGAATTTGTTGCATTCTCGTTTGGAATAACGGGAGTGTTGGGCAAATCTCCGAAGGGCATTGTGAGTATAACGGGAAGAACACAGATTATACCCGAAATGATTTTGGTTATGCTTTTAATAAAAACAAATATTTGTAACATTCTATTTTCTCCGTAATAAGCACCCCGCTTTTGGGCGAGGTGCTCGTTTATTTTTTAGCTGAAGAGTGAAACGATTAATTCAATGGGAAGAATAAGGGCAAGAATTTTAACGGGAGTGTCGCAGATTGCGGAAGCGATTGTGCCCCAATCAAAGAAGAATTCTTTTTCTGCTGTGGGTGCTCCGTCATAATCAAGTGTAAAGGGCTGTGAATAAACAACGCCGCCCTCGCCGTATGCTTCGGCTCTTACATAGCTTACGATTTCATCCGAATAATCATCAAGGTCAATGCTGCTGCCAACGTGAATAACCTTGCCGTTTGCAATCCAGTGAACGGTGAGAGCATTTTCTGCTTCAACAGCAATTACATCCTCTGCTTCGTCAACGGTAACATTTGTTATTGAAGGAACAACGGTTCCGTCAGCACCCTTGAAGCGGGTGCCCTGGTCGCCTTCAACAAATATTTCATTGTGAATTGAATCAACAAGGGGAGAGAGAGTTTCGTTAAGGAATTTTGCTGCTGCGGGGTCGCTTGAAGCTTTGAGCTCTTTTTCGAGCTGAACAAGCTCATCATAGTTGCCTATATATTTGCTTGCAGCAAAGAAGCTGCCGTTTTCCATACTGCTCTTGAGAGCTGCGGAGGTGAGCTCGGGCATAAGAACCGATGTGTATCCCGAATCAACAATATCAAGGTTATGAGCATCTGAAGAAGCAATGGCAAAAACATTTCTGCCGGTGGGAACTACCTTCTGAAGAAGAATATCCCAGAGTTTTCTGTCAAATCTTGTTCTGCTGTCACCCTTGCTGTTGATGTCAATACCGATGCAGGTTTTATAGGTTGTAAGAAGATTGATAAATTTATTAACCTTGTAGTTATAAATTGACTTTTCGGTGTTATAAGCATCCTCGGTCAGAAGCTCATCTCTTGCGTTGGTGTATTCGCCGGGATGATTTATAACAGAAAGACCGCCGAGCTCATCAACTGCACTGATGGGAGAAAGATAGTTGCTTGTGCCGCCAACAACGCCGTGACCGTAATCAACAAACCAGGTGTTTACGTGAGCGTTATTGAAGGATGTGGGGTTCTGCTCGTTACCGAAGGGAACACGGAGCATAGGCTTGCCTTCTGCACCGTCTGCAAGGGTCTGCGAATAATATTCATCGCCGTTTGAGTTCGTAACTTTATATGCGTTGCCGTTTGCTGCAGTTCCGTTTTCGCTCAGGGGTTCGTCTGTTACAAATCCGTTTTTAACAAGCGAGAAGAGCTTCATAACACGGGTCTGAGGCTGGTTTGTGTAGCCGTAGCTAACGGTTCCGTGGTCTGTTATGGCAATCATATCGAAGCCGAGCTCATAGTGTCTTTCAACCATTTCAGCCATGGTGTTGTGTCCGTCGCTGAAGGTTGTGTGGCAATGAGGGTCAAGCTTGTACTGATTCCAGGTTGAAAAGTCAACCTTTTCATAGGGGTTGTTGATTTTATAATCAACATCTTCTGCCGCAAACGCACAGGGAGCAACAGAAATAACCATAATGAGGGAAAGAGCAAAAGCGAAAATCTTTTTGAAAGTTTTCATAAATCTTATTCCTCCTGCAAAAATTTAATGCATAAATTATAACAAAGTTTTCTTTTTTTGTAAATAGTAAACAAAAATAAAATTCAAATTTAGTTAATCGGATATTTGATATTTTATAAGGTGTATGTTAATATTAAAGTGTAAAATTCGAGCAAAGCAGGTGAAAAAATGCAGTTTTGCGATATTAATATCAGGGACCCGTTTGTGATGCCGTACGACAGAAAATATTATATGTACGGCACACGCGGAGAAACTGCCTGGACTGTGGGAAAAGGCCTTGATGTTTATGTGAGCGAGGATTTGAAAAATTGGAGCGAGCCCTATGAATGCTTCAGAGTTCCCGAAAATTTCTGGGCAAACAAAGAGGTATGGGCACCCGAGGTTCACGAATACAAGGGCAGCTTTTATATGTTTGTTTCGTTCTTTTCAGAAGAGAGAAGCAGGGCAACGCAGATTCTGAAAAGCGATTCGCCGATGGGGCCGTTTCTTCCGTTTACCGATGATGCAATAACACCCGTTGGCTGGAGATGCCTTGACGGAACATTTTATATAAGCAAATCAGGAGACCCTTATATCGTTTTCTGCCGTGAGTGGTGTCAGGTAAAAGACGGCGAAATTCACGCAATGAAGCTTACTTCCGACCTTTCGGCGGCAGCAGAGGAGCCTATTCTTCTTTTTAAAGCATCTGAGCCTTATTGGGCAGATAAAGAAAGAGAAACCTTTATCACCGACGGTCCTTTTATGTACCGTACCGAAGGCGGAGAGCTTCTTATGATATGGTCAACCTTCACAAAGAAGGGCTATATTCAGGCTATCGCACGCTCGGATAACGGAGAGATAGACGGAAAATGGATTCACGAGGCTCCTCTTTTTGAGGGTAACGGAGGCCACGGAATGATTTTTGATGCCTTTGACGGCAAAAAATATCTTATTCTTCATTCTCCGAATGAAAATCCTCTTGAAAGACCCGTGCTGTTTGAAATTGCAGAAAAAGACGGCAAGCTCGTGCTTGTCTGAAAGGAAGAATAAAATGAAAAGAATAATCAGCATTATGCTTGCGATTGTAATGGCATTTTCTATGGTGATGCCTGCATTTGCACAGCAAGATAATGAGCATAACCCTGCGGAATGTGAAAATGTTCCCGTTATCATTGTAAGAGGTATGGACTTCGGCGGTCTTTATACGGATGTAGGCACTGAAAATCAGGCACCCGCCATTAATGTTGATGCGGGCAATATTGTTAAAAGCGTATTCAAAGCAATATTTACGGGTATAACAAGGTTCAGCATCGATGCCGCAATGGAGGTTGTTCTTGACTGCGTTGCCGATATTTTCAAGGGCTTGCAGATTGATGATAAGGGCTATTCGCCTTATAATACGGGCACAATCGAATATCCTGAAAGTGCGGGCAGCTACGAGAATCTTTGCGAGGGCATTCCGAGTGAGTTCGGAATGGTGCATGCCTGCATTGATGAATTCGGCGGCGACCATACATATTATTTTAATTATGACTGGCGAATTGACCCGTTTATTATTTCCGATAAAATCAATGCAATGATTGAGGATATATGCGAAACAACCGGTCACGATAAGGTAAACCTTGCCTGTGCAAGCCTCGGCGGCGTTATGACCGTTGCATATATAACCGAATACGGATACGAAAGACTCAACAAGTGCCTCTTTATGTCATCTGCTTTCTGCGGTTCTCAGGTAGCCTCCGACCTTCTCAGCGGTCAGATTTCAATAACTGCAGATAATCTTTATGCCTTTCTTGCCGATTTGGTTAAAGACAGCGGAATAGGTAAATTCGCAATGAAGGCACTTTATAAAATCGGTGTTTTCAGTCTGGCAGAAAAGCTTTCCGATTGGATTCTTGAAAACTATGAGGACGATGCTTACGAAAAGGTTCTCTTCCCCGTTTTCGGCTGTGTTCTTCCGATGTGGGGAATGGTGCAGGCAGAGGATTATGATGCTGCCGTAGACTATATATTCAAAGATAAAAAGGCTGAATATTCTGAATTCATCGCAAAAACAGCCGACCTTCAGGCTATGATGGCGGGCAGAACTCAGCTTATTCAGAATATGATTGATGACGGAGTGGGCGTTGCGATTGTTGCGGCTTATGACAGCCCTTGTGCTCCCGTTTATAAAAACTGCGATTTCAACGGTGATGCCGTTCTTGAAACATATCAGATGTCGGGCTACGCAACCGTTGCAAAATTCGGCGAAACACTCGGTGACGACTATGTTGCAAAAAATCCCGGGCTTCTTTCACCCGACAGAGTGGTTGATCTCTCAACCGCACTTTTCCCCGAGCACACTTATATTATAAAAGGTGCACCGCATGTTGCGGCAAGCTACGGCACGGATTACAGCGAATTCTTTATCTGGCTTCTCAGCGAGAAAGGGGATATCCGTGCGGGAGCAAACGAAAAATATCCGCAGTTTATGGTTTCGGGCGACGATGAATCCTTAAAAGCTTTTGAATAAAAGATTATCCGTTACATCACAGCGATGTAACGGATATTTTTTATTTTATCTTTCTTCGTTTTATAATATAAATCAAAACCGTTGCAGCAAGCTCAATGCAATAAGCGGCAATAAACATTGTGTTGAATATATCTATCTGTCTTCTTGCATTATGCCATTGCTCGTTGGTGTAAACCGTTACGGGAAGCAAATCCTCTGCTGAATGGTTATATTCAATGCTTCTTACCGTGCCGTTTCGGTTAATATATCTGCAAAGAATATGACCGTCTTTGTCATAAACATATTCTGTCAACGCCTCTTCTTCGGAAATCTCATTGCCGTAATCGTCATAATAGATTATTTCTTCCGAATCCGAAGCATCTTCATAGTTTGGAACAGGTATCGTCTGTGTAGCTATCATCGTCATTTCGGCATAAGAATCATCGGGCATATCGGTTTCCATAAAAGCTTTGAAATCGTTGTAGTTTTCAAAAACCGTTCCCTCTGCAAAAAATGTTGTGGGAATAATTCCGTTCAATGCAATATGGGAAACAACCGTTATTGCAAGAACAATTAAATAACAGACGAGCGAACGAAGAGTAAGCTTGCTTATGTGTTTTATTTTTATCGCCTCGGCTTCGTCAACAAAGAAAATGCCTTTGTTTATTGCATATTTTCTGATAAATACATTGAAAACGCAGCAAATAAGAGCAGCGGCGGCGGTATATATAAGACCGTAAAATCCCCAGGTTTCCCAAAGAATTCCGAAATAGCCCGTGCCGATAGGATTAAGAACCAAGGGCAGGGAAGCTACAAATAAAAGGGCTATAATGTAAAATGTTAAGCAGGTTAAATCAAAAAACTTTTTTCTGCATCCGTTAACGGTTTCTTCTTCATAATCCTGCGTATTAACCGAAGAAAAAGCAAGAATTGTAAAAACAGTTTCACATATTACGGAAGCAACTATAAAAATGCAGCATATAAAAAATCCGATTTGTGCACGGTTAAAACCGAAGTTTGCTATCATCGCGGCAATCAGACCCGTAACGGCAATGCCGATGGAAATAATGCTCCTCACAGATAATTTCGTTTTGCCTGCTTCGGCAATTCTTCTGAGCTGCTTTTCTTTTTTTGCTTCATTAGTGTTTTCATAAGAAACTTCTTTTGAAGCTTTTTCGCCCCTCAACAGCTCATCCGATGTCACTCCGAAAATCTCGGCAATAACGGGAATGAGGGTAAGGTCAGGTGCACTTTCGTCACGCTCCCAGCGGCTTACGGTTTTATCTGAAACATTAAGCATTTCGGCAAGCTGCTTTTGCGTCATTCCGTTCGCTTTTCTTAAAACCGAAATGAAAGAACCGATTGTTTTCTTTTCCATAAAATAACCTCCATTTTTATTGCAGGTTTATTCTACAAAACCGTCAGAGAGAATACCACATCTGATAACGGGAATAACTCTCGGAAAGTGAGAATTCTATATAATTTGGTATTTGTAATTTGTAATGAAGGTTCTGCGCTTTGAGTGGTGAGTGCAGAGTTGCGGAAGGGCTTCGCCCTTGCCCATTATATATTCGGTCATAGGCGGAGCCTATCCTTA
>CALGRR010000095.1 GCA_937880805.1 uncultured Clostridia bacterium
TAAAAGCTTTTTTATCCCCCTGGCATAGCCAGGGGTTGTCTTTGTTACAAACAACGCAAAGACTCCCTCTGTCGGAAACGACAGAGGGAGTCAATTTTTAGATATAAAGGTTTATTTTGACATCATGCCAATGATTAACTCGGCTTTTTTCAGGGTAATGTTCACAGATAAACTTCAGTGCATACTCATATCCGATTGTTAACTCGGCAATCTTCAAAGAACCTTTCTCCATCAACCTTTGATAGCTGCCTGCGTCTCCGAAAGGAGTGGTTGGGAGGTGTCCCCCAACCGTTGATACAGAGCTGTTTTGGCGCCTTCTGCCCTCAGTTTTCAGGTGAAGCGGATCGTTCGGGTCGCCGTCAAATCTCAGGTACCAATCAAAGCCGTCTTTCTTTGCCACAATCTTCTCAACAAAGGCTTCAATTATGCTTTCGGGTATGTCGTTTTCATCGGGATTTGTGTACTGCACAAGAGCATATTGAAGCACCGTCAGCTTTTCTTTGTAATCCACAATTTCAGGCTCGTCGTTCTGCTTGTCTTCAAGTGCTTCAATCTCGTCACTCAGCTTCCTTATTTCGGCTCTGAGCTCCGAGGTTTTTTGTGTGAACGAGTCCTTATCAATATCACCCTCCGCCCTCATTTCAATATAGTTATCGAGCTTTCGGTTGTGCTTTGCGAGCTGCCGTTTCTTCTGCTCGATAATCTCTTCGTAATCGACTGTTTCTCCCGTGTCGCCGATATGTGCTTCGAGCATTGAGTTGGCAAGCGCCAACACCTTGTCCCTTTGCATAAGATAGTTGCGGAAGATGTGGTTTGCCATCAACTGCAGCTTCCATTCGGGTATCATCGGGGTACGGCAGATACCCTCAAGCGGCAGACCCTTCCTTTTTCTGCTTTCATAAGAGCCTGTCCGCACGGAATCATAGCACTGATAACCGATGTTTGACTGTGTTGCCGTTCTGTACCAGTTTCTTGTGTTAAACTTGTGACCGCATTCGCAGATGAGCAGCTTACCCCACACGGTAGTTCTTGGTCTTCTGCCAATCATCAGACTTCTTTTCTTTGCGTTCATTTTGCATTGAGCTGTTTTGCTTGCCATAATTGCCTGCACCCTTTCATAATCTTCTACCGATACAATCGGCTCGTGTCTGCCCTTTACCTGCACAAGGTCGATTTCACCGTAGTTTTTAACCTTTTTCTGTGTCAGGTAATCGGGCGTATATTCCTTGTGGTAGGTGATGATACCGCAGTAAAACGAGTTTTTCAGAACGTTGGATATTACCGTTTCATACCACCTGCTTTTACCCGTTGCGGTTTTGTAGCCTCTGCGTTCAAGCTCATTCTTTATCTGCATAAGTCCGTGACCTTCAAGATACATTTCATAAATCAGCTTTACCGTTTCAGCCTGCACGGGGTCGATAAAAAAGTCCACGTGCTTTTTGTTGTTTTCAAGCAGTTTTTCAACTCGCCTGTAGCCGAGAATAGTGCCGTTGCCGTAGAACACGCCGTTCTCCATTGATGTCTGCTGACCGCTTTTAACTCTCACCGATGTTTTTCGGCTTTCGTCTTGCGCAAGAGTTGCCATAATGGTCAGTCGCAATTCGCCGTCACCGTCAAAGGTTTTGATGTTATCGTTTATGAAGAAAACCTCAACACCCATCGCCTTGAGTTCACGGGTGTACTGCAGGGTATCAACCGTGTTACGGGCAAAACGTGAGACCTCACGGGTGATAATCAAATCGAACTTCTTTTTCTTGGCATCTCTTATCATTTTCATAAACTGCGGTCTTTTCTCGGCAGATGTGCCCGTGATACCCTCGTCAATATATCTGTCAACGAGCTCCCATTCGGGTCTTGCCTTGAGAATCGGCTCATGCCAATCCAGTTGATTCTCGAGCGCCGACAGCTGCTCTTTGTGGTCTGTGGAAACTCGGGCATAGATTACTACCCGTCGCTTTCCGAAATCTGAATTTATCATATTGTGTCCTCCTTTGTCTGATTGTGATTTCCTTTGATGAACTTGCTTTCGTCCACAATATCCGCATAGTCTTTCAGTATATTGTGAAACATATATTCCGGTATTTTGCCGTCCCTGAATAATTGTTCAATGAGCTTCAAAGCCGCAAAACAGTATTCGGGATCATTGCTTATTTTATTTATATCAATATTACTCATTACAAACCTCCTTTACAAATGTGCGGATTATCTCGCACCCTTGTCCTTTCTTCTGTCCAAGTGTTTCTGATAGTAAACAATGGCTTTGATGATGAAATCCTCAACCTGACTCGGCTTCAAATCGGGCACAGCCTTTAGCAAACGCTCCATTGGGATGCGGAACATTTCACGCTGATTTGCCTTTTCCTCCTGCATTATTGAATCAATGAGTTCATCGGTCAGCTGACCTGCCTGACTGAGCTTTTTAAATCGTACCGCCTGCGAAAGTGACGGCGTTCTGTCCTCAACCTCAATCGTGCCGAGCAGACTGTATTGCTGTTCTTCGGTAAGATAAGACAGCTCAACTGCGGGAGTGAGAGCGATTCTGCCCTCGTCAACAAGGTCAAGCAGCTCGGGGATGAGATATGTCAGACGGATATAGCGCTGTATTTGTCTTGCACTATCGTTTGTGTCTTCTGCTATTTCTTCATCTGTTCTCAACTTCGTGCCAAGTTGGCACGAAGTTTTACCTTGATGTTTAAGAGCCTCCAACTTAAGCTTATAAGCAAAAGCTTTTTCAGAAGGCAAGATATGTTCTCTGTGCAGGTTGCTGTCCACGAGCATTATTGCGGCTTCATCACGGCTGACGGCATAAATAAAGACAGGAACATTTTTTGCCCCTGCCTTCTGTGCTGCCCTCAGTCTGCGGTGTCCCGAGATAAGCTCGTATTCATCCTCTGTATTTTCAAGCGGTCTTACGATAAGCGGTGATAGAATGCCCTGCTCCTGTATGCTTTCAATCAGGGTGTTCATCTCCTCGTTATCAAGAACCTTGTAGGGGTGTCCCTCAAAGGGACGGATTTTTTCAAGCGGTATGTTAACCGCAGATTTTAATTTTCTGTTTGCCATATTAACGGCTCCTTTCATAATTTTTATTTCTGGTTGGCTGGTAAATTTCTTTGATGTCCTGAAGCTTCTCGTCGATTTCAGGCTTCTTCTGTTCAATCCTTTCGCAAACGGTAATATTTTTTCTCAGTATTTTCATCCTTCCGGTAAGATCTGAAATATACCCTTTCAGCTCTCGCTCTTCATTTTCATCACCGTGGTTCTGAGCAGTTTTCAGCTTGCTTCGCAGAATATTTCTCGCCTCACTTAACTCTGCAATCTCATCCTTACAGCCTTGCTTGTAGGCTTCAAGCTGTTCCGGGGTTTCAATATCGTTACCGCACAAAAGGTTTTGCTGTTCAACGAGCCTGTTAAGCTTGCGTATTTCATCGGCAAGGTATTTAACCGCAACTCTGTTGTTATCCGGTCTTTTCCTCACCGCTTCAACAATGGTTATAAACCGCACATAGGTCTGTGCATAACCGACTGTCGGCTCGTCACCGATATACTGTTTATAAAGGTTATCCTGCGGCGGAATATTAACAGGGTATCTGCGCCAGCTTTCGTCAATGCGTTTTATCAGATTTACGGGAACATAATCATCACCGAGAGTTATAAGTCTTGTTGCCCGTTTGAACGCAGGGTGATAAACCGTTGAGTATCGGCTTGTGAAATTAAAGGTGTATCCCTTCTTTTTCATCTGATTGAAAAAGTCCTTTCGGCTTATTGATGTGAGTATCGTTTCGTCAATTTCGGTTTTGATAATCGCATTTTTGGTAAGCTTCATATTCTTTTCGTTCATATACTCGTTATACGGAATACCTCTTGACTTTTTCGGATTCATAACAACCGACAATTTGTATTCCTTGCAAAGCTCATCGGATACCTCACGCAGTCTGTAAAGATTTCTTTTATCGTCGTTATACTTCTTACCGTCAACAAACGATACGGAGTTGAAAACAAAGTGGTTGTGGATATGCTCGTGGTCAAGGTGCGTTGAAACAACAACCTCAAACCTGTCGCCCCACATTTTCTCGGCGAGTTTGATTCCAATTTCGTGTGCCGTTTCGGGTGTAACCTCACCGGGTGCAAAGGACTGAATTACGTGATAAGCCGTTATCCCGTTCTCTTTTCCGTAGCGTCGCTTCACAGACATCATACTTTTCTCCGCTGTTTCGGGAACGGTGTTGATGCCGTCAACATAACTCCACCCGTCAGCTTCAATAGTCTTTTCGGGATTCATTACATAGTTGATACATTTGCCAATCCTGCCTTTTACGGGGAATATTTTAGTTACTGCCATGCTCTTTTAGGTGCAAAGGCTTCGTCAACCTTTTCCGAAACCTCATTGAAGCTTTTGCAGGCTTTCTCAAGCTCGGCAGTGTTGAGATAACCGCCCGAATGGACGATTCTTGCAAGCTGATTAAGATTGTTGCCGACTGCACGCAGTTCTTTTATCAGCACAGCATACTCGGCAGGAGGAGCCTGTGCAGGTAAATAGCCGCTGAGCAGAAATCTTATCAGCTTTGACATTGTGAGTCCGGTTGCCTTACACATCTCATTGAGCCTGATGTGTTCTTCCTCTGTAAGGCAAACTGTTACTCGGTGGATTCTTTTCTGCATTTGATTTACTCCTTTCTTTTTGGATTTCTCGGGGTATACCCCGCAAGCGGATTTATTACAATAAATCCAATGCTTGCTAAGACTGAAGAAACAGATATTTTTCGGATTTATCCGTTTCTCAAAATGAAGCGGACTGTTTCGTTTAGGAGGGCGGTTATCAAAACAGTCCGTTTCGGCGTGACGGCAAAAGTGCCGTCATAGTTTTTTGAGGAAAGCAAAAGTGACGGCAAAAATGCCGTCACTAAAAGCTGTCGAGGAAATTGAAGACGATATCATCATTTTCCGCTTGTTCAATCTCGCTTATTTGTTTTTCTTCGGTTGGTGCCTGAAGTTTCATACCGACAAATTTTTCTTCAATGAGGTCAGCCAGGTCGTGATTCAACAGAGCATTGATTACTGTTTCAGTGTATGACTGACCTTTGACAGAGCGAAGATAGTGCCAAGCTTTGCTGTCAGCTTCTTTATCAAGGTTAAATCGCACGGATATTTTCTTGATATTCATTTGTTGCCACTTCTTTTTCGTTGCCTCGTTGCAAGCCGTTCATAACCCTTTGCGGTTGCACGGATATCATCAATAACGGTAATTCGTGATTTGTCGCAGTCGGCAAAATTCTTAATCAGGCATCCGCCACCGCCCACAACCGTCAGTCGCATCATTCTCGGGTCGTAGCCGTGTTCGCGAAGATTGCGGAAGATCTCGGCAACATAGTTCTTTGCGGATTTCGTAATCGTTTCAAGAAATTCATCCGCAATATCCGCTTTGCCGAAACGAAGCACACGGGTGATAACAGATTCATCAACCGTTGCGTGGTGAGTGCGCATCATATCTTCTTTTGCCTGAATCACGCATTGCTGAGTGCCGAATTTCTCCGTGAAGCATCTTCGGTTTTCGGGTTTCTTCTCATTGATAAGCATAACGTTCATCGTACCGTTGCCGATATCGCAGAGCATATTTGTTCCGCTGAATTCGTGAATTCTGTCCGCAATAGCGGCAAATCCCTGCGGAAAAATATCCGCACCCGTAAACTCGACCCTGTAGTCAATGCCGTTGAAGCTGAATTCAACCTCTTTGTTCTGCAAAAGGTAGCTGCGGAAAGCTTCCTTCTGTGCAGTGAGCCAAGTCAGAGGAAGACCTGCCGCCAAGTGAACTTTAGCCTCACGCAGTCCACGTGCACGAAGCTCGTAAGCGACAGCTGCCAAGGTCAGAACATAGTAATCCATATCCTGTATTTTGTCGGCAACGAACTCCTTGTGACCTTCACCGATTGTGTAGTATTTACCGTTCCACGTAAGCAAATTTTCTTTGAAAGCGGGCTCGGTGTCACTCACATAAACACCCGTTGAGAAAGTCTTATTTGCTGTTTTGATATTCCCGTATCCGTGGTCAATACCGAGAATAAGAGAGTCGTTTGAAGTTTGCATAATTTTCACTCCTTTTTTGATAATGATTTTGCCCTCCAACCATATACGACACAAGAAAGCCAAAATGTTCCAAAGGTTGGAGAAAAATTTTATAACAAATCCAAGTAAGCGGAACAAAAAGAAAAGCCCCACACGAAGCGGGGCAATTAAGACCGATCTAATCATTTCCATGTGTGCAGATATATCGGTACCTTTGTATATGAACGGAACAAAAAACATGGTGGAATTTTCAGGCTATCTGTGATATGATTAAGATGATAAAAATTTTTACGAGGTACATTATGGCTTCAAGTAAGGAATATCTGGAATCCATTTTAGAACTGTTATCCGAACTGGATGATGTAACATACAGAGCGATGATGGGTGAATATATCCTCTACTATCGAGGCAAAATCGTCGGCGGCATATATGATGACAGACTGCTTGTAAAACCCGTCAAATCAGCTGTTGATCTTATGCCCGATGCAACATTTGAATTGCCGTATGAGGGTGCAAAAGAAATGCTGCTCGTCGATGATGTGGACAACAGAGATTTCCTTGCAGTACTTTTCAGTGCTATGTATGATGAACTTCCTATGCCGAAGAAAAAGAGATAGATAAATAAGAAGTTGGAGAAGTGTTTATTATGGCTATGTGGAATCCGTGGCGAGGTTGTAAAAAATGCAGTGAAGGATGTCTGCATTGCTATATACACAAAGGCGATGCAAAACGTGGTGTTAATACAAACG
>CALGRR010000096.1 GCA_937880805.1 uncultured Clostridia bacterium
TCCCCAAAAACAGCAATCACAAACAGGTGTATGCTGTATATGTGTATGTCCGCAACTTATAATCCCCAGTGGTAAAAGTATTTTACTGCTGGGGATTTTTATGCCCTTTGGGGCTGTAAAGGGAGGACAATCACATGAAAATAATCAATATTGGAATTCTTGCCCATGTAGACGCTGGAAAGACGACCTTGACGGAGAGCCTGCTATATGCCAGCGGAGCCATTTCAGAACCGGGGAGCGTCGAAAAAGGGACAACGAGGACGGACACCATGTTTTTGGAGCGGCAGCGTGGGATTACCATTCAAGCGGCAGTCACTTCCTTCCAGTGGCACAGATGTAAAGTTAACATTGTGGATACGCCCGGCCACATGGATTTTTTGGCGGAGGTGTACCGCTCTTTGGCTGTTTTAGATGGGGCCATCTTGGTGATCTCCGCTAAAGATGGCGTGCAGGCCCAGACCCGTATTCTGTTCCATGCCCTGCGGAAAATGAACATTCCCACCGTTATCTTTATCAACAAGATCGACCAGGCTGGCGTTGATTTGCAGAGCGTGGTTCAGTCTGTTCGGGATAAGCTCTCCGCCGATATTATCATCAAGCAGACGGTGTCGCTGTCCCCGGAAATAGTCCTGGAGGAAAATACCGACATAGAAGCATGGGATGCGGTCATCGAAAATAACGATGAATTATTGGAAAAGTATATCGCAGGAGAACCAATCAGCCGGGAAAAACTTGCGCGGGAGGAACAGCAGCGGGTTCAAGACGCCTCCCTGTTCCCAGTCTATCATGGCAGCGCCAAAAATGGCCTTGGCATTCAACCGTTGATGGATGCGGTGACAGGGCTGTTCCAACCGATTGGGGAACAGGGGGGCGCCGCCCTATGCGGCAGCGTTTTCAAGGTTGAGTACACCGATTGCGGCCAGCGGCGTGTCTATCTACGGTTATACAGCGGAACGCTGCGCCTGCGGGATACGGTGGCCCTGGCCGGGAGAGAAAAGCTGAAAATCACAGAGATGCGTATTCCATCCAAAGGGGAAATTGTTCGGACAGACACCGCCCATAAGGGCGAAATTGTCATCCTTCCCAGCGACAGCTTGAGATTAAACGATATATTGGGGGACAAAACCCAACTTCCTCGTGAAATGTGGAGTGATGTTCCCTTCCCTATGCTGCGGACGACGATTACGCCAAAAACGGCAGAGCAAAGAGACCGGTTGCTGGACGCTCTTACGCAAATTGCGGATACTGACCCGCTTTTGCACTACGAGGTGGATTCCACCACCCATGAGATCATTCTTTCTTTTTTGGGTCGGATGCAGTTGGAGGTTGTTTCCGCTTTGCTGACGGAAAAATACAAGATTGAAACAGCAGTGAAGGAACCCACCGTCATTTATTTAGAGCGGCCGCTCAAAGTGGCCAGTCACACCATCCATATCGAGGTGCCGCCTAACCCGTTTTGGGCATCTATCGGACTGTCTGTTACACCGCTCCCGCTTGGCTCCGGTGTAAAATACGAGAGCCGGGTTTCCCTGGGATACCTGAACCAGAGTTTTCAAAACGCTGTCATGGATGGTATCCGTTACGGTTTGGGGCAAGGCTTGTGTGGCTGGAACGTAACGGACTGTAAGATTTGCTTTGAATACGGACTTTACTATAGCCCGGTCAGTACGCCGGCGGACTTCCGCTCATTGGCCCCGATTGTATTGGAACAGGCATTGAAGAAATCTGGGACGCAGTTGCTGGAACCTTATCTCTCCTTCACCCTCTATGCGCCCCAGGAATACCTTTCCAGGGCTTATCATGATGCGCCGAAATACTGTGCCACCATCGAAACGGCCCAGATAAAAAAGGATGAAGTTGTCTTTACTGGCGAGATTCCCGCCCGTTGCATACAGGCATACCGTACTGATTTGGCCTTTTACACCAACGGGCGGAGTGTGTGCCTGACGGAACTGAAAGGGTATCAGGCCACTGTCGGCGAGCCAATCATCCAGCCCCGTCGTCCAAACAGCCGTTTGGATAAGGTGCGCCATATGTTCAGTAAGATTCCTTGATACGCCACAGCAAGGATGGTTATTGCATTTCCCTGCCTTTCGTGGTAAAATGTAGTTGTAAACCACCAGAGAAAACAACAACCCTGCTACCCCCCGTTATCACCACCGATAACAATTTGATAACAGCCCATCGTATAGGGCTGGATAATATGGACACATCAAATAATCAAAAAAATGAGGTATCAAATTTATGAAGCAAAATCCGTTAAATATGATGCCCAACAACGATTTTGAATAATGTACTTGATGGCTACTCAAACGAGCAGCCATCTTTTTTTAATATGCCGGAATACCGTATCCGTAGATAACTGAGCTACCAACCGTGTATGTTTTGGTTCTGCAAGTGTCGCCTGAGTTGCCCTCAACGGTATAGACTGTACCGTTCTCGCATTTCTGAACGATACCGGTGTGGTCTGTCACACCGTCGCCCTCCCAGTCAAAGAAGATGATTGTACCGGGCGAAGGTTCATACGAACCGTCTGCCCATTGTCCTCGGTCTCTGAACCATTGAACGCCGTTTACACAGCCGGCATATTTCGGAATAATACCGGCGTCGATATATCCGCACTCGTTGGCACACCAAGAAACGAAGCAGGCACACCATTCTACACGGGAGTCAAATCCGTACCAAGACCAGTAAGGCTGACCGCCTACATTACCTACCTGAGACAGAGCAACCGTTACGATTTGGTCGTCGCTGTATCCGATACCGTAAAGTACCTGCGACCATAGCTGGTTGTTTTCGTCCTTTAGCAGCTCGGCAAGATAATCTTTCTGCTCTTGATTAAAGCCGTACATAGCCGCCATTTCATCAACAGTCTTGTGCGTTACCGTGATATACAGAAATGTTTCGGTTACCGTGGTTTCAGTCTGTACGATATTGCCGTGTCCGTCGTCGCTTTCCTCGATTTCGGTATGGGTTTTCGTTTCCGTTTGGGAAGAAATATCGTTCATCTCCCAAAAAATATCCGACAGTAGCTGCTTCTTGGTTTCGTCAACCGTGGCAACCTCCATCGGATTATCAGGGTCGGTATTTACTTTAACAGAATAGACCGCAAGAACCTCTTTCCACACAGCTCGGCTTCCACTCATTTCAAGCACATCATAGCTTACAGAGTTCTTTTCCTGTTCCAATCGGTCATCATATTCCTGATTGATTTCCTGAACGACTGTCTGCATTGACATTCCCGTGCCGGAATCCTCTCCCGAAAAGAAGATACCGAACACAGAACCCGCAATTAATGCGACAAGGCATAGAACAATAATAACTACCACCGCAACCCAACCGCCGGCAGCGATGGCGGCAACAAGACCTTTTACCGCCGCTATGATTGCTTTTACTGCGGCAACAGTGGCTTTGGCTGCGGCTTTAATCGTAGCGGCAGTTGCTTTGGCTGTGGCTTTTGCCGCCTGTGCCGCTTTCTGCGAAGCCTTAACTGTCGCCTGAGCTGTTTTCTGTGCCGCTTTTGCCGCTTGCTGACTGGTTTTTATCGCAGTCTTTGCAGTCTGTTCAGCCGTCTTAACTGATTTCTGTGCGGTTTTGGTTGCTTCTTTTCCGGCAAACTTAATGGTTTTCTTTCCGGAGGAAGTGGCAGACTGCTTTATGGTCTTTTCCGCCTTGTCAACAGTCTTAATCGCAGAGCTTGTGTTATGCGAAGCCTGTTTTCGTAAAGACTGCTCGGCTCGCTGTTGCTTGAAACGCTGAATACCGTCCTTTGCGGTGCGGATATTCTCTTTTGTGGTTTCAAGTCCCTTTCGTCCCGCCTTGTCAAACGCATAAGCACCATCGTGAACCACCTCGTCAATACCGCTTTCCAGCTTATCGGAAGCGTATTCCTCGGCTGAACTGCTGTTAGCATTTACCGACCGCTCCGCCTTTTCTTTGGTTGCGATATACGCCTGCTTCATTCGTTGGGTTGCAACGGCAGCCTTATCTATGGTTCGTATCGTACCTTTTGCATTGTCTTTCGTTTTAATATCAGCCATACAATCCCTCCTTCCTATGCAGGCTGAACCACTTGTTGTGTTATTCGTTAATGAGCTTCGCCACTACAACAAGTCTGCCGTTTGTCCGGGAATACTCACAGGTGGAAAGGGTCAGGAGCTTGTCGCCGTATTCGGCGGTTATGCCGGTTTCGTAAAGCGACAGTTTCTTGCACTTCTCAACATAGGCAGTGAAATCCTCGGCGGTGTCCGCATTGACGAACTGATAATATTTGAAGCTGTCGGGACTATCCGTATATACTACGGTTTTGAACACGGCAATTACTTCATAGGTCTGTCTGTCGGTCAGCGTATCAAAGGATACTGTTTTGTGCTTTTCCCAAAAGCTCTTGTCCTTGAATTTCATAAGACCGGCGAACATAGAGCCGTCGTTCATATGATGACCGTAGATAATGATATTGTCGCTTGGCAGTTCCATATCGCAGTTTTCCTGAACATAAGGACAGCCGTAGTCGGTGTATGCCTTATCAAAGCCGTGCTTCAGATAGAAGTTCGGGTTGTCCTTTGACTGCATAACGGGATAATTGATTTTTGTGTCCTCAACCTTAATCCAGCCGACCATATCGTTGTTTTGCAGATAAAGCTCCTGATACTCCGGGATAAAGGTCTTTTCTTCGGAGTAGTTCATCGGCTCTTTAGTTTCTTCAGGCTCGGTCTCCACAACCTCAATCAGATTGTCGTACATCTCAGCCTGCTTTGCAGAGTCGCAATAGTGCTTGATGAGAAAACCTGAACTGACGGCAAATACAATGCTGAAAGCACAGATTATGGCAATATAGATTTTGTTTTTCATAGGTGTTTCCTTTCTCATTTACAGAATAGGGCAAGGGTTATACACCCTCGCCCGGTTTGGTTGTCATCAGCTTATACAGCTTCGTATTCTTCGGGAACTTGTTTGCAAACGGCACAAGCGAACTGCCGACCTTAATCAGTCCGTGTCCTGCGTCAACATTCGTGATATATGAAAGCTGGAGGTCGGAAATGTTAAGGAGCTTGGCAAGCTCAATTCTGTCGGTTGACGCCTGATTGAGCATAATCAAAAACTCGCTGT
The DNA here is from genome assembly GCA_937880805.1 of uncultured Clostridia bacterium. Lineage (GTDB taxonomy): Bacteria > Bacillota > Clostridia > Oscillospirales > Acutalibacteraceae > CAG-177. The sequence goes on from CALGRR010000096.1 coordinate 5,110, forward strand.
TTGCAAGCATAGTTCTCGCCGTATGGCTCTGCAAAAGGTCGTCCACATTCTGTGTAATGCCGGTGGCATAAGCGCCGTACTTTCTTACACGCTTCCAAAGCGTAAACAGGAAGTTTGCAGAATACTCGTGCTGGAACAGGAGGTAGATTTCATCAATGAAGATAAAGGTCTGCTTACCTTTAGCACGGTTCTGTGTAATACGGTTCAGAATAGAGTCGAGGACGACAAGCATACCGATAGGCATAAGCTGCTTGCCGAGGTCAAGAATGTCATAACAGATAAGTCGGTTATCCGTATCAACATTGGTTGGCTTTGCAAAGGTATTCAAAGAACCGTGAGTAAACAGCTCAATAGCAAGGGCGATTTCCTTTGCTTCCGGCTCGTCCTGTTTCAAAAGCTCCGCACGAAAATCCTGCAAGGTAGGAACAGTACCGGTATATCCTCTCTGCTGATAGTCTCGGTAAACGCTCGCCGTACAACGGTCAATGATAGACTTCTGCTTTGCTCCGAGGTTTGTGCCGCCGATAAGCTGTTCGCAAAGGGACATAATGAACTCGGATTTCAGGATAACCGGGTTTGCACCGTCGCCGTATTCCTTGTTCATATCCATTGCATTGATATGGCTCGGAGAAGTAGCGGAAATATTGATGATTTCACCGCCGAGTGCCTTAACAAGCTGAGAATACTCTCGCTCAGGGTCGATGATAATAACATCTGCGTTGGAGGAAAGAATGATATTTTCAATCTCTCCCTTTGCCGCAAAGGATTTACCGCCGCCGGATACGCCGAGAATAAAGGAGTTACCGTTGAGTAGCTGTCTGCGGTCGGCGATAATCATATTTTTGCTGATAACATTCTGACCGTAGTAAATGCCGTTTTCGTGGTAAATGTCCTGAACCCTGAACGGAATAAAGACCGCAAGGCTTTCTGTGGTAAGGGTTCTGAATGCGTCAATCTTGCGTGTTCCAAAGGGCATAGCCGTATTCAGTCCGTCCATCTGCTGATACTTGAGAACGGCAAACTGGCACAAATGCTTTCTTGCCGTAGTAAGCAGAGCTTCGGTGTCGTTATCAAGCTGTTCTTTGGAGTCCGCAGTATGAACCATAGTGAGTACAGCGAACATCATTCGCTGATCACGAGTGGTAAGGTCATCAAGGAACTCCTTCATTTCCTTTTTCTGCTGTTCCATATCATACGGAACGGTAGCGGAAAAGTTATTGTTCTGATTCTGCTTTCTCTGCCAGTTGGTTATATTCGTCTCAACCCCAAGCAGTCTGCTCTCTGCTTCTCGCACCGCTTCATCGGTAGGAACAGGTACGATGTCAATGGACATCATCAGGTTGCGGTTCAGGTCGGTAAGCTCAGCTACCATACTGTCCTTGATATAGGAAGCGTACTCACGAAGAAAAAGGACTCTCCCGTAACGGTTTCCCATTTTGAAGTAGTCCTTTTCAAATTCCATTGTATCCGGGCAAACATAATCCTTGAAATCGTGTCCCTTTTTTCTCGTTTCCTTAATATTGAAGTGGTAGGCGGTTTCCTCCCCGACACGGAAGAAATCGTGGACAATTCTCAGCCTTTCATCGGTTTCAAGCTCCACACATTTGCTTCCGAGTCTTGCAAAGTGGGCAATCAGGTCAGCACCGACACGGGCAAAATAGGTTCTTGCGTCCTCCACGCTCTTTTTGTTGATGGAGATAGTAACATACTTATCCTGAACGATCGCATTTGCACCGGTCGCCTTGTCGAGAAGCATTTTGTTATATTCCTCTCGGTAAACATCAAGCTCATCGCCGGTTTCGGGGATAAGAATGGTTTTCTCAAAGTCCAAACGGTTAAGCCGTCTGTTGTTGATAGTCAGCTTTGTAGTAGCTCCGCTGTCAAGAGAGTTGAGAAGCTCGGAGTATTCAAGGAACATTGCTTCCTTGTCCTCACGGCTTGCTACGGCAAAGTTAATATCCGTGAACTTGAAGCTCTTGGAATACTTGTCCTTGCCCACACGGAAAATACCGTCGTCATAAATGGCGGTAATGGGAATACAATCCTGTACGCCCTTTGGTACTACAAACTTTTCTTTGTCCTGCTTTAACAGGTTTGTAAGGGTTTTAATCATTGTTCTTATAAGCCTCCTTCTGTTTTTGTTCGATTGTCGGTTTCATCAATTCGTAATAGGTGTTGGTGGAATGAAAGACCAGCTTTTTCGGCATAAGGAACTCGGACTTTATCCACGCCCATATAAATTTCTCAGCCGTCATTCCGTTGTATTTCACAAAGCCGAGAGCCGCAAAAGGGGCAGCTCCCAAAATGCACACCCACGATACGGTTTCTGTTCCGAGGTACGGTTTTAGGAGGAAGTAAAGTCCTACCGCTACCGCACAGGCAAGAACAGAAAAAATGAACTGTCTGAGCGACAGTCCAAAAAACATTGACTCTGTATAATTTCGTATCTCTCGGTTAATTTTGACTTCCATCAAAAGCTCCTTTCTCTGCGATATGCTTGTTTTGCGTGACGGATTTCATCAGAGCAGACGCAGGTGTCCGCAAGGCAAATCACATTGCCGTTTTTCTTTCCTCCGTAGTACACACAATATTTGCAGTCGCAGTCGGCAGGCGTATAGCCCTGCCATCTATCATTATTTTTCTTGTTTTTCTTCATCAGAGAACCTCCCGTTATAAGCCCATCATTTCACGGATAATTCGGTCGCTCATCTTAACCGCACCGACAAGCACAAGCATATTGAATACCAGTTCGCCGATATATGCCCATACCTGAGTAACGGCTGCTGCGTCAGGGTTCACTACCGGCGGCGTAGAAGCAAATAGGGAGAAGATAATACAAGCAAGTACAATTACTGCTCCCTCAAGCAAAACGGCACAGTAGCTCTTTATAAAGCTCTTACCCACATTCTGCGACGGTTCTCCGGCAAATGTGGAAAGCGGTATCGGAGCGAGAGCAGTGTACATATACAGCTTGAAAAATCGTCCGTACACCGTCATTATCATAATGAACGACAAGACCGTGATAAACAGTCCGCCGATAAGAGTAACCGCCCACAATGGGATACTCTCAAAAAATCCGCAGCTTTCAATGGTTGTTACCATTTCAGCAGGTAAGGTTGTTTGATTGGGCGTACCGAATCCCGCAGATGTCATAATGGTTGAAATCGTACCTTGTACGATGTCGAACAGGGCAAGCATAAGCTCCAGCCCGTAGGTAATCACACCTTTGGCAATGGCAAAGCGGATAAACAGCTTTAATGCGTGTTCCGGTTTCTTTACATCGGTAAAACTTCCGCAGGTGCGAACCACACCGACAACAAAAAACAGAACAAGCAGGGCAAGACCGATAGCCTGAACTGCTCCGTTGATATTCACCATTACCGACCAAATACTGCCGCCTTTGAACTGTTGCGGCGAAGTGGTTAGCAACTGCCATATTTCCGATAGCTTGCTGTTCCAAGTTTCAAGGGCATTTTCGAGGTTCTGAACTACCCAGTTATCACTCATCTGTTTGCACCTCCTTTAAGATTAGGGGCATACCTGAAATGCCAGGTATGCCCCGTTTGATAACTGTGTTCTCTTAACCGGTAATAAGGGTAAGGATTTCCTTTGCAAAGGTAATGATGATACCGCCTGCAAGAGTCAGGAAACCGTTGGCTCTCTGAGACGGGTCGTGAGACTTCAAAGAGAGACCGACCTGAACGATACCGAAGCCAAGCAGGATAAGACCGATGGCACGGATAAGACCGAAGATGAAATCGGACAGATTGTTGACTACGGTAATCGGGTCGCTGGCGGCAAAAGCGGTAACGCTCATACCGCAAACAAGAGTTGCTGCTGCGATTACGGCGCAGTAAGCACGGAAGCCTTTCTGAACCTTTCCGGTCATAGGCAGCTTCTGAGTAGTTTTCTTTTCGTTGTTCTTCTTAAAAATGTTCATTGTGTTTTCCTCCGTTAAAATAAGTTTTTATTCACTTCAAAATCCTCATCGGACAGAAGCTCGTAATTGGTTTCTCCGTAGCTTTCCTCCGGAAGTTCTTCCGGGTCAATAGAAAGAACGGAAATTGATGAGTGCTTGATGGTCACTTCGCCGTGTTTATATGCAGAAGCCTTTCCATCGGTTGTAAGTGCCACATTCGGGTGCTTCAAGATGTCATACTTGAAGTCCATAACGGGGCGTTCTCCACGAATAAACAGAATTGCATATTGGTTATCAAGCATACGAACCTCATCAGGAGTAAGAAGCTCTCGACCGCTAATCTGATAATTTGTGGAGTAGTTGCCACTTCGACCGGTACTCTTTCCGAAAGTGTTGGTATCAATGGTTTCCTTGCCGAGAAGCTCGGACACATATTTGTGGGTGCTTTGCTCGTTACCGCCGAGATATAAAAACTCGTCGCAGTTGCCGACAATACTTTCCCATTGCTTTTCAAACAAGGCTTTTAACTGAGCCAAGTTCTGCAAGATGATACTTACCGACACTCCACGGGAACGCATAACCGACAGTATCTTGTCAAAGTCATCGGGCAGGCTCACATTCGCAAACTCGTCCATCAGGAAATGGACGGGAACGGGAAGCGAGCCTCCGTGAATATGGTCGGCAGCATAAAACAACTGCTGAAAAAGCTGTGTGTAAAGGATAGATACCAAGAAGTTAAAGCTGGAATCGTTGTCCGGTATCAAAGCGAACAGAGCGACCTTTTTCTCTCCGAGTGACGGGAGGTCAAGCTCGTCTGTGGTAGTTAAAGAAGCAAGACTTTCAAGGTTAAACTTTTCCAGTCTTGCCGCAAGGGTTATCTGTATGGACTTTAAGGTTTTCGCCGCACCTGAATGATAGGAACGGTAATACTTCAAAGCAATGTGGTCGGGATTTGACATCTCCAATTCCGCAAACAATTCATCAAGGGGAGAAGGTCTTGTGTCCTCCTCGTCCTCAATCGCACCGGCTCTGAGCATTTCCATTATCATTGCAAAGTTCTGTTCATCTTCGGGTGCTTCATAATGAAGATAAAATACAAGTGCAAGCAGAAGCATTGAAGCCGAGGTATCCCAAAAGGGGTCTTGTGATTGACTTCCTTTCGGAGTGGTACTCTTAAAAAGGTTCGTCACGAGCTTTTGCACATCGTTGTCATTCTGCAAATAGACAAAAGGGTTATAGCAATGGCTTTTCTCCATTGAAATCAAATCGAGAACACGGACTTCATAGCCTTTGCTTTCAAGCAGCTTTCCGGTATCTCGGAGAATTTCGCCCTTTGGGTCAAGAATGACAAATGATGTGTTGCACTGCATAAGATTCGGCTTGCAGTAAAACCTTGTCTTACCGGCTCCCGAACCGCCGCACACAAGGGTGTTTAAGTTTCTTCGGTGTTTCTTCGCATTGAGTCCGATACAGACATTTTGCGTCATCAGCTTATTTGCAGAAGCCGGAGACTGTCTGTATTTTTTGTTTACGGCTCTTGCGTTGCCCCATTTTGCAGAGCCGTGTTCTTCACGCCTTCGGTAATTCTTCTGTGTTGAGAAGTAAATCCCGATACCCATTGCATAGCAGAGAAGCAAAACGAGGACAGTTTTTAGGCTGTCCTCGCATAGCTCAATATGGAATGGGTTGTTGAACGCTGTTAATAGGCTCGGCAGTATTTCCGGCAATCCTCCTTTTACAGAGGGTGCAATCAGAAGTGCCAGCCATACGACCGGGATAATACCGATGACGGAAAGAATAATCGCAGACTGCCTTTCGTTATCTCGATTCACAGGAGCGTTCCTTTTCGATAACTCTAAACTTTTTCTTTGGGGCAGTTCCGACCTTGATGATAAGGTCGTCCACCGCATCGGTAGATTTGCCCTCGTTCATCAAATCTGTTTTCTCGTCGTTGAGAGAACGGATAATAATGCCGTGTTCATAATCGTCCAATGCGATATGATACATTTCTTCCTTCGCCATAGTCTCACCTTATCTTTCGTAGTCTTTGCTTCGTTCCTGCTTCTTCTTGTAAAGCTCATCGGAAACACGGGAGTGAATATCCGCCATCGCATTTCTCGTTTTGGAAAGCTCATAGCGAATATCCTTCGGCTCTTTGCCGGCGAGCTTCTCAGGGATACGGTTGATTGCAAAATTCTGTGTATCGACGCCGTACTTCTTGCAAAGCATATAGCCGATACAAACCGCCTGAAAGCCCATATCCGCTCTGCTGTAACTGTCGCTGTTGATGGAGAGCTGTGCGTGGCCAAGCTCCTGTGCTACGCACTGAGCGACCGCTACGCTGTCTCCCACATCACGCTTTACATACAAGGTCTGTTCCTCGTTGTTGTAAAACGCCGCCATATTGGGATACGGAAGTTCATTTGTTGCTTCCACTTCAACAGGGGAAGAATCCAGCATAACGGTAATGAGTGCTTTCGGGTCACGGTTGACAGTCGGTGCAGGCGGTCTTTTGCCGTTGGTCTGCGAAACATCAAAGACCTTTTTCACATTGTAGGAAATGCCGGTCGTACCGTCTCTCTTGGCATACTCGACAGGCTCAAGAATGGAAATGCTTTTCGCACCTTTCTGAATTTTCACATTGTCCTTGCTCCAGTCGTCAAAGTTTTTGAGCTGGCTTGCTTCGGGAAGCTGCTTGAAAATCAGAAGTGCGTTGACCGCAGAGTATCTGTCAAGTCGGCTCTGCGTATCAAGAAACGCTTTGAACTTTTCCGGGTCGGAAACAATCGCCTTTGCGGTGTCGTCCGCCATCTGATATACGGCTTCTTTTTCAGCCTTCATCTTCTCGGCGTATTCCTCTTTGGAAAGTCGTTTGCTCTGCTGTCCTGCCTTAGCAGGGGTAAAATTGTTTGTCATTGTGATTACCTCTCTTTCACATTTTTGCTTTTAGGTTTCGGCTGCTGGTGTACGGTCTGTGCCGGGGCGTTCTTTACCTCCGGCTTTGATACCTCCGGTTCTTTGCGTTCTGCTTCTTTCTGCTGCTTGGACTGTGCCTTGTATCGGTCGAGCTTTGCTTTCACCGACGGCTTTCTCTGTCTGTCGCTGACAGTACCCTTATCAGTTTGCATATCTACCGGCTCGGAGTCGTGCCTTGACGGAGGGTTTTTGTCCGTTTTGGCGACTGTGGGGTTTGACTGGGAATACCCCTCTTTCTGAATAGGTTTTCTGACGGCTTCCTCAGTGATGATTTCGTTTTTGGTTTTCGTCGGCTTGTCTTTCTCCAAAGCTTCACGCTTTTCGACAGCCTTCTGAGACTCGGTGACAATCGCAGCCTTATCAACCTTGCCGAGTTCAAATCTCTCAACGATTCTCTGAATTTTGGAAGCGTCCTCTGCACGGGCAATAATATCAATCGGTACATTATCGCCCTTTGTGTTTTTATCCCTGAGTACGCAGTAGAGAACGCCGTAGCGTTTTGCCTGCTCGGTAAACTTCTTCAAGTCCTTGTTGGGGATAGAAAACACCTTCAGCTCCTTGCCCGACTTAATCATATTGGTAAGTCGAGCCTTGCCTTTTGTTTTCTGTTCCTGTTTGAGAACAGAGACTAAAAGAACGGCAATATTCTTTGCTGCCGCTCCGCTTAATTTTGCGGCTACTTCAAAGCCCTCAAGCGATAGCCTGACGACCTGTTCTGCCGCATCACCTCCGTTTGTCATTACGGTTCTGCTCCTTTCGTTCTTGTTTTTCTTCGTAAACTCTTACCGTTTCAAGGTTGGCTTCAATGACCTTTGACCTTTCGGCTATGTCATCACAAAGACCGACCTCTTTGCGGAGAGTCCACAGCTTGCTCGTGATTGCCGTAATCTGCTCTTTGACATTTGATAGCTCATCGTCACTCAAATTTCTTCTTAACTGTTTTCGCAGGTGCGTTCTATCGTCAGTCAAGGATTTGATTTGCGACAACACGGACTCTTTATATGAGAAAAGCTGCTCGTCGGTAGAAATGTTCTCCCGTCCAAGCAGCCTTGTCTCCTGAGTGATTTTGTCGAGCTTCAGCAAATCTTCTTTCAAAAGATAGTGAAGCCTTGCGGTATTCTGTTTTTTGTATTTCGGCAGATAACCCAGCTTATAGCAGTAATGCAGATACAGCCCATACAATCCGCCGACCTTTTTGATTTTGTGTTCTCTTGTGGGCATTCGGTACTGCCTGACTCTTACCGTTTCCTTTGCAAAAGGAACGATAAGAACCTTTTGATTTTCCGTCAGCCTACGCTTGATTGCGTCCTCGGTATAATTCTCTCCGAGTGATTTAAGTCGTATCGGCTTCTTGTATCCTTTCGGAACAATCGTCCAATACTTTCGGCTGTCGCTGAGACAATGCTCATAGCCCATCTGCGTGAGGATATAATCAAAGGTCTTTAAGTTGGTGCTGTGTGCAATCGCTTCATCAATGGCGTCACGGGTCATTGAATATCGGCTCGGCATACCGGCTTGTTCCTGCTTGTAGTAATAAGAGGATTGCTTACTGCGGTTTGGGTTTGGATTGTAATACAGTCCGTACTTTTCACAGAGACGGTCGGCAACCAAGCGGAACTTGAACCACGCTTTTTCATCGCCCCATAACCGCTTGCCGTCCACAAAGGAAACGGAGTTGATTACATAGTGGCAGTGCAGGTGCTTCGTGTTCAGATGAGTAGTAACCACCACCTGAAATCTTTTGCCCCACACTTCGTTTGCAAATTCCATTCCGATTTTCTGTGCAAGCTCCGGGGATATGTCCTGTTCCTTAAAGCTCAGGTATCCGTGATAGGCTTGAATGCCGTCGTCTTTGCCGTATGCTTTTTTCACAGATACAAACTGGTCTCTTGCGGTCGCAGGGTTGCAGTTGATACCCTCAACGAAAAATTCACGCTCGGTTTTTTCTTCGTCCTTTGCATAGCTGAGAACATCACGGAGAGCCTGATACTGTTCCTCGGTGTAAATGTCTGCCGCCGTCTTTTCGGGATTGGCGGCATAGTCGATTACCTGACCGAGCCTTGATGTGACCGACCACAATTTACTTACTGCCATTTCATATCGCTCTTATCGGGTCTTAAAAAAGTACGCTCCACATCAGCCTGAAACTTATGCCAGCGTTCGGCTTCTTTTTTAAGCTGTGGTGCGTCCACAAATCCGAGGGTGTTTGCTTTCGCCGCAAGCTGATTGATGTTGTTGCCGATAGCAGAAAGCTCACGCATAACATCGTAAAATCTTTCGTCGGGCTTTTCTCTCGGCTCGTATCCTTTGAGAAGCAAACGGATAAGACCGCCTTCGGAAAGACACGCCCGTTTTGCTTTTTTCTGCAAATCCTGAGCTTCTGCCTTGTTCATCAGAATGTGCTTTTCAATGTTTCTCTTGCTCATTTTTATCGCTGTCCTTTCTGTAAATATAGTGTCTGTCCCGGTTTATCTGAAACAGGCACATTGTTGTTACTCCGAAAAAGCCGCCTATGATTAACCCGGCGGCAACCAATACTATCTCCCGCATAGCTTATGCTCCTTTCTTGCTTGGGGTATTAGGGGCAACCCCTAACGAGTGTACCGTTTTGGACATTCCTGTCCATAAATGGTCTGCTCGCTAAGATTATGCAGACACTCAGGGTTGCCCCATAGATTGACTCTTATCTCTCCATATCCTTTGAGACAGGCTTATACGGCTTTGCTTCAATACCGTCCAAGGACTTATAAAATCTCTCCGGGTATTTGAACTTTTCCTCGTACTTACGAGCCAGTTCTTTCGGCATACTGAGAAACTTTTCCGACTCAATCGGTGCGTATGCAATGAAGAACTTGCCGGCAATAATGTCGAGCATTTCACGGTTGCTGTCGTCTTTCACATAACATTTTTCAATCTTCCAACCGTCCTTGCCGCCGTGTTCATCAGCCATATACGCTTCCAGTCGCACACATTTATCCGAGCCGTCAAGGGAAGAAGCATAGATAGAATATCCGCCCATACCCTCAATGAAAGCCTTATTGTTACTGCTGACAACATAGGTTCTTTGTTCCTCTGTGTAAGGCTTGTCAAAGCTGTCAGCCGTAAAAACAATATATCCGGTCGTGTGGTTTCTTTCTTTTTCTGCCTGCCGGAAATGAGCTTTCAACTGCGGATAACTCATCTCAACATTCTCAGGCTCGGAATAAACTGCCCTGTTCAGCGGCAAACCGTTCATCTTTCCTTCCTCGTTGCAGATGATGGCAACCTCGTCCTCAAAGGGCATATATTCTTCAATATCTCCCTCCACAAGAGACTGCATTGCTTCCAGCGTATCCTCAATTTCAATGAGCTTCGGATACCTGCCCGGCTCAACAAGAATGACGGAAATCTTCTCAGGTGCTTCTACCTTTTCAAAGGTATCCTCGTTAATATTCAAGGCGAGGGAGCTTCCGTTTTCCCAACTCATATGAATCTGTCCGGCGTCGTCAACGAACTTAACCGTTCCTTTCAGACCGTAGGGCATTTGACTTTCGCCAGCCATTTCAGTGAGTACAATCTGCGTACCCTCCGGGTACATTTCTCTGATTTCTTTTAGTTTCATCGTGCAAAACTCCTTTCGGTTTTATCTTTTATCCCTAAGCGTTTACAAAGAAAGTCGTTGACATCTTTCCCGTATTGGGGAGGGTCGTCAACGACTTCATACTTATCTGAAAGAATCGTCTGCAACGCTTTGGTCGCTTTTCTTCCGGCAATATCATTGTCCAAATGAAGAACAATTCGCCTGATTGTTTTGTCCTTTTCAAGCAGCCTGCCGAGTGTAACAGGCACTTTCGAGTCCTCGATTTTCTGCTTTGGGGAATACACTCCCGCAAGAGAAACAAGGTTAAACTGTCGCCAGTCTTTGCCCTCCAGCTTCATCAAAGTTGCATAGGAAAGCAGGTCAATGGCACACTCAAAAAGATGAACCTCTCCGGTGTTTTCGGCAGTCAGGCGGAAAGAATATTGCTTTTTACTGCCGGTGCAGTCGCCCATAATCCTTGATTGATTTGTTGCTCTGTAAGCGGCGTATTTGGGTTCTTTGTTCTCGTTATAGCCGATAAAAACAGCATTGTGATATGGGAGCGACTCAATAATTAGCTCCTGTTCCAAGCAGTAGCTAATGATTTCAAAATCAAGCCCACGCCCGAAAAGGTAATCAAATACCACATCGGTAGTGGGACT
>CALGRR010000097.1 GCA_937880805.1 uncultured Clostridia bacterium
CTAAAAGCTTTTTTATCCCCCTGGCATAGCCAGGGGTTGTCTTTGTTACAAACAAAACAAAAAAGGATGTTTCACTTTTGTGAAACATCTTTTTTATTATTCAGCAATATCTTTATATTGATATACCCTCACATAATCAACCTTGAATTCTGCGGGCCAGTTTTCTTCGGGAGTGAGCTCAATTCTTCCCGTTCCGTGTCTGTCTGAAAACTGAACTCCGTTTTCACCTGCAAATTCGCAGGAAAGCAAAAGATATTCGGGGTTCTGCGAAACGCCGCCCGTTGACATTCTGCCGGTTTCCATTCCGTTTATATAGAAGATATATTCATCCTTGTTCCATTCAACGCCGTAGGTGTTATATTCCTCATAAGGATTATTCTTAATAAAGATTTTGCCCAGAGTATCGCCGTGATGACCTTCATCATATCCGTCATAGTGAATGCCGGTTGAAATGCAGTCGTTACCCCACCATTTATCCTTATAATAAAACGATTCAAAAACATCAATCTCGGTGCCGTCCTGACCCGAATTATTGACATTATAGACGCCCTCGTTCATCATCCAGAAGGCACTCCACATACCCGTTGCAGCGGGAAGAATGCAGCGAACCTCAAAATATCCGTAGCATTGCTCGAATTTATCTCTTGTTGTAACCTTGCCCGTATACCAGCCGGCTTTATAATTATCATATCCGTATTGCTCACGGGCATCATCATATTTTCCGTTTTCTGGCGGTGCTTCAAGATATTCCGCCCTGATAACAAGGTTGCCGTCTTTAACACTCACCATATTCTCGTGCCAATATCCGCCTTTTCGCTCGGTTATCCACCAGGAATGGCCCCATTTGCTTTCATCAAGGGAATCGCCGTTGAATTCATCGCTCCATTTCAAAACGAATTTATCCATATCTATCGTTTTATTTTTATCGGGCAGCTTTCCCAAATCGAGCAAGCCCGGAAGCTGAGGGTTTATAACCATAAGCAGGGCGATAAAGATTTCAAGAATCGCTTTTAACATAAACGGTAATCTCCTTATTTATTTTTGATAAATTCTGACATAGTCAACAATAAAGTCTGTTTTATAAGTATCTTTATCAAGTCCCGCAAGCTTGGTTTCATCGGGAATTTCAAGGGACACAATAACATCCTCCATAACCTCGGAAACACCGTTGCCGAATGATGATCGGCGTGTTTCAACACCGTTTATGTAGAAAATATATTCAGTATCCGTCCACTCAAGACCGTAGGTGTTGTATTCCTCATAGATATTATTTCCGTAAAAATCTCCGAGTCTTTCCGATTGGAAACCTTCCTGAACACCGTCAACGCCTGCACAGTGAATTGTTTGTGCAACAGAATTTCTGCCAAGCTTGTTATCATAGCTCATAGATTCAAAAATATCAATTTCAGCACCGCCGACGCCGCCTTTTGAAACAGAAGCGGTATAAGGAGAATCTGCCTGAATCCAGAAAGCAGACCAGAAGCCCGAGCCTGCATTTACAATACATTTAATTTCAAAATAGCCTTTGCAATAACGCTCTTTAAGCTTTATCATTCCGGTATACCAGCCTTCGCCGTACATACCGTCGGTAAGGTATTCTCCCGTCATAATCATTTTGCCGTCTTCGACCTTTACCTGGCTTTCGGCATTGAAGCCGCCTCTTCTGGGGCCGCTTCCTCTGTAATCCCAAACTTCCGTATTAAGCGAGTTACCGATAAATTCATCTTCAAACACGAGGCTGTAGCCTGACAAATCAAGCTCCTGACCTCTTGGAGTAGTGGGCATATCAAGAATTGTAAGGCCAAAAAGCTCAATTATCGCAAGAATTGAAGCAATAATCTTTTTGGGAGAAAATGAAGTAAAAATCTCACCAAGATAATAAAGCTGCTGTTCAACGCCCCACATCTGTCTGGGCGCAAGCTTTAAAACTTCTGTTAAAAATGTTTCAAACATAAAATTCACCTCAATTTTAAATTTTCTTTATGACATTTTAATATTACCATCTTGAAAGAATAAAGTCAATTATTAACATTAAAACGATTTCTTATTCCTTTTGAAAATATTACAAAGCTGTAACCCAAGGTAACAAGTTTGTAAATTGACAAGCTGTTATATTGCTTTTATAATAAAACCATAAAGGAGGGATAATTAATGAAAAGAATTATTTATGTTTTATCAGCAGTTCTGTGTTTATCGTTTATTTGTTTATTCACATCTTGTTCCGACAGCAAAGAGCCTTCAACAGGCACAACGGCATTCAGCGAAAAAAATGAAATCTTAAGCGGAAAGTATAACGATACAATCAACTGGAAATATGATGAAGCAAGCCGCACCTTCAGCTTTTCGGGAACGGGAAAGATAGATAAAAGCTCAAATCAGAATATTGACAATTACGGAGATTATTGGACTGCAGTTACGGAAAGCATAAAAATTGAAGAAGGCATAACAGATATTGATAATAATGACTTTTTGATTTTTGACTTTGCTAAAACGCTTTATCTGCCGTCAAGCTACATCGGTTCCGTGCCGGAACTGAAGAATATAGAAAAATATGTTGTAGCAGAAAACAATCCGATGTATTCATCAGATGAAAACGGGGTTTTGTTTAATAATGATATAACAGAAATAATCCGTTATCCCAAAGCCAATCCCGTTGAAGTTTACAAAATACCCGACGGAGTAACCCGTATCATCGACGGTGCTTTCAATGACAGCAAGCACTTAAAAACCGTTATCATCCCCGAAAGCCTTAATGATATTTCGAGAACATTATTTGATAAATCTTCAATTTATTCAAATCCCGAAAACTGGGAAAACGATATTTTATATGTTGACAGCTGCCTCGTCAGGGTTGATTGGGAAACAACCGCCGAACACATCATTGTGAAAGACGGAACAAAATCAATATCTTCTCACGCTTTTAATCAATGCCAAAATATAAAATCAATAACCTTACCCGACACAGTCAAAACAATAGGAACCCGAGCATTTGAAAGCTGTTCGTCTCTTGAAACAATTTATATCGGCAGCGGTGTTGAAAAAATCGAAGATATGCCGTTTGTTTTTGACGTTGAAGGCTTGCCCTGCAGCAGTCTCAAAAGCATCGAAGTGAGCAAGGATAATAAATATTACACGAGCGTTGACGGAGTGCTGTTCAACAAAGAAATTACGGAGCTTATCCAATACCCGATAGGCAAAAAGCAAAAGGAATATGTTATCCCCGACAGCGTAACCAAAATCGGAAACGGTGCTTTCAGATATTGCAATGAGTTAACAAAGCTTACTGTAGGTAAAAGAATAACTGTAATTGACGATCCCCTTTTATTCGACTGCGAAAACATTGAAACCGTTATTCTTCCCGATACACTTACGAAGCTTGACGGCGGTGCATTCAAGTATTCGGGCATAAAATATATTGATATACCCGACAGCGTAACATATCTCGGCTGCGAAGCGATGACCGGATGCGAACGCCTTGAAACGGTCAATATAGGCAAAGGCGTTTCCTTTATCCACGAAATAGCAATCTGGAGTCCGGTGCTCAAAGCTGTTAATGTTGACAGCGAAAACAAGCATTTTGCAGATGCTGACGGTGTTTTGTTTAGCAAGGATAAAACTGAACTTTGGTTGTATCCCCCAAACAAAAGCGGAAAAGAATACCACATCCCAGAGAGTGTAAAAATAATAAAATACAGAGCAATAAATCAGGCAAACAACCTTGATAAAATCTATGTTGGTTCAAATGTGAAAACAATAGAACAAGGTAATTTTTATGAATACGTTGAAGACACCGAACTTGAACACATAACAAATTATGAAATTGTTTATGACGGAACAAAAAATCAATGGAATAAGCTTTTCACAAATGAATACGAAACAGAATATATAGACAAAGAAAAAATAAAATATCTGAAATAACAGTAAAAGCCTTGAAACCGAAATGATTTCAAGGCTTTTTGCTGTGTTACAAAAAAATTTTTTTAAGCTGCAATGTTTTCCTTTGTTTTTGTTGGCTGTTGTGTATCTCTGTAACGGATGATTCCGATTATAACCGAAATAAGTGATATGGATTCACTTAACATACCGCTGTATGAGAAAGCGAAAATATTATAAATAAGAATAAGCGAAGATGAGATGAGTATTGTTTTGCGGAAGCTTTTTGCATCAAATATGCCCATACACACAGTATTAACAACAAGTCCCAGTGTTATAAGCAGCGAGTGAATTCCTTCCCACGAAAAAAAGCTTACTACCGCCAGACATAAAGCAAAAAAGATGGGCGTTGCCAGGTCTTTAGCCTTTTTTTCTTCTCGGAAATAAAATGTAACATTGCGGATAATGCAAACTATGTTTAAAGCAAAGCCCGAAAAAGCACCTATAAGTAAATACTGAATGCAACTTAAAGCTGTTGCAACAGTCTGAATAATCATTATTTTTCTTTTTTGAGTACGCTGATAAGAATAAAAAAACAAACCTACTGAAACAAAACCTAATATGTGACCAAATAATGTGACAAAACTCTGCATAATTACCTCTGAATATATTCGCGATTAAAAATTTTTCGTTACCGACAGACAATTATACTCATTTTCAAGTTAAAGTCAAGGAGTGAATTTGCAGATATTGCACAAATCAGCCGATGGTTTTTTGGTGAATATGCCGAACTGTTCCGAACAGTCATTACGCAAAAAGGATATGATAAATCAAAAAAGAAAGCTCTCGGGTTTTCTTATGATTTTATAAACCGTTCAGAAAAAGAACAAATCCGATCCCATCGCCGATTGGCATAAGGTTCGGATTTATACTGTATGGCAAAGATGGATGGTTTTGATACAACTCTTGAAATTAGTTTGAATCTCCTGCATCATCTTCATATAAAGTAGAAAGATGTAAATACATCAAATGTTGATTGATTTGATAGCTTGCTCCCATATTAAAAATTTTAGTGTCCAATATCGGCTTTACTCGATCATCAATCTTTTCTAAGCACAGGTTAAGCAGATACTACCGTGTGATTAATTGTAATCGTCTTTTTCTCAAAATCAAAGGCATCCCATTTTAAGCCGACTATTTCACTTCTTCTATTTTTAAGGTATATAAATATATATGTCATTAAACAAGGAATAAATTTTTAGGACTTCGCTATAAAATCCCTGATCCGTTTGAAACAGGGCTTATTATAGACAATAATTATCTTTTAACAATCTTTTTATTTTTAACGAGCTTGCTGTTTGCGTTTATATAAGAATACTTACGGCATTTGAAAAGTTCTTTTCTGCCGTTTTCGTTTCTTGTGAAAACGAGTTCAAACTTTCCGCCTGCGGATTTGAGATTCTTTGCAAGAATTTCCGCAGTTTCTTTATTGACGGCAATTACCGACGGGCAGGCATAGCTCTGAACATAGTTTCTGCTTGTGAGTTTTGAAATACCCTTTGTGCCGATGAGAAGATATCTCGGGTCATCAATGGGTGAAAGAAGCTCTGAGACCGCCTTTGCAAAAACGTTCTTTTCTCTGACGGTTGCCTTTGAAAGAGAACAATTGACGGTATTCTTCTTTTCGGATTTTCTGACCGAAACGGTTGCTCCCCTGCTCTCGATTTCGCCGATTTCTCTGAGAGTTCGAAGGATCGCATTTGAAATGTTGGAAACTGTTTTTTCGGGCGAAGAATTCTTCATAACAACCGATGCGGATTTGATGAGCAATACGGAAGATATTGCCGCTATGATAAATCCGATAAGTCCGCCGAAGAAACCTGACGTTGCGATTATGATTATTGCAAGAACAATCAAAACTGCAAGAACGATTGCATAAATCTTATTCTTATGTACTGCACTTGCAGGCTGAACCTCTGTGGGAATTTCGCTGACTTCTTCAATTTCGGGTCTTGCTTTGCCTTTGACGGCGGCATTCCATCTGCCTGACATAACGTTTCTTGCGGCGGCAAGCGAGAGCATCTGATTATTGATGCTTTCAAGACCGTTTGCATCATAGGGTGCTTTGAGAATATCAATTCTGTCTGTTCCGCTTTCAATAACGTCGCTGTTATATGCAGGTGCCTGAAAGCAGGCAAAACGGCGTTTCATCGTTTCAAAATCGTCGCTTATGATTTCATCCTTTGAATCGGGCTCAACGGTCACGAGATGCCAGATATTTGACACCTTTTCGGGATTCTTTTTATCAATTCGGATTGCTCTGCCTCGCATCTGATTTGAGAGCATAAAGCTGCCCACAAAGCTTGCGAGAATGAGGGAATTGATATTCGGTGAATCCCAGCCTTCGCCGAGCAGGGATTTTGTTCCGATAAGCACGTTGATAACGCCAAGCTGAAATGCTTTTGTTATGATGCTGACCTTATTTTTGTTTGAGCCGCTGAAAATGATTTCGGTGTGATTTGTGTTTTCAAGCTTCTTTATTCTGCAAGGCACACCTTCGTTATAAGCGATTTCCTGCGCAGCTTCAACGGCGGAATCGGGCAGAATAACAAGCGTACCCGAAAGCACGGCAACTTTTGCATCAGGATTTGTTCTGCGGATTGATTCAAATACGGGCACAGTGCCGAGAGCGTGGATTTCTTCATCCGTGCCGACGAGTTTCAGCATATCCTTTTTGATGTAATCGGTGAGAATGAGCATACGCAGAGAGTCGCCGAGATTCTGATATTCACTTGCAACGATTTTATTTATGCTTTCGAGTTTACCCGTTGAGGAAACGAGCATTTTATTGATTTTATCGCTCGATGCAAGGCGGACTTTTCTTTTTTCAATAAGAGCCTCTTTTGAAAGAATCGCCTTTAATTCTTCGCTGATTTCTTCGGTAAAAACATCAGGCTTATCAATGATAAACTGAAATGCTTTTTCAGCTTCAGCTATTGAATAAACGGGTGCTTTTCTGCCTTCAAAAACCTTTTCTTCAAGGCTTTTTGAGATATTGGCATTCCCTTGTTTTGCAACACAGACAAGCGATTTGAAGCCTGCAAGGTTATCATAGAGTATTTCTTCGTTACCTGCCGCATTTGAAACCTGCAGAGCCTTTGAAAGCAGACCGCTTCTGATTATTTCATCGGTAACAGCCGTTGCTTTTGCCTTGTAATTTGCAAGAATCTGCGATTCTTCCGCTGTCGGATAGCTGAAATATATATAGTCCTGATGAGGACAGAGAGTTTTCTGCATAACAAGCTGCGGCACGAAAATCTCCTCGTCAATATCGCCGCAGAGAGTCTGATATCTGTTCCATTCGGCAGGTGTGCTGTCATAGGGCGGCGTTGCGGTGAGAGCGATGATTGTCACGCCGTCGCCGAGCATTGCAACGAACTTTTCAAGAGCCTTCTGCCACTCACTTTTGAGATGGTGTGCTTCATCAAGGCAAATGGTTTTAATACCTGCCTTTCTGATTTCGGAAAGCAAATCAAAATTGCTGAAATCCTGCGTTTCTTCGGCTTCAAATTCATCTTCATCCGCTTCGGATTCCATAACGGATTTTGTGAAAGCAGCGTGAAGTGCCTGATATGTAATTGAGGTTATCAGCTTGGGATTTGTGAGCGAATAGGAAATATATTCATCGGGATTCTCCGTTTCGGGAAGATAAGCCTCGATAAATCTTTCGCCCCACTGCTGACGGATTGTGACAGAGGGCGACATAACGAGCGCAGGTGCATTCTGCCTACGGACAAGCTCAAGACCGAGAATGGTTTTACCGCTGCCGGGTGCGGCAACGATATGGATTCTTTTATCTTTCAGATGCTTCTGCGAATTATCAAGCACTGCCTGCTGATAATCACAGAAGGTCCATTTGAACTTTACTTTGCTGAAATCTTTCATAACATCACATCCGTTTGCCGATTTTTTATAAATACCATTATATCATAGTTATTTAATTTTTTCATCGTACTTTAGTGCAGTTTTTTTAAAAAAGACGGCAGATTTCTCTGCCGTCCGATAAAGCATTCAATTTCAGTGCTCTGCTCCGCATTCGCAGACAAGATTATTTCCGAAGAGCTTCTGGAAGAAAAGAACAATCTTATAGAAGAAGCCTGCAAATCCGCCTTTATGGCATTTGCATTCACAATCTTTGTAAACTGCTTCTGCAGAAACATTGAAAACTCCCATTGTGAATGTTGTTTCGGAATCATAATAATCTTCGGGGGTTGCGCCTGTGATATTCCAACAATAAAAAATCTTACCGTCAATCTGATCTGCCGTGATTGTTACAACATTGCCGATAACCGCACTTGAAGCAGATGCCTTGCCGTTTTCAACGGTAACACCGGTGCCGAGAGTTGCAGAATCACCGAGTTTGATTCTGATAATGCACATTGCTTTGCCGTTACTGCCATGTTTATAAAGAAAATATGCACTGTCGCTGGGCTTATATGAATTGAAATTATAACAGGGTATTTCTTTGCCGTCATATACAACCTTGAATTCATCAGCTGCGGGAAGCTCATAGCCGCCGATATAGAATGTTGTGAGCACATAATATTCCTTTTGCGGGTCAGCTATCTCGCCGCCGCAATTAGGAACATGCGTTGACAAAACTTCCGAATAATAAGGCACCTGATTGTAGTCAAGCAATGGGAATCAAGAGTTAAGATTTGAGTTGTTGAGTTCTTCACCGTAATAGATTGAGGGGAACTTGCTGATTTCAATAACCTTTGTTGCGGCTGATGCTGAAGTCATTGAAATGCTCATCATTGCAAAAACAGTAATGATAGCGAGCATAATTGACGTTATTTTTTTAATCATCTTAAATTATCTCCTTTTTATCCTGCGTAATAAATCTCTTCAAAAAGCTCATATTCGGGAATGCCGTTGATACAGAGCTGATAATCAGCTCTGTTTCTCTCAACATAAATTCTGCATTCTCTGCCATCACCGAGCTTTGCATCAACAAAGGTTTTGCCGTCTGTACGCAGAAGTATGAATTCCGAGCCTGCTTTAACAAGTTCGGTTTTCATATCGGGAAGGATTTTAACGTTGAAAGCTTCTTTTGATGTAAGAACGAACGGGAAGCTTTTGTCTATGGTATAGAATTCATCGGTTGATTCGGGCATACCTGTTTCGGAATTCACGGTGTAGGTTTTATCGGCAGCGTATGTTCCGAGAATATCAAAGGTTGTTTCAAGAACAAACTGTGTGGGGTTATTGAAAAGAAGCTTCGCCTGATGGGTATCTTCGTTCTCATCCTCCCAGACCAGACTGCCGAAAGCTGTTCTGTCAAGTTTACCCGCTTCTTTTATCTCGTTGCCGTTCAGGTCATAAATAAGAATGTTTGTGTAATCTTTAAAGCCGTGTGGCACAAGATAAATAAAATATCTGCCTTTTGAATTGACAAGATAATATTCGGCGCTGAAAGCATAAACATCTTCAAGCGTGAATTCGTTACCGTTGAGATTAATGCTGATATCTTTATATGAGCTTTCTTCCGTGTAATACGAAAGACCGACGCTGATAGTATCTTTTTTACCGTCAGACGGATTCATATCGAACTCAACTTCGTTCCATTCGGAAAGTGTTACGGCACAGGATTCGGGGGCAACCGTATATTTCTTATTGAAAAGCTCGGGATATTCGTCAAAATAAACCGTTGCGGTAATAAGACCTGCGGCAAAGGATGCGATTTCATAGGGACTGAAATAAAAAGTTACACCCTGATAACCGATTGTCCAGTTAAACTGTTCTGCTGTGTATTCCGAAAGAACTTCTTCCAGATTTCCGAAAAATCCGTCTGCAAACTCATCTTTTGAATTTATCTTTTCCGAAAGAATTGCGGGAAGAGATGAAATGTCGGTCATAACATCGGTTATAACAAGCTCTTTACCCGTTACGGTATCGAAGTTATATCCGCCATAGCCGTAGTTGGGATGTGCACCGCCCGAAAATTCATCGGCATCGCTTCTGACGCTCAGAACAACGCTATCTGCTCTTTGGAGAAGATATTCGTTGTTTGCTGTGTAAATCGCAGGCTGTTCGCCTTCTTCATAATAATAATCAAGCTGTTCCGATGCATATTCATCAAGCTCTTTTGCCTTATCCTTATAGAACTCTGTTTTATCATCATTAAGAGAATCAAGAGCTTTTGCAAGGCGGGGATATTCTTTTTTATTTTCTTCTGAAAGATGCAATTTCTGATAGTTTACCTCTGTCAGATAGTAATACTCTTCAGTATACGTTTCATACTCATAGGCTTTTTCTGTATAAACGGAAAGAAACTCCACGGCATTTTTCTTTTCGGACAATGTGTTATCGCTTGTTTCTTCTGCATTTGTTGTTGATTCATTTACGGGATTTTCGGGATTATCCTTTACACACGAAGCAAAGCAGAAAATCAGAGAAAAAACTAAAATAAAAGATAGGATTTTTTTCATAAAATCACCTTGAAATTAATAGGAGTGACCGCCGGAAACGGCCACTCCGCAAAACAATTTTATTTGATTACGATTGAGTTCATAATAGCTTCGCATTCAGCCTTGGGGAACTCGGTATCCTTGTAATAATAGCCGAGAAGCTCAAGCTCAAAGCGAACGTTACGGAATTCAGCATTTTCATCGGGGAGCTGGTAATAACCGAAATAGCGGTTATCAACCATATAGCCTCTGTCAAGAGTGAAGTGTCTTACATCAAAAACGCTGAAGGTTGCAGACTCTACATCACCT
Organism: uncultured Clostridia bacterium; assembly: GCA_937880805.1. Classification (GTDB taxonomy): domain Bacteria; phylum Bacillota; class Clostridia; order Oscillospirales; family Acutalibacteraceae; genus CAG-177. Next base: position 10,653 of record CALGRR010000097.1, read on the forward strand.
ACTGTTATCGATTCGCTGTCCTTGTACTCATCAATAGTGGTATTTGCATATTCGTCAGCGCTTTCAAGACCGCCGCTGTTGTTGATAAGAAACTCGCCTATTTTTTTGCCGTCTGCATTTTTGAGGTCAACAATAACCTGGAATATGGTGCCGTCTTCATTCTTGTATGCATCGTCAATATAATAGCCGAAGCCTTCGGGAATTTCAAATGAAAGATCGCTGTTTGAAAGAATAACGGGGCCGACGCCTGAATCCTTTTCAACAATAGCCTTTTCGGGAGTTTTTGCCTCTGTGGGAGCTTCGGTGGTTTCAACAGGAGCCTGCGTTGTTGTTTCGGGCTCTTCGTTGCCGCCGCAGGCAGCAAAGGAAAGAAGAGTTACAAGTGCCATAAGAATTGCTAAAAACTTTTTCATATTATTATCTCCTCAGTATTTTTAAGTAAAATCAGTGCTTTGCGCCGCAGAATTCGCAAATCTTGTTGTTGCCGAAAAGCTTCTGGAAGAAAAGAACTATCTTAAAGAAGAAGCCTGCTATACCGCCCTTGTGGCACTTGCAGGGGCAATCCTCATAAATAGCTTCGGCTGTTACGTCGGATGTGCCGACGGTTACGGTCGTTTCTTTTGCGTTCTTATCGGAAGCGGCTGCGCCGCTGATTTCCCAATGGCTGAAAACCTTGCCGTCAATCTGATTTGCGGTAAATGTTATGCTGTCACCCATAACTGCAGTTGAAGCTGAAGCTGTGCCGTTTGTTACGGTTACTTTATAAACAGCATTTTTATAGGTTGCCTGTGCAGCAACGTCATTTTTGGGCATTGTGAAGGTTGTGGTTGCATTTGATGAATCTGCAACGGTTGCACCTGATACTACCCACTTATCAAACACCTTGCCTGCAGGTGCGGCATCGGCTGTGAGCGTTACGGTTGTGCCTGCAACAGCTTTTGAAGCCGAAGCTGTACCGTTTGTGACGCTGATGTTATATTCGGGGACGGGAAGCTGAGCGAATTCAAGGTCAAAGATTTTTGCTCCCGTACTTGAATTTGATAAGCGAAGGTCTGCGGCTTTGCCGTTGATCGTAGCTGTTACATCATCCGCAAAAACATATCCGCTTTCGGGTGTGAATATAACCTGCACATGATAAGTGTTGCCGCCCTCAAACTCGGTAATGTTTCCCATCAGATCCTTTGTGTGATACCAATCATACAAGGCAACGGTGTAGCCCGTTCCAGTTGTTGTAACAACATCCGAGGGTGCTTCACCCTCAACGGGTTCAACAACGGTTGCGTTGATTTCGGTTATCTTGGTCTTTCCGGGAGTTGCAGGGAATGTATAGCTCATTTTAAGCTCGTTCTTGCCGCTGCCGATTTTAACAGCATCCGCCATATCGTGGCTGAGATAAATGTTTTTATCAAAGGTAAAGCCCTCTGCCGTTTCAAGAGCAAGCTGGAACGTATACTGTGTTCCCTCAACAAAAACGGGGTCTTCGGGGAACCACTCAATGCCAACAATGATTACACCCATATTATCTGCAGTTACCTGAGAAAGGTCTGCAGGAACGGCACCTGCAACGGGTGCGGGAACGTGGAAATCAATCGCCTTGAGGTTTTTCATCGGGTCGCCGACATACAGCTCAACTTCAAGTGAAATATAGGAAATCGTGCCGGAGACTGTGCTTTTTTCCTGAACTAATGCGGCATATTTACTGCCGTTTACTTCAACCTCTGCAAATGATCCCGCAGCGGGCAACGCATAATAAGGTGCTTCAGTAAGCTTAATAATAAAAGTATAATAATTGCCGCCTTCAAATTCGGAATCATAGTTTTCTGTGGTTTTGTTGAAGGCTTCAACAGCAGGGCCGTTTGATTCCTCAAAAATTACACCTTCGGTTCCGATAGTAACGTAATCTGCATAGCTGTCAACCGATTTGCCGCCAAGGTCGGCAGCATCAATTGTTACGGCTATTGTTCCGATTGCATCTGCCGCCGATGCAAAAGGCAGTGCAAACGGCATTATCATAAGCATTGCGAGTAAAATCGAAATAGTTTTTTTCATAAAATCACCTTAACTTTTAGGCTTTCCGCATTCCGTGCAAAACTTGCCTTTGTTTCTGTTTCCGCAGGAGCAGACCCAATCTTCAGGCTTTTTTGTTCCGCATTCGGTGCAGAACTTTCCCGAATTGTTATTGCCGCAGACACATTGCCAGACGGCGTTACCCTGCGGTGCAGGTGCGGTTGCGGAAATGGGAGCTGAATTTATTGCCGCAGCCGTCGAAAGCAATTTTTCCGTTTTGGGGTCAATTTCGATAAGCACATCATTTATTGCGGTTGCTCTGATGCCTGCTCTTGCTTCCCAGCCTGCAATTGCGAAATCCTGCAAAATCAAATCAGCCTGTGTGTCTGCCTTATATTTCAGCTCATCAACAGAGCAGCCTTCCGCAAACATTTTTGTGAAGGTCATTTCAGCAACACGTGAAGCATCTGTCTTAATAATATCAACGGGAAGCTGACCGCCGAACATAGTATTGAACTTATCAGGGTCCGCAATCTCAATAATGAGAGTTGCTGTAAACTTAACTTCCGTAAACAGTTTATATGTACCCTGCACCACTTCGGTATGAAAACGGCCGTCAAATTGAATTCCGTTAAAAGCTTCCATTTGTTTTACCTCCGATTATGCCCAAGGATTTGCGCTTTCGGGCTGACGGATACCGACAAGGATAAACTGCTCCCAGAGATACCATTTGCCGTCCTTTGCCTTACGCATCTGAACGCTTCTGGGAGCGTCTGCACCGCCCGATGTGATATAAAGCGTTGCATAACCCTCATTCTGATATGAATAGGGACTTTCGCTGACGATTATTGTATAGGGTTCTGCAGGAGTATAATCGTTTGCAGGAGTTGAGCCCTCAAAATATGAGCGGGGAACATAATCGCTGTCACGGAATCTGTCTGCAATAAATGACATATCTCCGCCGCTTAATGGTCTTGGTCCACGAAGGAAGTTAACCATCTGCAAAGCAAGGTCTTTGTTCTGCGGATAATAGCAGAAGGCAAGAACGGTCATTGCGGCTGTTTCAAACGGAGTTGACAAAGCAGCCTGAGGCAGAGAAGCAAATTCCTCAAAAGATGAGGGCAGAGAAGAAAAAACAATTTTTTCTTTCTTGTTTCCGAGATTGCTGACTGCTGATGTTGCTTTGTTGAAGCCCTGTGTTACAGCAGAATTCACGCTCTTTTTAATAGCGTTTTCCGCTTTGCTTTTGAACATATCAAAAAGTGCCATATATAATCACTCCTTAGAATTTTGCACCCGAGCCGCTGTGAGTTCTGCCTGAAGAGCTTGTGTGCGTTGAGTCATCGTCGCTGCTGTCGCTTGTCTGCTTGGGCTTTGTGTCAACGAACGAATATGCATATACATCCTGAGCGCCCGTAACAACCATACTGCCCTGACGGGTATAAACCTTTGCGTGATTCTGAGCAACAACGCTCTTGTTCTTTGAAGTCATTGAGCCTGTGATAAGCAGACCGACAACTGCACCGACAAGTGCAAGAACAAAGAGCCAGATAACGGGAGTGCCGGGCTTGAGCTGTTCTTCCGCTCTGTCAAGGTAAGTATTGAATGCCTTTTCGTAGTCTTCGGCAATAAGATAATCCTTCATATCGGCAATAATGCCGTCTCTGATTCCCTCAAAGAAAACACCTGAGCCATTACCGTGGGTTGTGATATAGATTTCTCTTTCGCCTTCTTCGCCGGGTTTATAAACAACAAGCATACCGTCATCGTTTTCGCCGTAGCCGTAGCCGTTGAAATCATAATAATCATCGGCATAAGCCTCAGCTATAAGTCCGCCGAAATCGTAAGTTGTGTGGATTGCAACTTCCATTTCATATTCTTCTGCAATTTTTTCACATCTTGCAAGAAGCTCCGCTTCAACGTCATCGGGAATGAGGTCTGCATCGTCGGTAACAAGAGGAAGTGTTCTTTCAACCTTTTCAATAATTGTTACATATGAATTTGATTCTGTAACAGCCTCTTTATTGCCTTCGGAAGGCTCAGCATATGCAGCATTTTCAAGAGCTGTTTCAGCCGTCGCATAGAAGCTCATAAGACCGCCGTAATAGCTTTCATTTGAATCGTAAACGGTTTTCATTGCATTAAGAATATTATCGTTGAAAATATTCTTTTCATCGCCTTCGATGTAATAGTCATAAACCTTTTCTTCGGTGTTATGAACATAAACGATTGCATTTTCCGCATCTGTATATGCATCGTATGCTTCCCTTGCGTATGCGGCATTTGTTTCGCCGAAGTTATCGCTGATAATGCAGAAGATAACGGCATAACCGCTTTCGTTTTCTATGCTCGCAGCATAGTTGTTGAGTTCATAGAGTTCGCTGTCCGAAAGATGATAATCGGGGTCATAAACATACTGGCTTGTATAAGCCGATGCGGAAAGCGCCATTGAAAGGCAGACCGTAGCCGCAATGAGAATTGCAAAAATCTTTTTAGTCATTTCTTCCGCACCTCCTTAAAGTGATGAAATAATGTTGATAATTATGTAGATAAGAGCGCCCACAGCCGCACCGCCGAGACCGCCGATGAGCTTGGCTTTCTTTTCTTCCGTGGGGATATTGCCGACGAATTTACCCGTTTGACCGTTCATTGCGAAGGTGTGATTCTGACCCTTCCACTTTACATTGAGAATCCACACGGGATAAAGAGCATACTTATATGAGCCGTTTGCAACCTGCATTGCCGCCTGCATGGGAGTTACGGCATTGTAGCCCTCAACGGTATCTTCAAACGCATCAAGTGCGCTTGCCTGAATTCTCTCGTTTGCTCTGCCCATACTCTGGTTTACGTCAACGTCATATTTATCTGCAAGGTAGCCTGCAAGATACGCCGTGTTGAAAGGTACGGCTTCGTTGAGATTGAAGGGCTCGATTGACTCCATAAGGTCGTCGGGCATTTTTGTTGAGCCGTCAACGGGAACATTGTCAAAGCCGATTGAGCCGCTTCTGTAAACGTTGTAAGCGGTTGTTTCGGTGTATTCGTTCTTACTGTCCGACCAATGCCTATATTTTTCAGCCTGATATGTTGCGTTGACAACCGCATCGCAGCTGAAAAGCCAATGAGGAACATAAACACCCTTTACTTCGTCAAGCTTGTTTTCGGCAAGGAATGCCTTGGGAACAAACTTTTTGCCTCTGAAATGCTTTTTGAGCGCTTCCTTTGCGGCTTTTTTATCGAGCTTGAAAGGAATGACAAGGTCGGGTCTGAGAGCACCCGAGAACTGACCCTTCATAACAACCTGATTGCCGCAATAAGGGCAGCTTGTTGCGCCCGTTGTCTGATCGGCAACGATTTCGCCGCCGCAGGAATTGCAGGCATAAACGCTCATACCGTCTGTTTCGCCTGCACCCCACTGACTGCCCTGCGAGTTCCAGTTAATCTGTTCAACAGTATTTGCCGCAAATTCTTCTGCCTGCTGCATAGCGGGAATATCAAATTCCGCATCGCAATAAGGACATTTAAGTCGCTGTGCACCGGCGTTGAATTCAACCGCACCGCCGCAGCACGGACATTTCTGTTCAAGTAATGTTGACAAGGTTAATTACCTCCTTGCGTTTTGTATTGTTCAAGAATTTTATAGAACGCCGAAAAGAAACCGTATCCTTGTTCGGGAAGGTCATAGTCTGATCTTACAGAATAATATTCGTTGTCGCCGTAAGCAAAGCTTACAGAGGTTATCGGTGCATCAAGAAGCTGTTCCTCGCTGTACTTGAGTTCACCCCAGCCGAGAACACCGTATTCACTGCATTTCTGTCTTATCTGTTCAATGGCGGTGATGTCAATCTGATAGCTTGCAGACTCTTCCTCTGCTCCGACAAACGGCTGATTATAATATTCAAACCAGACCTCGTTGTTTTCGTTAAGGAAGATTCTCATACTCATTGAGCCGCCGTTCATTCCACCGCCCGAGGAATAGGAGCAGGAAATAACCGTATCGGATAAATCCCGTTCCATTCCGCCTTTATCGGGCACATAAAACTTTGTTTTGTAATACCACACGCCGACCGCTGCGGCAATGGCAACAGCACCAACCAGAATCACGGTTATCGCAACTTTCATTCCGTTATTCATCAGTTAGCCTTGGGAGTTCCGCAGCAAGCGCAGAATGCACCGCTGTCATTTGTTGCGTTGCAAGCGGGGCAAACCCAGTTCTGTGCAACGGGAGCCTGTGCAGGCTGCTGTGCATAGGGATTAGGCTGCTGCTGTGCGTAAGGATTCTGCTGTGCATAGGGGTTTGCCTGAGGCTGACCGTAAGGATTCTGCTGTGCGTAGGGGTTTGCCTGAGGCTGTGCATAAGGATTTGCCTGAGGCTGACCGTAGGGATTCTGCTGTGCATAGGGGTTTGCCTGAGGCTGACCGTAGGGATTCTGCTGTGCATAGGGATTTGCCTGAGGCTGACCGTAAGCGTTTGCAGGTGCATAACCCTGATTCATAGGCATACCGTTATTCATACCCATACCGCCATTCATCATATTGGGCATTGCGCCGCCTCTGCCGGGAGTGAGGGTATTGATAACTTCCATAGCCATCTGCTGATATTTGTTGTATTCCATTGTGCCCATACCCTCAACACGGAAAGTATTGAGCTGAACTCTGAAATCATCAAAATAGGGATTGTTTACCGCAAATTCAAGAATGAAGTTATAGTAGAACTTATATCTGGGAGGATTGTAGCTTACTCTCTGACCGTCTTTGCCCTGAGTATAGATTTCGTCCTTATCCTCATCAATCTTGAGGTTGCAGCTCATAATTGAGGAAAGAGCCATAACGTCGGGATTCTCGTCATCCCAGTTGTTGGGGCTGAGAGATGAAACAACAAAGTTGCCGTTAGCCATATCAACATAAATCTTCTTGCCGTCACCGAAAGTGAGGTTGGGTCTGAATGCATTGAGAGCCTGCTTATTCTGCTCTCTGTATGCAAGCTGCTGCTTGATTTCGTCGATTGTTGAGCTTCTTCTGTCGCTGAAGAAGGGTGAAAGCTTCTTTGCGCAATCCTTACACATATTGCCGTCTTCAAGCTTTCTGTTGCCGAGAAGTCCTATTTTTTCGCCGCAGATGTCACAAAATTTCTTATCAAAAAGTCCCATAATAATTTTCTCCTTTTAAAATAAATATTTATTACAATTTAATTATTTAGCATCGCTTTCGTTGAAGATGTCGCCGCACTCGGGGCAGAACTTGGGAGGATTGTGGGGGTCTTCGGGCTTCCAGCCGCATTTGTCGCACTGATAAAGAGGTGCACCTTCAGGCTTTTTGCCGCCACAGTTGGGGCAGAACTTGCCTTTATTCACTGCACCACAAGAGCAGGTCCAACCTTCAGCTTCAGGCTTCTTTGCACCGCATTCTGTGCAGAAATTACCGCTTACCGTTGCACCGCAAGCACATTTCCAGCCGTTTGCGGGTGCTGCGG
>CALGRR010000098.1 GCA_937880805.1 uncultured Clostridia bacterium
CTCTCGCCTTACCTCCCTCACAAAACTATTAGTTCTCGTCGTCGTGTATAATCGCCGGCGCTATTGAATGAGTTGATATATAATCGGCAAACGCTTGTTTATAGCTTTCACTCACCGGTATATATTGACTACCAAAGACAATGCGATTCCTTTCCACAACCTTTATTTTAGATGTATTTACAATGTAAGAACGATGTACTCGCAAGAATTTTGACATTGGGAGGTGACGTTCAAGCACTTTCATGCTCATAAGCGTCATGATGCACTTCTGCTCCTTTTCAAGATAAATCTTCACATAATCCTTCAGTCCCTCTATGTAAAGAATATCATTTACCGCTATTTGGATTAATTTATACTCACTCTTTACTATGATATACTCTCTGTTATCGGCTTGTGCACTCGCCTGGCGTGATAGTTCTGCCCATTGCAAGGCCTTATTGGCGGCTCCCACAAATTCCTCATAGCTGATAGGCTTCATCAAATAATCCAACGCATTCACCTTAAAGCCTTGAATTGCATAATTATCATAAGCAGTCGTAAAAATCACTCGACTTCGTGATGGCACAATCTTGGCAAACTCTATCCCATTGAGCTGGGGCATATTTATATCAAGAAAAACCACATCTATATTCTCATCAAGAATAGGTTTTATTGCATCTTGTGCCGATGAATAAACTCCAACAAGCTCCATAAATGGAGTCTTTTCAATGTAGGCTGCGATAAGTTGTGCAGCCAATGGTTCGTCGTCAATAACGCAGCATCTAATTGTAATCATTTCGCTTTTTTTTGTAGAACTATTAAATTGAACTTTGGTTAATTTTTTACGTTGATTCTCAAATCAACTGTAAACGTATCGCACGACGCACTTACCTCCAAATCAGCATTTTCGCCATATAACAAGCTTAATCGACGTCGCAAATTATTTAATCCGATTCCTTCGGTTTTTTTATCACTTGGTAGCACATAGTTAAATGTGTGGCATTTAACTACATTATCCTCGGCAGAGCAGAGGCTTTTGCGGGCAAAAACTCCGTTATTGCCTCGGCTGTTGACGGCCTCGGTATGGGCGTTGGCTTCACAATCGCTCTTTGCTGTATGGCGTCGGTAAGAGAGATTATCGGTGCGGGCACTTTCCTTGCAGGTGCACAGAATCTTCTTGTGCTCTTCGGTGAAAATGTTCTCAACGGCTTCAACGGCTTCACTCTTATTCCGCAGGACGGAGTTATAACTCCGCTTACCGTGTTCATTCTTGCTCCCGGCGGCTTCCTCACCTTCGGTCTGCTTATGGCTTGTGCAAACAAGCTTGCGGAAAAGAAAGGCAAGCCCCGTGCAGAGCTCAGCGGCTGCAGTGCCTGCCCAATGGCTAAAAACTGTGCAATTCTTGCTGAAGGCAAGGAATGCGGCGAAAAGAAGGAGGGTGAAACTGTATGAAGATAGCAATGTCAATTCTTCTTACCGCAATTCTCACCGAGAATTTTGTTCTTTGCAAATTCCTCGGTATCTGCCCCTTCCTCGGCGTTTCCAAAAAGCTCAATACATCAGTCGGTATGTCCGCGGCAGTTATATTTGTTATGGCTCTTGCAACGGGTGTAACCTATCCCATTAACAAATATCTGCTTGTTGCAAACGGTCTTGATTATCTTCAGACAATCGTTTTCATTCTTGTTATTGCGGCTCTCGTTCAGCTTGTTGAGCTTATTCTCAAGAAGTTTATGCCTCCGCTTTATAATGCTCTCGGCATCTATCTTCCTCTTATCACAACAAACTGTGCCGTTCTCGGCGTTGTTCTTCTCAATATCACCAAGGAATATAACTTCGTTCAGTCAATGCTCAACAGCGTTGGTGCAGGTCTCGGCTTTATGCTTGCAATGGTTATTTTCTCAGGTGTAAGAAGCAGACTCGAAGGCTGCGACATTCCCAAATTCCTTCAGGGCTTACCCATTGTTCTGATTGCGGCATCAATCGTTTCGCTTTCGTTTATGGGCTTTACCGGTCTTGTTGACGGAATTTTCGGTTAAGGAGGTAACGGATTATGGATATGGAATCAATTATGATTGCCGTTGGCATAGTTGCCGTTATCGGTCTTATCGCAGGTCTCGGACTTTCAATCGCATCAAAGATTTTTGCTGTTCCCGTTGACGAAAAGGCAGAGGCAATAAGAGCCTGCCTTCCCGGTGCAAACTGCGGTGCCTGCGGCTTTTCAGGCTGTGACGGTTATGCCGCTGCACTTTCAAAGGGTGAAACAACAGATACCGCCTTATGCGCACCCGGCGGCAACGATGTTGCAAAGGAAATCGGCGAAATAACGGGTCTTGCGGCAGGCGAGGTTAAACCGATGGCTGCTGTTGTTCTTTGCCAGGGTCACAACATAAACGCCGCTGTTAAGCTTGAATATCAGGGCGTTCAAAGCTGCCGTATGGCAAGCCAGATTTTCGGCGGACCCAAGGAATGTATTTACGGCTGCATCGGCTACGGCGACTGCGTTGCCGTTTGCGAATACGATGCAATCAGCATCTGCAACGGTGTTGCAAGAATTAATCCCACAGAATGCCGTGCGTGCAAAATGTGTATCAACACCTGCCCCAAAAATCTTATTGAGCTTATGCCGCTTGAAGAAACAAAGGCGGCGGTGCTTTGCAAAAACCACGATAAGGGTGCTCTTACCCGCAAGGAATGCACAGCGGGCTGCATCGGCTGTATGAAATGTGCAAAGGCTTGCGAGGCAGAGGCTATCACCATTGATAAATTCTGTGCAAAGGTTGATTACGAGAAGTGCACGGGCTGCGGCAGCTGCCATTCGGTATGCCCCGTAGGTGCAATAGATGTAATTACTCTTGCAGTTAAGGCATAAAAAAGAACGGACCGTCTCACTAAGCGAAGAACAAAAGAAACAGAATAAATAACGAATGGCTTGCAGAGGAACTTTCACCTTTGCAAGCCACTTTTGTATTGTATACTTTTTGAAACAGTAATTAATATGGTTTTGAAAGGCATATTTCCGCCACA
>CALGRR010000099.1 GCA_937880805.1 uncultured Clostridia bacterium
GTATTTTAACGAAGAAAAGGCGGAAATCATCCGATAAAAAACACAGTTCGGATTACTTCCGCCACTCTAAATAGGAGGCATCTGCTTTGGCGGTTTGCGAAATTCTTTCGGTAGGCACCGAGATACTGCTCGGTGACATTCTCAACACAAACTCAAAATATCTTTCAACGGAGCTTGCAAAGCTCGGCATTTCCGTGCTCCGCCACACAACCGTTGGCGATAATGCGGACAGGCTCGCCGCCGCACTCGGCACCGCACTCGAAAGAAGCGATATTGTTATTGCAACGGGCGGTCTCGGGCCAACGGCAGACGATATAACAAGAGATGTCTGCTGCTCCGTTATGGGCTTTGAGCTTGAATTCAACCAGAAAATTGCCGATGAAATCAAATCATATTTTGAGGCAAAGAATATTGAAATGCCCGAAAGCAATCTTCGCCAGGCATATGTGCCCAAGGGCGGTGTGTTTTTTGAAAACCGTAACGGCACCGCACCCGGTCTTGGTATGAAGAAAAACGGCAAATGCGTTGTTATTCTGCCCGGCCCGCCCTATGAAATGGCTCCTATGTATCACGAAAGCGTTGTGCCCTATCTTGCCGAATATTCCGACGGCGTGATTGTTTCACACACAGTCCGCACAATGGGCATCGGCGAAAGTGCAATGGCAGAAGCCGTTGCCGACCTTCTTGAAAAATCAAACCCCACCGTTGCTCCGTATGCAAAAAAAGGCGAAGCTCTTTTAAGAGTTACCGCCAAGGCTTCCTGCGAGAGCGAGGCTGAAGCACTCTGCTTTCCCGTAATCGAAGAAATAAAACGCAGACTCGGCAGCTTTGTTTACGGCATCGACAGCGAAAGCATTGAAGAAAGAGTTGTTGAGCTGCTCAAAAACAGCAAGCTTACAATCGCCACCGCAGAAAGCTGCACCGCAGGCTATATTCCCAAAAGAATAACCGATATTGCGGGTGCAAGCAGCGTTTTTGAATTCGGTGCAATAACCTATTCAAACAGAACGAAAGAGAAAATACTCGGAGTAAATCCCGAAACCCTTGCCGCTCACGGTGCGGTGAGTGAAGAAACAGCCGCCCAGATGGCGGCAGGCATACGCCGTGTTTCCGGTGCCGACATCGGAATTTCCGTAACGGGAATTGCAGGCCCCGGAAGTGACGGCACTTCAAAGCCCGTAGGTCTTTGCTACATCGCAATAAACGCAGAGGATTATCAGGCGTGCGAAAAAATCGAAACGGGCAAAAACAACCGTGAATATAACAGATATGTAACAGCATCCCGTGCGTTGAATCTTGCAAGACTTTATATCGAAAGGAAGGAAAATATAAAATGAATTCAAAAACCGTACCGCTCATTTTATGCGTGGTTTTAGCCGTGGCAAGCGTTGTTTTAATCGGCTTGTCAATCGGTAATTTCACCAAAGACGGCGGCGATTCCGTTATTGCCGACCCCGATGCCGCAGGCTATATTATAAACGGAGAGGTAACCCACGATGCCCCCGCAAAAACTCTTTCTTCGGTTATCTCAAATGACCAGAAAGATGCGTCCTTCCCCGACGGAATCCTTGAAAAATTCAAGCAGCTTTATTCAATAAACAAAGACACCGCAGGCTGGATTTCAATTCCCGGCACAGAGCTTGACACAGTTGTTGTTCAGGGTGACGATAATAATTATTATCTCACAAAGGATTTCTATAACCGCACAACCTATGAAACAACAAACACAAACTACGGCAATATTTATCTTGATTACCGCTGCATAACAGACGGTCTTTCAAAGAATACCGTTCTTCACGGCCACACAACCGGCAAGGCAAGCGGCGTTCCCAAGCAGGCATTCCGTTCTCTTTATGATTACAGAGATAAAAACCATTTTATCGAAAACCCCATTATTAAGTACAGCACATTATATGAAGATTACACCTTCAAAATCTGTGCCGTGTTCCTTTCAACAACCCAGCGAAAAGACGATAACGGCTATCTTTTCAACTATATTTATCCCGATATGTCCGATAACAATATGGTTGGCTATATCGAGCAGGTTAAGCAGAGAATGCTCTATGAAACGGGCGTTTCGCTTGAACCCACGGATAAAATCATAACTCTTTCAACCTGCATTTACGATTACGGAAAGAGCGTTGACACAAGACTTGTTGTTGTTGGCAGACTTCTTCACGAGGGCGAAAGCGAAAGCATTGACGCCTCTCTCGTTAAGGATAATCCCGATTACCGCAGACCGCAGGTGTGGTATAACAGCAAAGGAAAAACAAATCCCTATAAGAATGCCGCCCGCTGGGAACCCAGTCCGGAATAATAAAGGAGAATAAAAATGTCAGATAACACAAACGAAAACAAGGCTTCCTCGCTCCCCGAAGGAATTCAGTCCATTGCGGATGACGAAGCTCTCAAAGAAATAGATTTCGGCAACTTCCTTGAAGAAAACGCAAAGGGCTCCCCTCTTTTTGAAGGCTTTCACGATGATATTGCAAAAACAGAAAAGAGCCTTGAAAGCGAGCTTCAGAGCCTTTATGACGATATTATGGGCAGCGGCCCCGCAACAATCGTGCCAAAGCCTATGTCGCTTCTCACGGCAGAGGATGCGGAGCCTGCAAAAATAACACTTTCAGACCCCGAAATTCTGCCTGAAAATGAAGAGCATTCGCTTGAAGAGCTCTGGATTGACCCCGAGGAATATATGGATATTCCCGTTGTTTCTCTTGATGAGGAGGTTAAAGAAGAAGAGCCCGCAATCGAGGGCGAAATCTCCGAAGAAACCTTCTTCAATCCCGCTGCAAACGAAGATGCCCCTTCTCTTGCAGATATTGCAAAGGATGATATTTTCAGCCTTATAGACTCTCTCAAAACCGAAGCGGACGGCGAAACGGGCTTTGAGGATATTCTCTCCGAAATTGAAGCAAATCCCGAAATTGTTCCCGTTGAGGCAGAGCCTCTTGCCGCCGCACATCTTGTTACTTCCCGTGAGGACAAGCTTGTTTTTGAGGAGGAGGAACAAAAAGAAGCTGCTGCCGATGCGGGTGATGCAGCTCTTGATGAGCTTGTTGCAGACGAAGAAGAACCCGAAGCCGATGCTGCTTCGGATAACGATTTTGACCGTGAGCTTGCAATTCTTCTCGGTGATGTTCCCGAGGAATTGCCCGAAGCAAAAAAGCCTGCGGAAGAAAACTTTGTTATTGAAATTCCCGAAGAGGATGACTTTGATTTTTCCGAGGATGATGCTCATTCATATGAGCTCCAGCCCGATTATTCATCCGTTATTGCCGCTGCTCCCGAAAAGCCCGAGGCAATCGACATAACCGCACACGATGACGATGAGGAATATGAAAAGCTTCTTGATGAGCCCGCCGAAGAAAAGCCCGCAAAGAAAAAGGGTGTTGGCGAGGTTATAAGAAAAATCGTGCTCACTCTCTCAATTATAACCATTATTGTTTCTCTCGGCGTTCTTGTTAACACCTATCTTATTCAGCCCTATATGGCAAAATCCGCAACTCAGAACCTTGCGGAACAGATGAGCCAGAACAGCAGCGAACACAGCAACAATGTTATAAACAATGCGGGCTCAGATACCGACTCAAAATATCCCGAGGGTATGCTCGCAAAATATGCCCAGCTTTATGATGCAAACGAAGACCTTTCGGGCTGGGTTTCAATTCCCGCACTTCAGATTGAGCTTCCCATTGCAAAGGGCACCGATAACGATTATTACCGCAACAGAGATATATATAAAAAGTATACTATGTACGGCGTGCCCTTCTTTGATTACAGAATGACTGACCTTAAGAATCTTCACCGCAACACCGTGCTTTACGGTCACAATATGCGTTCGGATGACCTTATTTTCGGTATGCTTGAAAACTACAGAACAATCGAGGGCTATCAGTCCGCACCCGTTATTGAGTGTAACACAATTTACGGCGACCACACCTGGTTCGTTTACGGCGTGTTCCTCTCAAATGCATATGAAAACCAGGATAACGGCTATGTTTTCCCCTATAACTTCATCGATATAAGCGATGCAAAATTTGCCGATTACATCAAAGAAATTGATAAACGCAAGCTTTACACAACAGGTGTTGACCTTAATGTAAACGATAAGATTCTCACTCTTTCAACCTGCTGCTACGATTTCACCGATGCCCGTCTTGTTGTTGTTGCAAGACTCCGCCGCCCCGGCGAAAGCATCAGCGTTGACACATCAAACGCATATTACAATCAGAATCCCAAGTATCCCCAGGCCTGGTATAATGCAAACAAAAAGCAGAATCCCTATGCAGAGGATGCTCGCTGGTAAGCAATAAACACTCTGTAATCAATAAAACGGATTGAGGTGATAATAATGAAAAGGAAAATTTGCTTATTCACGCTGAAAGCCGAATCGGCTCCCGGTGCTTCAAGACTGCTTGAAAGCAGGCTTTCCGTGCAGGCAACGGATTTTTCGGATGTTTCCGAATTCTCCGAAAGCATAATTGAGCGTGCAAAGCAGGGCTTTATCACCTTTTCCGCTGCTCCTCTTTCCGTATTCCTTTCTGCAAAAATCAGCATTTTAAAATCACTTTCCGTTAAAATTATCAGAAATCAGGCGATTGTTTCCGCAATGGAAAACAATATGCCCGAAGACCGCAAAAAATGCGATTATCACGCGGCAATCCCCGAAAAAGCAACGGCTGTTGTTTCAAAAGACGGTCTGTATTCCGCTTTTATCTATTATGTGGGCGAGGGTGCAATCATCTTTATGCCTCTTGAAGAAGAAAGAATTGAGCATATTTTTGAAACAAAGCTCGGCAGAATTGTTGCCGCAATCGCAGCAGAAAAAGAAATTGTTGAAACAAAAAGCAATGCCGAAGCTCAATTCAGAGAGCACGTTGAAGCCATTATAGGAAGCGGTAAAAGAATTGCCGTTTTCACGGGCGGAAGCTCCGAAGCCCTGCTTTCTGTTCTCAAAAAAATTCCGGGCTCTGCGGGCACATTTATTCCCACGCAGGCAGAACCCGAAGAAACCGAAAATCCCGATGAGTATCTGCCACGCTGTGCAAAGAATGCGGCTCAGGCAGCAGAGGCAGACCTCGGAATAGCAATATCCGAGCCCGTAAATGATGTTGAAAGCGGCGAAAGCTATGTTACGGTTACGGTTGCAGACTCCGAAAATGCCCACGCAGCAAGAATTTTTGCAAATCCGGGCGAAAGCTCAAAGCAGCTTATGATAGCCGCCATTGTGCATATCTGCTCGATGCTTGATGATGCATCGGGTGCGGCGGGTCTTGTTAATCCCAATAAAAAGCCTAAGAAAAATCCGAAGCAGCCTCTTATTATCGCAATTATCGGAATTGCCGTTGCTGCTCTGGTGTGCCTTGTTATCGCTTTTATTGTTTACGGAAAATCAAGTCAAAAAGAGATTCCTCTTGATTCCGCCAATATGGGTGCTTTTGCACAGAATGAAGCAATGCAGACCACCGAGAATTCCGATTTATATAACGATTTCGGCGGTATCTATCCTGATTTTGAGGATGACGGAGTTTTTATTACCGAAGAGGAATCAACAACAGCTCCCGACTCCGTTATAACAAAGCTTACTACGGTATTGACCACCGTTTTAACAACAAAACCCACCACTACCGCAAAACCCACAACCACCAGACCAACAACCACGGCTAAACCCACAACCACAACAAAGCCCACCACAACCGCAAAGCCCACCACAACAACCAAGCCTGCAACAACCACCGCAACAAAGCCCGCAACAGCCACAACCGAGCAGGCAAAGGATACTTCCTCGGCTTCGGGCAAATTCGTTTTCAGGGTTTACGGCTTCGGTCACGGTGTGGGAATGAGCCAGGAGGGTGCCATTGTAATGGCGAAAAACGGCAGCACCTGCAATGAAATTCTGACTCATTATTATCCGGGTGTAACCGTAAAACCCGATTCCTCAACCCCTGCAACAGTTAAATACGGCGGCAAGGATATTCCGCTTGTTGAGTATCTTTGCAGAACAACAAAGAGAGAAATCGGACCCTCTTCACCATATGAAGCTCTGAAAGCACAGATTATTTGTGTTTATACCTTTGCGAAATATAATAATTTTGATGTTTCCGCATCAAAGCACGCCTATGATTCTTCGTGGGCATATGAAGGCACCAACATTCACAAGGCTTGCCTTGAGCTTCTCGGAATAAGCTCGGATACAGAGAGTGCAACCGCAGTATACATTGATTATAACGGTGCACCCGCAAACGCAATTTATTTTTCCTCTGCCGCAAAAAAGACCACTCCCGCATCAACCGTGTGGGGCGGTTCAAGCTCCAAATACCCCTATCTTGAAGGCGGAATTTCAAGCCCCGAAACGGTTGAAACCTCAACCAAGGAATTCACCGCAGAGGAACTGAAAAAAATAATACTCGACTATAATGACGAAATCGTGCTCGACGAAGACCCCGCAAAGTGGATTACCGTTATTTCGCACGATTCCGCATACAGCGATAACATAGGCTACATAACCAAAATCCGTGTTGGCAACCGTGAAATGAGCGGCAACACCTTCCGCTATTATCTTATGGATTTAAAAATCCGTTCCCATTGCTTCACGGTAGAGTATGTAAAATAAAACACACAAAAAGAGCCATCTCACAAATTGTGAAATGGCTCTTTAAATTTATAAATCAGAATGTTTTAACAAGCTCTTTAAGATACTCCTTGAAGCCTTCGCCGATTTCGGGGTGGTCAAGAGCAACCTCGCAGTTTGCCTTCATAATTCCGAGCTTGTTGCCCATATCGTATCTCTTGCCGTCAAAATCATATGCCATAAGCTCGCCTGCGGCACCCATATCGCTGAAAATATCGGTAAGATAAAGCTCGTGGTCTGTGTTGTTTGTTTTAAGGCCTTCTTCAATCTTATCGAAAATATCGGGTGTAAGAACGTTTCTTCCGAGAATTGCATAGAGCGAAAGAATTTCTTCGGGCTTCGGCTTTTCAATAATCTTATTGCATTTCATTGCTCTTTCGTCGCCCTCAATGGGTTCAACGCCGAGAGTGCAGTAAAGCTTGATAAGCTCCTCAGGTACTTTGTTTACGCCAACAACCGATTTGCCGTATTTCTCATAGCAGCGGCAAAGCTGTGCGGTAACGGGGTCCTTTGAAACGATAACATCATCACCGTAAAGCACCGCAAAAGGCTCGTTGCCAACGAATGCCTTGCCGCAGAGAAGTGCGTGTGCAAGACCGTTGGTTTCCTTCTGACGAACAAAATATATGTTTGCAATGTTTGAGCAAGCCTTGACATCCTCAAGAAGCTTTGCCTTTGAGGGGTTGCCCTCAAGCTGGGTTTCAAGCTCAAAGGAATGGTCGAAATGATCTTCCATAACGCCCTTGCCTCTGTTTGTTATGATAAGAATATCCTCAATTCCCGCTGCAGCCGCTTCTTCAACAATATACTGAATTGCGGGCTTATCAACGATATTGAGCATTTCCTTGGGAACAGATTTTGAAGCAGGCAGAACTCTTGTGCCAAGACCTGCTGCGGGGATTATTGCCTTTCTGACTTTCTGCATAACTTTTATCCTCCGTTAAAACATATTTGAAATCGCATTTGCGGCTGATGCCAGAAGCTCAATCACAACATTATAGCCCGTAAGGCTTATTGCAAAGCCGAAAACGGAAACTCCGCCTCTTCTTGCAATCATCATTCGGCGAAGATTTTCTTCACGGACACTGTCATTTATAAGCTTCATATCATCAATGATTTTTTTATAATAAAGCTTGTTTGCGATAAGACCGCAGATAAACTTAATAATAAGATTTGCACCCACAGTTACCGCAACGGGAACAGCAGCCTTTTTCATTGCTTCCTCAAGCTTTTTTTCAATCTCAAGGTATTCTTCCTCTGTTACCTCACCCGACTGAAGCGTTTCTGCCGCCGAGGCGTAGGTGTTCATAAAATCCGTCATCTCCTGCGAAAACAGACCCGAAAACACCAGCGTTGCGGTTGCAAAAATTGCAATAAAGGCAATGCCGGGCTTATAAAGCTTTCTGTAAAAGAACCAATAAGGTGAAAAAATGAAGGCTGCCCAGTTAAAGGTTTTTTTGCCCTCTGCAAGCTTTTTGAATTTGGGCATATAATTCTTTGCTGAGGTCTGAACAAAAACGGCAAGCTCGCCCGCCTTGTTTTCGCCTATCATTTCATTTTCGTCAATATCCGTTCCCGCAAGATACGGATTGCCTGCGAAAAATCCGCCCGCCGCAACACCAAGCGGCATTCCGCATTGATTGCAATGCACGGCATCAGGGTCATTCTGCTTGCCGCAGTTGGGGCATTTTTTATCGGTCTGTGCCTCGCCAAGCAAAGCACCGCAGTTTCCGCAATGAAGAGCATCTTCGGGATTCTCGCTGCCGCAGATATGGCATACTCTGCAATCCCTTTGCTCATTTTCTGTTGTATTTTCAGATGTTGCCGATTCGGATTTTCCCTTTTCCCAGACAAAGCCCGAGCTGTGAAGCTCTTCGTTTACGCAATGCCCGTTTTTCATCCAGCATTCTCTGTGCTGTGGCGTTGCACAAACGGGGCAAACGACTATATCTTCACCCTCGCGCATAATTTCGCCGCAGCTTTTGCAGCGTTCGCTTTCATAATTCATCGGCAATCACTCCTTTCGGCATATATTTTACCTAAAATATCTATAAAAAGCAATTATTTTCAAAAAAAATTTGCTTCTTCTTTACATTTCCTTTATTTTTAGTTATAATGTAGAGTGAAATATTACGCATCAGGAGAATATATATGATTCAGTTTGAAGAATTAAGACTTTCACTTCTTGAATATGACGAAAAACTCAGGCAGCTTCGTGAGGCATTGGGTCTTGACGCAATGAACGAAGAAATCGAAGCTCTCGAAGCAAAAACAGCAGAGGAAGGCTTCTGGAATGACCTTGCAAATTCGCAGAAGGTTCAGCAGAGAATAAGCCAGCTCAAAAACAAGGTTAATGCCTATTCATCGCTTGAAGCAGAATTTGACGATACTCTTGTTCTTATTGAGCTTTCAAACGAGGAAGAGGATCTCGATATGCTTGATGAATGCAAAAGCAGTGTTGATTCCTTTGTTTCAAAGCTCGATGCAATGACCCTCAGCACCCTTCTTTCGGGCGAATACGACAGCAAGAACTGCATTCTCACCTTCCACGCAGGTGCCGGCGGAACAGAGGCACAGGATTGGAACCAGATGCTTGTTCGTATGTATCAGCATTGGGGCGAAAAGCACGGCTTCAAGGTCAGTATGATTGACTTCCTTGACGGCGACGAAGCAGGTCTTAAATCTGCCGTTCTTCTTGTTGAGGGCGAAAATGCTTACGGTTACCTTAAAGGCGAAATGGGCGTTCACCGCCTTGTCCGTGTTTCCCCCTTCGATTCCTCGGGCAGAAGACACACCTCTTTTGCATCGCTTGAAGTTATGCCTGAAATTGACGATACCGTTGAGGTTGAAATCAACCCCGATGACCTCAAAATCGATTATTACCGTTCCAGCGGTGCAGGCGGACAGAAGGTTAACAAAACCTCATCCGCAGTTCGTATCACTCACATTCCCACGGGCATCGTATGTGCCTGCCAGGTTGAAAGAAGCCAGCATCAGAACAGAGATGTTGCAATGAAAATGCTCAAATCAAAGCTTATTGAAATCAAGGAAAGAGAGCATCTCGATAAGATTGACGACATCAAGGGCGAGCAGAGAGAAATTGCCTGGGGCAGCCAGATCCGCTCCTATGTATTTATGCCCTATACCCTCGCAAAAGACCACCGCACGGGCTTTGAAATGGGTAACATCAATGCCGTTATGGACGGCGATATTGACGGCTTCATCAACGCTTATCTCAAAATGGAATCGCTGAAGGATTCATCCAACTAAAAATAAACAAGGGGGAAGAAAAAT
The DNA here is from genome assembly GCA_937880805.1 of uncultured Clostridia bacterium. Classification (GTDB taxonomy): domain Bacteria; phylum Bacillota; class Clostridia; order Oscillospirales; family Acutalibacteraceae; genus CAG-177. The sequence goes on from CALGRR010000099.1 coordinate 9,932, forward strand.
GAAAATCATTGATATTTCAAAAAAGTTCTTTTCCTGCGATATTTATCCGGGTGACCCCGAGCCCGAATACGAGGTGCTTTCAAGCATATCGGAAGGCTCGGCGTGCAACCTCACCCGAATTCACGCCTGCGTGCACACGGGCACCCACGTTGATGCCCCCGCACATTTTATTGAAAAGGGCAAAACCGTTGAGAATTTGCCGCTTGACCCGTTTATCGGACCCTGCACCGTTATTGAAGTGAAGGGCGGCGTTATCACGGGCGAGCACGTTGACAAATACTTTCCCAAAAGCTGCGAGCGATTGCTCATAAAAGGCAACGGCAGAGCGTTTTTTATGGATTCCTCCGCACAGGAGCTTGCCGAAAGAGGGCTCATCCTTATAGGAACGGATTCTCTTTCTGTCGGCTGCAAGGATAATCAGATTGCACCGCACCGTGCATTTCTTCAAAATAACGTTGCCGTGCTTGAAGGGCTCGATTTATCCGAAGTAAAGCCCGGAAATTATTTTCTTTTTGCCCCTCCCGTTAACCTTGACGGTCTTGAGGCGGCACCCGCAAGAGCAGTTCTTATTGACGATTATATTTTCTGGTCAAGAAAATCATAAACCTTTTTTATGAGGTGTAAAATGAAACGAATTTTTGATTTTACCGCAAGTTTGCTGCTTTTAATAATACTTTCACCCGTTTTTCTTCTTGTCAGTCTGCTGATACTGATTGATTCGGGCTTCCCCGTTATTTTCAGACAGTACCGCGTGGGCAAGGATAACAAGCTTTTCTATGTTTATAAGTTCCGCACAATGAAGAAAAACACCCGCAATGCGGCAACCGCCGATTTGGCAGAGGCGGAAAGCTGCATCACCAAAAGCGGCAGAATTCTGCGTAAAACCAGCATTGACGAGCTTCCCCAGCTTTTCAATATCCTCATTGGCAATATGAGCTTTGTAGGTCCCCGACCTCTTATTCCCGAAGAAAAAGAAATCAGAAGGCTCCGTGCGGAATACGGAGTTTTCAGCGTCAAGCCCGGTATGACGGGTCTTGCCCAGGTCAACGGAAGAGATATGCTTTCAATAGAAGAAAAAGCCCTGTTTGACAAAGAATATGTCGAAAAACAGAGCTTTTGGTTCGATATTAAGATTTTATTTAAAACAGTTCTTGTTGTTCTTAAAAGAGAAAATATTTCGGAAGGCAGCGAAGCGGGCAACTCAAGAGGCAACAACGCCTAAATATTCTTCAAGGCATTCGCCGCTTGCCTTCATTTCTCTTGCAGCTTCAACGCCCACATATCTCCAATGCCAGGGCTCATAGATAATCTTTGTTATATCCTGCTTATCCTCGGGATAGCGGAGAATAAAGCCGTAATCGGCGGCGTTTTCGCTCAGCCATTCAAATTCTTCGGTATCCTCAAAGCTTTCATAAAGAGAGCAGATATCCATTGCAAGCCCCGCATTATGCTCGCTTGTTCCGGGCGGAAGAATGATTTTTGCAGCCATCTGCGTTGCTTCAATCTCACTGTAGCCCTCATCAATATATTTCTGAATTTTATTTTCAAAATTGCGTGTCTGGCGTTCAACGGAGCGATAACCCGAAATCGGCACAAGCTCAACCCCGTCATCAAGTGCAGCCTGATACATTGCGTTATAATAGGGAGCAACTCTGTAATCCAGCTTCTGGTCGCTGTAGTCACCCTCAACCGCATTTTCAAGCTCGGGCATATATCCGTCAGGCAGAATGAAATCTCTGTTAACGAGTATCATTCTCCAATCGGAAACCTCCATATCCGCATAAGCGGGAGTGAAGCCGGCATAGGCATATTCATAATCTTCAATTATCTGAAGAGTGGTTTCTTCTTCAGGTGCGGTTGTTGTTTCGGTATTATCGGAAGTTTCTTTATTGCCGTAATCATTATCGCTGTAATTATCGATAATCTCTCCGCTGTCTATAGTGGGGCTGCCCGAACCGAGAAGAGAAACGGCTCCGTAGCCAAGAAGCACAACGGCAAGCACGCCCAATAAAACAAGAGTAAGTGATTTTTTCATTTCTGCCTCCTTGGCAATTTAGTATATAGTATTTTACTCCAAACAAAAACGGTTGTCAATTCCACTTTAATAATAAATACATGAAAATGAAAGGAGAGTTTGTTTTGAAAGCAAACGAAAGTGTTAAAAACTATCCTTCCGAAAGAAGGATGTATGCAAACTATGCCGCAAGAAGCATTAAAAAGGTTTGCAAAGAAATCGGATCCAGATTTGCAGGCACCGAAGCCGAAAAAAAGGGTATCGATTATATGGAAGAAGATCTCAGAACCTGCTGCGACGAAGTTGGCAGAGATGAATTTACCGTTCATCCGATGGCATTCCTCGGTTGGGTGCCTCTCTCGGTTATTCTTATGACGGTATCCTCCCTTCTTTTCTTTGCAGTTGCATTTTTCCAGCTTGCATATCAGCTTCTTTTTGTTTCAACGGCTCTCATTGCAATCTGTCTTTTCTTTATAATAACCGAGTTCCTTTTCTATAAAGAAACCCTTGACCCCTTCTGCAAAAAGAAAACATCACATAACACCTACGGTTACAGAAAAGCATCGGGCGAAACCAAACGCAGAATTATCTTCTGCGGTCACGCAGACTCCTCAATGGAATGGCGTTTCACCTATTGGGGCGGCCCCAAGCTTGTTATTCCCGTAATCGGCGGAAGCCTTGTGGGTATTGTTGTTTCTCTTATCTGCAATATCGTTGTTATTGTTAAAAGCATTCTCAACCCCGAATTCATCGCATCAACCGCAGTTGACGTTATCAGCTATGTTCTTCTTGCGTTTGTTGTTGTTTTCCTTGTTGCTTCACTTTTCTATGATAAGAAACGCATTGTTGAAGGTGCAAACGATAATCTCACCGGCTGCTTCACTTCAATCGCAATGCTCAAATATCTCAAGGATCACGACATCCGATTTGAAAACACCGAGGTATGGGCACTCTGCTCGGGTTCGGAAGAAATCGGCTTGAGAGGCACCAAGGCTTTCTGCGAAAAACACGGCAAAGACCTCAGCGATGTTGAGACCGTATTTGTTGCAATCGATACCATGCGTGATTTTGACTTCATGGCTGTTTACAACAAGGATATGACCGGCACGGTAACAAATGACCCCGATGCCTGCAAGCTTGTTCAGGCGGGCGGTAAAATTGCGGGATACGATATTCCCCTCAAAACCGTTTCTCTCGGTGCAACAGATGCCGCTGCCGTTACAAAGAGCAAATGCGGAATGAAGGCTGCCGCCTTTGCTGCTATGGACCCCGCACCCGCACGCTACTATCACACCAGACTTGATACTCACGAAAATCTTGACCTTAAGACAATCGAAGCAGGCATTGACATCTGCCTTGAAACAATGTTCCTTTACGATGAAAAAGGACTTGTCTGACCGTCGATAACGGCAATACGCAAAACAAATCTTGGTCATTTTTAACAAAACTGACCGCCTAAATTTTTCTATTTCAACGAAATTCGGTTTATATCAAAAAATAAACTGTATTTTGGCAAATGTTATGCTATAATGTTTTTATATGCAACGGCAAAAGCCGTAAGCGAAAGGAGAAATATCCTATGAAGAAAAAAATACTTGCTCTTGTAAGCATTGTGCTTGTGTTCTCATTCCTCTTTGTTTTTGCAGGTTGTAACGGCACAAATGCAGAAGACGAAACAACAACCACAACAACAATCAAAGTTAAAACTCCTCTTCCCACCGACATAACAACAAGCGTTGACGAAGAGAGCAACACAGTAACAGACACAACCTATTCACCCGAAGCTCTTGCAGCCAACACCGTTACAATTTTTGATTACTTCAATCTCCACATCAATGAGGTTAAGGGTCAGAAGGCTGCCGTTAATATGAGCCAGGGCAAGAGCATCAGCAAGATAACAGATGCAGAGGGCAACACCCTCCCCCTGAGCGAAAACGAATATATCGCTGCTGCCATTTCTTCACTTGACAGCTATATGCTCCACACTCCCGGTGCAGACCTTGCATACGGCGAAGACCTTGCAGCATTTCTTCCCGTTAAGGGTCAGAGCTATGTAAGTGCTCTCACTCTTGAAGATATTGAAAGTGCAACCTGCGTTGACAACGAGCTTCAGAGATACATCACCCTCACTCTCAAGAGCCCCTCACTTCCCGCAACAATCGAGAAGGCATACGATATGGGCAATGTTGACGATGTTCTCGCCGAGTTCAAGAAGGCAGAAAAATATCTCACAGTAGGAACTCCCACTCTTACATATAACGATTGCCAGATTATCCTCACAACAAATGTTGAAACCGATGAGGTTATCGCTATCGAATACATCAAGAATATTGATGTTGCAACAGAAGTAACAGGCACAGGCACACTTGAAAATGTTGGCACCGTTCCCGTAAACTTCCGTTATCAGAACACCGTTAAGTATTCACTTGACAGAACTGTTCCCGAAACAACAGCTGAATAATAAAAATCACCGCCGTGTTCATCACGGCGGTTTTTTGTTGCTGATATATGATAAAAGACGGAGAACGAACTCGTTCTCCGTCTTTTATCGGATGGCTCTGACATTGTTGCTCACAAATGTCTTGCACGGTATAAATACCGTAAACATAGTATATCTTAAAAAATTTGCATAGTCAACAGTTTTTTGCCAAAAATCAAATAATTTTCAGTTTGCCGCCGTTGCTGCCGCAGTTGTTGATACCGCAGGATTCTCAACAAGGAAATCCGAGCTTACCCAGCCCTTGGTTGAGTTATAAACAACATAAGCCCAGCCTGCCACGGATTTTGTTACCGTAAGCACCGTGCCGTTTGGAATTTTTGCAAGTATGTTCGACTCAGCACTTGCCGATGCTCTCATATTGAGCACGCTGCCTGCAGTTTTAACAATATAATTGCCCTGCTTTATAACCTCGCCTGCGGGTGCCGTTGCCGCAGCGGTTGTTGTTTCGGCTGCAAGAAGCTTTTCATCAACGGTGATAAGACCCCAGACGCCGTCTTTCTTTGCGATGTATCTGCCGTTTTCGCCCTGAAGAATTATATCAAACTTAAAATCAATAACGGTTTCGGATTTTGAATTGATTATTCCGTATTTTCCGTTTTTGCTCACGGGAGCAAGACCGTTCACAAACGAAAACGCAACGTCTTCGCCCATAAGGTCGGCAGCTGAAACAGAATCAAATTCAAAGGGTATTTTTGTAACTCCGCTTTCGTTGATATATCCCCATTTTCCGTCTTTTGAAACTGCCGCAAGTCCGCTTGAAAAATCAAGTGCGTTATCATAAACCGCCGCAATTTCAAGGCGGAGCTTTTCGCTTATGTAGCCCCATTTTGCATCGCTCTGAAGAGAGGTTGCAACGGGATAAAGCCCTTTTGAAAGATTGAAAGCATTCGTTTTTATTTCGCCCGCATATCCCTTTGCGTCGGTCCAGGCAAGGTGCTTTGCAACCGTGCTCCAGCAAGGAAGCTGCTCAGGCTCTTTAAGCCCGTGATACTGCCTTGTTGTTACCGTTTTTGTTTCGGGGTCGGCAAGAAGCGTGTATTCCGAGCGTGGGCTGTCAACAAGATAGCGATAGCTTCTCCACGCATCGCTCGCAACCGAAAAGCTGTTGTGCTCCGCATTCTCGGTTATCTTGCCGTCAAGGCTCATTATGCCTTTTTTGCCGGTTTTCGCATCGGTAAAAATCGCCATAACTTCATTACAGCTTTTTATATCCGATATATTTTCAAAGCCCTCCGTGCTCCAGGTGCAGCCCGCAATTTCTTCGGGCTTTTCTCTGTTGCCCAGAAGATTTTTAACAACTATAAACCCAACCGCAACCAGCACCGCAGCAACAATAACGCATATTGCCGCCACCGCCTGCTTCGGAAAAGCTTTTTTTCTTTTTTTGAAGGTTATGTTTTTTGCCATAATTATCCCCCTTTTGACCGATTATATCATAAACTTTCAGTAATGGCAATTACAAAAGGATTACAAATTGTAAAAATAAGGTAAAAGTTAAAAATTTTTACATTTCAGCAATTTATCTGACAATAAATTTTCCTATTCTCTTGACTATTTCTTTTATAAGTTATATATTATAATAGTAAAAAAAGCAAGGAGGAATATATTAATGAAAGTTTTTATGATTGGCGGCACAGGTCTTCTCGGCTGCGAGGCAGCAAGAATCTTTATTGAAAGAGGGCATCAGGTTAAGAGCGTTGCTCTTCCCCCTCTTCCCGAAGGTGCACCCATCCCCAAGGAAATGGAAATCGAGCTTTGCAACATCTATGAAAAAACAGATGATGAAATCAAAGCAATTATGGCAGGCTGCGACTGCTTTGTTTTTGCAGCAGGTATCGACGAAAGAGTTGAATTCCCCGCACCCGTTTATGATGCATACTATAAATACAACATTGCTCCCCTTAAGAGAATTCTTCCTCTCTGTAAGGAAATCGGTATGAAGAATGCCGTTATTCTCGGCTCATACTTTGCATATCTTGCAAAGGAAAGACCCGATATGAAGCTCACAGAAAAGCATCCCTATATCAGAAGCCGTATCGACCAGGAAGAGGTTGCTTTCTCATTTGCGGATGAAAACTTTGATGTTTCCGTTCTTGAGCTTCCCTATATCTTCGGCACACAGCCCGGCAGAAAGCCCGTTTGGGTTATCCTCATCGAGCAGATTAAGATGATGGATAAGCTTCCCTGCACAATGTATCCGGGCGGCGGCACAGCTATGCTCACCGTTCGTCAGGTTGGCGAAGTTATTGTTGGTGCAGCTGAAAAATCAAAGGGTGCAACAGCATGGCCCATCAGTATGTATAATATGACCTGGAAGGAATTCCTCAAGATAGTTTATGCCGCAAGAGGTATGGGCGATAACAGAAAGATTATCAGCGTTCCCCCCTGGATGATGAGAATGGGTCTCGGCAAGGTTAAGAAGGAATATGCTGCAAAGGGCATTGAAAGCGGTATTGATGTTGACGGACTTGCAGATATTATGGACATCAACCTCTTCATCGACAGAAAATACAGCGAAGAGCTCGGTGCAACAGAGGATGACATCAAGGCTGCTATCACAGATTCAATCAAGGTCAGCCAGGCTTCCTATGACGGCAAGGTTAAGCTTCTTGAAATGAAGGGCGAATAATATCCTAACATAATTAAACGGGAGTTGTTTTTAACAACTCCCGTTCGCACCCTATATCACCCCGGAAGAAAGGATGATTTTTATGGAAAACAAGAAATATGTAAGCAAAAAAGAGCTTTGGATGTTTGCTCTCGGTGCAGGCGGTCAGGGTATGATTTATGCAATGATGTCGAGCTACATCAGCGACTATTATGTTAACGTTCTTCAGCTTCCTCTTATGTTTGTTCTCATTCTTATGCTTGCTGCAAGAGTATGGGATGCAATCAATGACCCGATGATGGGTATGATTGTTGACCGAAGAACAATGAAAAACGGCAGAATGAAGCCCTATATCATTATGGCAACTCCCATTATCGCCGTGCTCACTCTTCTTATGTATCTCAGCCCCGATATGGAGCAAATGCCCCTTATGATTTTCTCTGCGGTTGTTTATATTCTCTGGGGTATGTCATACACAATGGCGGATGTTCCGTTCTGGACTCTGCCCAACGTTCTCACCCCCAACTCAAAAGAGCGAAGCGATGTTATTTCTTTCACAAAAATCATCAACAGCATAGGCTCTGCACTTCCCGAAGTGCTTTTTCTTGCAATCCCCCTTATTCTCAATGCGATTTACGCAAAATCAGGCAACGAACCCAACCCGCTTGATTTTGAAAAGAAAAAATATTTCCTTATTGCTCTTTTCGCCGTTGTTATCGGCGGAATAATGTATGTGAACTGCTATTTCCATATCAAGGAAAGAGTTGTTCTTCCCAACAAAAAGAAGGTTCCCGGTCAGCCCGGCAGCCTTTCAAGAATTTTCCGCTGCAAGCCCCTTATGCTTGTTGTTATAATGGGTATTCTTTCAAGCGGCAGATACCTTGTGCAGGCAGCTGCAATTCACGTTGCCCGTTACTCCTTCTATATAGGACCCGATAACCCCACTCAGGCAGATATTATCAACAGCATCAGTCTTGTAAAAACAATTTTCCAGGTCTGCACAATCGTAGGTATGTTCGGCACAACCCTCTTTATGCCAATGCTTATGAAGAAATTCGACTATAAGAAAATTGTTATCACAACCTGTCTTGCAGGCTTTGCCGCAAGCGTTGTTACAACAATCATAGGCTTTGCCACAAATCTTTCTAGCATCTATATTCTTGCACCGTTCATTGTTGTTCAGTCAATTCCTCTCGGTGTTATCAATGTTATTTCCTATGCAATGATTTGTGACAGCCTTGACTATATGGAGCTCACAACAGGCGTAAGAGAAAACGGTCTCGGCTCGGCTTGCCAGGGCTTCATCAACAAAATCGGCAATGCATTTGCAACCTGCGGAATAATTATTCTTTATATGGCAATCGATATGGACCCCGCTGCAATGCTTTCAAAGGAAGCAATTATGCCCGCACTCGATGTTGCATTCAATCAGAGATTTGCAATGTTCTCGCTCGTTTCTCTTCTTCCCGGTATCAGTATGCTTCTTTGCTCAATTCCGATGTTCTTCTATAAGATTTCGGGCAAAAATAAAGAAAAGATGCTTGCAGACCTTAAGGCAAAAAGAGAAGCTGAAGGCTTTGTGGTTGCAGAATAATAAATATATATTTTGGCAAGGAAAAGGTGAACTTATTTGTCACAGAAAAAGGATTTAAGAAATATTGCGATTATCGCACACGTTGACCACGGCAAAACCACTATGGTTGACGAAATGCTCAAGCAAAGCGGCACCTTCAGAGAAAATGAGCAGGTTGCCGACAGAGTTATGGACTCAAACGACCTTGAACGTGAAAGAGGCATTACAATTCTTTCAAAGAACACCTCTATTCATTACAAAGACACCAAAATCAACATTGTTGATACCCCGGGTCACGCCGATTTCGGCGGCGAGGTTGAGCGAATTCTTATGATGGTTGACGGCGTTCTGCTTCTTGTTGACGCCTTTGAGGGCTGTATGCCCCAGACACGCTTTGTTCTGAAAAAGGCTCTCAACCTCAAAAAGAAGGTTCTTGTTGTTATCAATAAGATTGACCGCCCCAACGCACGCCCCTATGAGGTTGTTGACGAGGTGCTTGACCTCTTTATCGACCTCGGTGCGGAGGAAGACCAGCTTGAATTCCCCGTTGTTTATGCAAGCGGAAGAGACGGCTACGCAAACCTTGATGCCAATGCACGCGGCGGCGATATGCGTCCTCTTTTCGATGCTATTCTTGAAAATATCGACGGCCCCGGCGGCAATCCCGACGAGCCCCTCCAGGTTCTTTTCTCAAGCCTTGACTATGATGACTATGTTGGCAGAATAGGCATAGGCAGAGTTGAAAGAGGCAGAATCCAAAAGAATCAGCAGGTTACTCTCTGCAAAACAGACGGCACAACCCAGAATGTCAAGATTTCAAGGCTTTATCAGTTTGAAGGTCTTAACAGAGTTGAGTGCGAAGAAGCCGAAGCAGGCGATATAATCTGCGTTTCGGGCATTGAAGGGCTCAACATCGGCGAAACCATCTGCTCCCAGGATTGCGTTGAGGCTCTGCCCTTCATAAAAATTGACGAGCCCACAATTTCAATGAACTTCATTGTTAACGACAGCCCCTTTGCAGGCAGAGAGGGCAAGTTTGTTACTTCAAGAAACGTTCGTGACCGACTCTTCAAAGAGGTTGAAACAAACGTGAGTATGCGTGTTGAAGAAACCGAAAGCACCGACACCTTCAAGGTTTCGGGCAGAGGCGAGCTTCACCTTTCAATTCTCATTGAAACAATGCGACGCCAGGGCTATGAATTTCAGGTTTCAAGACCCAAGGTTATTTTTAAGGAAATCGACGGTCAGCTTATGGAGCCTATGGAGCTTCTTATTGTTGAAGTGCCCGAGCAGTATGTTGGTGCCGTTATTGAAAAGCTCGGCTCACGCAAGGGCGAGCTTGAAAATATGGGTGCCCGTGAAGGCGGCTCAACCCACCTTGAATTCAAGATTCCTTCAAGAGGACTTATCGGCTACCGTGCCGAATTCCTTACCGATACAAACGGCAACGGCATTATGAACCAGCTTTTCGACGGCTATGCACCCTACAAGGGCGATATTCAGACCCGTGAAAGAGGCTCAATCGTTGTTCACGAAACGGGCGTAAGCACCGCCTACGGTCTTTTCAACACTCAGGACAGAGGCCGCCTTTTCATTCCCGCAGGCGTTGAGGTTTACGAAGGAATGATAGTTGGCGAATGTGCCAAAAACGAAGATATTGTTTGCAACATCTGCAAAACAAAGCATCTCACAAACACCCGTGCATCAGGCTCCGACGATGCACTCAGACTTGTTCCTCACAGCGTGCTCAGCCTTGAGCAGTGTATGGAATTCATAAAGGATGATGAGCTTCTGGAGGTAACTCCCGATTCGCTCCGCCTTCGTAAAAGAGTTCTTTCAAAAGAGCTCCGTATGAAACAGCAGTTTAAGAAGAAATAAGGTTAATTATGAACAAAGCGGAAAAATCCGCCGTTGCTCTCGGCAGCTTCGACGGGCTTCACAAAGGCCATATGTCGGTTATCGCCTGTGCTCTTTCAAAAAAAGAGCTCGGGCCCGCTCCGCTTGTTCTTCTTTTTGATTCCCACCCTCTTCTTGCTCTCACAGGCAAATCGCCCCCCGAGATTCTTCAGAAAGATAAAAGAGATTTGATTCTCTCTTCTCTCGGCGTGAAAACGGAAACCGTTCCGTTTTCTCAGATCAAAGAAATGACCTGCCGTGAATTCTTTGAAAAAATTCTTATCGGCACGCTCAATGCAGGCGTTATCTGCTGCGGAGAAAATTACCGCTTCGGCAAAAATAATTCAGGCAGCACCGAAACTCTCAAAGCTCTCTGCGATGAGTTCAATGTTGAGCTTTGCATCAGCCCCACCGTTATGCACGGGGATTCTCCCGTGAGCTCAACAAGAATACGCTCGGCAATAGAAAACGGGGATATTCCCCTTGCAAATGCTATGCTCGGCAGAGAATTCGGATATAAATATACCGTTGTAAGCGGCGACCAAAGAGGCAGGCTTATGGGTGCACCAACAATCAATCAGCATTTCGGAAAAGATTTTATCATTCCGAAGCACGGAGTTTACGCTTCGGTAACGGTTGTTGACGAAACAGAATACCCTTCCGTTACAAACATCGGGCTTCGGCCCTCCTTTGCAAACGCTGATTTGAGAAGCGAAACCTGCATTCTCGGCTTCAGCGGCGACCTTTACGGAAAAGATATTGAGGTCAGATTGCTTGAATATCTTCGCGGCGAAATAAAATTTGACTCTATGCAGGCTCTCGGAAATCAGATAAGAGCCGATGCGGATAAATCCGAAAAAATCTTTTCACAAAGAGGTGACGGCAATGTATGAAAATTGGGAACAGCTTAAAGCTGACTGTATGCAATGCAGAAAATGCTCACTTTGCGAAACACGGACAAATCTTGTTTTCGGCGTAGGCAACGAAAATGCGGAAGTGCTTTTTGTTGGCGAAGGCCCCGGGCAGAATGAGGATTTGCAGGGCGAGCCCTTTGTTGGCAGAGGCGGCAAGCTTCTTGATAAATTTCTTGAAGCCGTTGACCTTGACCGAAAAAAGAATATCTATATTGCCAATATGGTGAAATGCAGACCCCCGCAAAACCGTGACCCTCTCCCTGAAGAGCAGGATCAATGCATTCAATGGCTTCGTGAGCAAACAAAGCTCCTGCAGCCAAAAATCATAGTTTGTCTGGGCAGAATTTCCGCCCAGCGGCTTATATCAAAGGATTTCAAGGTTACACAGCAGCACGGTCAGTTTATCGAAAAAGGCGGCATCCTTTTTATGGGCACCTTCCATCCCGCCGCACTTTTGAGAAATCCCAACCAGAAGCCCGACGCTCTGGAGGATTTTCTTGCTCTGCGTGAAAAAATAAAAGAAATCTGCACTCATACTTATTAATCAAATCAGAAATCAGGCGAAATATTATGGAAACTTTACTTTGCATATCCATTGCCCTTGCGGCAGGACTTTTTATGTCCCGACTTTCAAAAGTTCTCGGACTTCCCTCTGTAACCGCATATCTTGTTGCGGGTATCATTATCGGACCCTACGGTCTCGGCAGACTCGGAATTGACGGCCTCGGCTTCACATCCATTGAAAATGTTCAGTCCTTCGAGCTCATTGCCGATGTTGCTCTCGGCTTCATTGCTTTTGCAATCGGCAACGAATTCCGTCTTTCGCAGCTTAAGCAAATCGGCAAGCAGGCAACCTTCATCGGTGTTTTTCAGGCACTGATTGCAACCCTTTGCGTAGATGCCGCCCTTATCGGTCTGCACTTTATTCTCGGCGATAAGCTCCCCCTCTCAATGGCGGTTACACTCGGTGCGGTTGCAGCCGCAACAGCTCCCGCCGCAACGCTGATGGTAGTTCGTCAGTATAAGGCAAAGGGTAAGCTTACCGACCTTCTTCTGCCCATCGTTGCTATTGACGACGCCGTTGGCCTTATCATTTTTGCCGTATCCTTCGGCATTGCCAAGGCTATTGAAAGCGGTCAGGTAAATCTCACCGCAATCATCGTTGAGCCTCTTCTTGAAATAGTTCTTTCATTGCTTCTCGGCGTTGTTATGGGTATACTTTTCTCTGCTTGCGAAAAGTTTTTCAGTTCAAACAGCAAGCGTCTTTCACTTTCCATAACCTTCGTTTTCTTCACCGTTGCAATTTCAATGCTCAAATTTGAAATCGGCGGCATACATATCGGATTTTCAACTCTTCTTGTTTGTATGATGCTCGGCACCGTTTTCTGCAACGTATGCGATTTCTCCTCAGAAATTATGGATAAAACCGACAGATGGACCAACCCCCTCTTCACCCTCTTCTTTGTGCTCAGCGGTGCAGAGCTTGAGCTCGGTGTTTTCGGCGATGTTGCCATTATCGGTATCGGTGCAGCATACATCATTTCCCGTTCGTTCGGTAAATATATCGGTGCTTACGGCAGTGCAAAGCTTGTGGGCTGCGAAAAGAACACGGTCAAATATCTCGGCATTACCCTTCTTCCCCAGGCGGGCGTTGCTCTCGGAATGTCCGTAACCGCAATGGAGCTTGGCGAAGTTGGCCATATGATAAGAAACATCGTTCTCTTCTCCGTTCTCTTCTATGAGCTCTTCGGACCCGTTATGACAAAAATTGCACTTACCAAGGCGGGCGATATTGTTCCCAAGAGCCCCGAGCACCACAGAAAGAACCGCACAGCTCCTCCGAAAATCAGCTGATGAAAGGTTGTTTAATATGAAAAAGATTATTGCTTCAATCCTTTGTATCTGTGTTATCATTTCTTCTCTTGCAGTTGCAGCCTTCGGCTACAGCAGCAGAGTTGAGGGCAAAATCTCGGATTATCCCGTTGTTTTTGTTCCCGGCTACAGCTCAACCGCCCTTTATGTTGGCGAAAGCTTTGAAACGGGCGAGCAAATCTGGGGCCTTAATATGGACCTTGTTGTTGAGAGAGTGCTTGCCAACATCATTGAGCTGGGCAAGGGTCTCGGTGCTCTCACAATCGGCAACGCTCAGTATATTGCCGATGTTGTAGGCCCCGAGCTTGTTGCAATGCTCGAAAAAATGAAGTGTAATCCCGACGGTTCAAGCTTTTATGATGTAAAAAGATGCCACATAACCGCCGAAGAAAACAACTACAAAAATCTTGCCGAAAAATATCCCGACGGCAGCTACAGACAAGAGCTTGATATGGCTGCGGAGCTTGAAACATATATCGGCATTGAAAACATTTACACCTACACAACGGATTTCAGAATGGGTGCAGAGCACTGTGCAAAAATGCTTGATGAATTCATTCAGTCCGTAAAGGAATACACAGGCAAAGATAAGGTTAATCTTCTTGCCGTAAGCCACGGCGGTCAGGTAACCGCAACCTATCTCACTCTCTACGGCTATAAAGGCGATGTTGATAACGCCTGCCTCACCGTGCCCGCAATCGGCGGTGCAGGCTTTGCATATGACCTTGCAACAGCTCAGGTCAAGCTTGATGAAGACTGCCTTCTCCGTTTTATTGAGCACGGTATGAGATTGGAAGAGGATTATGACTGGCTTGTCAAGGCTCATCAGCTCGGCTTCCTTGATGCCGTTGCAAACAATCTTATTCCCTATGCCACAGAGATTATGCTCTATTGGGGCAGCATCTGGGATTTTATGCCCTCTCATAAATATGAAGAGGCAAAGGCTATGCTTCTTGACAAGGAGGAAAACGCCGTTCTTATTGCAAAGAGCGACCGCTTCCACTATGAAATCCTTCCTCAAATCGGTGCAAAGATGAATGAATGCATTGAAAACGGAATGAACATTTCAATAATAGCAGGAACGGGCAACCGAATCGTAACCGGCCTTGAAGAGGATTCCGACGGAATTATAACAACCCAGTGTGCAACGGGTGCAACCTGCGCCCCCTACGGAAAACGCTTTGCCGACGGCTACACACAGATTAACCCCTGCGGCGGCAAATACAAGGTTTCTCCCTCAATGAATATTGATGCTTCAACCGCTTATCTTCCCGATAACACCTGGTTTGTAAACGGTCTTTTCCACGGTATGACCTATTGGGACAGCTACACAAGAAAGCTGCTTATGACTCTTGTGCTCACCGATAATCTCACCGATGTTTATTCCGACGAAGCATTCCCCCAATTCAGAGATACTTCAAATCCCTCGCATACCGTTTATGCCGAATTCAACGGCGATATGCCCGGCTATCTTTCAGAAGAATCAAACGCACTCATAATAACAAATGTTTGCCAAAAGGGTAAGGTGAGAATTCAGTCTGTAACAATTAACGGAGCAGACATAAAATTCAGAATCAATCCCTTTAAAACGCTCAAGCCCGGTGAAAGTGTTGAAATTGCATTCACGGGTGAGATTCCCGAAGCAAGCAAGCTTCGCACAAGCCTCACGGTATGCTACACCGTTGATAACATAACACCAGTTGGCTACCGCCATCAGTATTTCACCGTTATGAACGGCGAGGCGGTTGAGGATGAGGGCGGATTGAGAAGAGCAGAAGCAATCACTCCGTTTGATATTCTCATCGGCGATGATTTCGATGCATTCCTCCGCAAGCTCGGCTTAAAGGAAGCTTTTTCAATGCTCTATACAATAATATATTATTGGGTTGATACCGTTGTTCTCGGACTTTTTAGTTAATTTAGGTTGACATTCAAAAACAAATAGCATAAAATATAAAGGCGGCTGAAAAGCCGCCTTATATCGGGGTGTGGCGCAGCTGGTAGCGCGCGTGGTTTGGGACCACGAGGCCCAGAGTTCGAAACTCTGCACTCCGACCAAAAGAAGAAAAACCGAACCTTGTCTTAAGACAAAGTTCGGTTTTTCTTTTATATAAAAATTGTTACAAAAAAGCTGTAAAAAATTTCATATTTACAAGATAAAATAATCCCAACATACTACGAAAGGTTGATTATATGAAACCTATAAAATCCTTGGTAATTCTTCTTGTTCTGATATTCGCTCTTACCGCTTGCGGAAAAGCACCGACGAAAAATCCCAACGAAGCTCCCGACACCGTAACGGATGCTGTTGAAATCATTTTAAGTGATAACAGCATAACAGTTGACGGCGAAGCAGTCGGTAGCGATAATTCAAGTGCCGTTTATACCGCAAACGACATAATTTATTATGAATCGGGCAAAGATTTCACCTATGGCGAAGGCTCGGAAAAGGATGCTCATTCTGCAGATGAAGCGGCGGCACACACCGTTGTTCACATCACAAAAGCGGGCACATACAGCATCAGCGGAAAGCTCTCAAAAGGTCAGATTGCGATTGACCTCGGCGACGGTGCAAAAGAAAACCCCGAAGCTGTTGTAACGCTCATTCTGAACGGTGCCGATATATCCTGCTCTGTTGCTCCTGCGGTGATATTCTATAATGTTTATGAATGCGCAAACGATGAAGCAATAAAGGATGTTGATACCTCTGCAGCGGGTGCGAATGTAATCATCGCAGACGGGACGGTTAATGAAATCAGCGGCTCTTATGTTGAAAAAATATATAAACCAGAAACCGTTGTTCTGAATGACGAAAAAACCGAGGTTGAGGACGCAAAGAAGCTTCATAAATATGACGGTGCGTTCTATTCAAAGATGTCAATGAACATAAACGGCGAAAAAGAGAACTCGGGTGTTCTGAATATCACCGCAGCCAACGAAGGTCTTGACAGCGAAATGCACCTGACAGTCAACGGCGGTATAATCAATATCAAGTCGGGCAATGACGGCATAAACACCAACGAAGACGGTGTTTCAGTTACTACCGTTAACGGCGGTAAACTGACAATAAAAGTTACCGGTGATACGGGCGAAGGTGACGGAATCGATTCCAACGGCTGGCTCGTAATCAACGGCGGAACGGTTATTGCTTCAGCTTGTTCTGACAGTGCGGATGCGGGTATAGACTCCGATATGGGCATTCATATAAACGGCGGCACAGTTATTGCAAGCGGCCATATGCTTGACAGAATCGAAGACGGAGGACAGAATTATTCCGTGTTCAATTTTGCAGAAAAGCAAAAGGGCGGCGAAGCAGTCACCCTCAAAAATAATGAAGAAAAAACCGTTCTTGAAGCCTGCCCCGAAAACGCATATTCCATTCTGATTTTCAGCAGTCCCGATTTAACGGCAGGCACCTACACTCTTTGGTGCGGTGACAAACAGCTTGCAGGTAACAGCAACGGGATGATGGGCGGCCACGGAATGCGACCCGACGGTTTGACACCTCCTGAAATGCCCGAAGGTGAAGTGCCACCCGAAGGCTTTGAACCGCCTGAAGACTTTACACATCCAAACGGTGAAATGCCGCCCGAAATGCCCGAAGGCGGCAGACCCGAAAAACCGTTTGGCGAAAAACCTGATATGCCGAATAATAATGCTCCGCAGGAACTTTCCTCTGATTTCATCATAAAAGACGGCGGCAATATGTTCGGCGGAATATCATTTCTTAACTGATTAAAAAAATCCAAGTCAGATGACTTGGATTTTTCCTTTTATATCATTGTAAATACTGTTCTGAGCAATGACACAACAATATTGAATATTCCCGCTTTTGAGTTTGCAGTGTTATCGGCAACGGTGAAGCTGTCGATAATTTCATCGGTATCGGTGCGGTAGGTTGTGCCCTCTATCGCAGCATCGGTAAATGTGAATGCCGTGTAGGTGGGCACTCTCACATCAAAAGCCGAAACGGTGAACGATGCAAGCTCCTCGGGAAGCGGGTCATAATTGCTGCCGGATGCCGAGGATGACTGAACATAAACCGTGCCCTCGCCATCTGCTTTTTTGCCCGCAAACATTGCCCCCGTGCGTGAATAGAGATGGTCGTGCCCGCAGAGCACCAAATCAATATCGTAGCAATCATAAAGCGATGAAAAGAGAACTCTTTCTTCGGAGTATTCATCATCGGCAAGCGATGCCGAATAGGGGTTATGGTGCATTGTTACAACACGCCATTTTGCATCGGGATAAGCTTTGACCGCTTTTCTTAAAAGCTTTGCAGTATCGGGCAAAAAGCTGTTGTTTGAATTAACCGTAATAAACAGCACATCGCCATAGTTGAAATAATAACCCGTTCCCGCCTCACTCGGAAAAAGCTCTTTAACCTCATTGGGGTTGTTGAAAATTTCACCGTAAAGCGTTGAATCGTCATCGTGGTTGCCTATGGCGTTTGCAACGGGCAACGAACGAAGCTCTTCGGGAGAAAGATAAGCCTTCATCTGGGTTATGCTGTCGGGTGATTGGAACTGGTCACCGCCCGAGATTGCAAATGCCGCATCGGGATAGCGTGAAAGCATTTTTTTGACGGTATAATTCCAGCCGCAGGTGTCACGGATAAGTATTTCATCAAGCGTTTCATCGCCCGAACGGCCAATCTGTGCATCGGAAACAAACAAAGCCGTGAAATCATTTTCAGACTGAACGGTAAAGCTTTCCGCCTCGCTCCATTTTCCGTTTTCTGTATAGGAATAATAATAGGTTTTACCCACTTCAAGATTTGCTGCGGTTACCTTGTTGGATTTGCGGTTTTCAATCGCATCGCTCTGCGAAACTTCAAGCTCTTTGAAAGCCGACATATCGGCATTTTCCGATATTCTGAACGATACCTCGGTATCGTTTCCGCCCGAAAGCCAGGAAAAACGAACCTCGCCCGCTTCGCCGCCTGGTGTAAGTGCGATAACGGTTTCATCCTCCATAATCGAGCTCCATTTCGGGCTGAATTGTACCAAAACATCTTCATTATATGCAAATCCCGGCTCCGCAAACGCCGAAACCGCAAAACACGAAACAAGCAACGCCGCAATAATAACAGCTGAAATAATCTTTTTCATACCTGCTCACCTTATCTGTATAATTTCTGAATTTCCTCAATCGGGCCTCTGAATTCTTTTGCAACACGCTTAAGGGGCTTGTTATTCTTAACAAATCCGCCGAAAAGCA
Source organism: uncultured Clostridia bacterium (assembly GCA_937880805.1). GTDB lineage: Bacteria > Bacillota > Clostridia > Oscillospirales > Acutalibacteraceae > CAG-177. Next base: position 28,529 of record CALGRR010000099.1, read on the forward strand.
TACCCTTATAATCCGTTGACATCTGGAATTTTGAGATAACCTTTGTGATTTCCTGCTTTTTATCGGCATTTTCAAGATAAATGCAATCATCAACGATTATTTCAAGCGTTGCATCTGCCTTTGCGGTAACGGAAACCTCTAATGTTCCGTCAGCATTCTCAACAACGGCATCTGCTCCGTTAACGCTCACCTTTCCGCTAACTATATCCCTGAATTTAACGGTGAAGGTTCTTGTTGCGGGAACAACAGATGAATCGCCCTCTGCTTTTGATATTTTAAATGAAACCTTATTGCCGTTTTCGGCAACGGTGAATGCGGTTTTGAGATATTCGCCGTTCTGATATGAGAGCGTTTCGCCGTCATCCTCATAAAGAATAAAGGTGTTGTTGCCTCTGTAAACAAGGATTTCAAGCTCCTCGGGGTTGGTGCAATCGTTTGTTCTGCCGTTTGCACTCATCGGGATTATTGCGCCCTCTTTTGCGAGCACGGGAATTGTTTCAAGGTCGCGGTACATCTCAACAACCTGATTTCCCTTATAAATTCTGCCCGTAAAAATATCGGTGTATCTGCCCTCGGGAATCCACACCTTAACACCCGCAAGATTTGTTTTGAGTGAGGTGTGCTCCGTTATGGGTGCAACGATAAGCTCGGTGCCGAAGAAAAATTCATTCCTGCAGTTATATGCGTTTTCATCCTCGGGATATGCATAATACATCGGCTCGCAGATAGCTCTGCAGTCGGTGTGGGTGCGGTAATTCATTGTGTAAATATAGGGCAGAAGCTTATGTCTTAAACGGAGTTCATTCTTTGCAATGCGTTCAACGGGGCCGCTGTAGTTCCAGGGCTCCTTGCCCGCAAATTCATTGTTTGTTGAGTGAAGCCTCATAACGGGGCTGAAAACTCCGAGCTGCACCCAGCGAAGATAAAGCTCATCATCCTTTTTGCCCATACAGTGTCCGCCAATATCGTGGCTCCACCAGGGATATGCAACATTTGAAGCCGTTGCGGTGTATCCGGGCTGATAGTCAAGGCTCTTCCAGGTCTGGGTTGTGTCCCCGCTGAAGCCAAGCGGATAACGCTGGCTGCCCGCACCGCAGAAACGGGAAAGAATAAGCGGTCTGTGGTTATCCTTTGCATTATCAAGGAAATGATAATGGTTGAGTGCCCAGAGGGGGTCAAGTCCCTTAACCTTTGTTTTTGTGCCCTGCTGCCAATCAATCCACCAGAAATCAACGCCCATTTTCTCAAACGGATGATGAAGAATATCAAAATATTTCTCGGTGAATTTTTTATCGGTTATATCAAATTCAACGGGCTTTTTCTCGGCGGGGTTCTGACCCATTGCCCTGCACATTTCCTCATACTGATTTTCAAACCAGCGAACGCCCATTGAGGGGTGAATATTGAAGGTTACGCGGTATTTATCGTCTTTGAGCTTCTTTATAAAGCCCTCGGGGTCGGGGAAAAGGTCGGTGTTGAAGCTGTAGCCCGTCCAACCGACAGACCACACATCATAGATATACTCCATAAAGTTAAGATGCTTGCTCACTTTATGGGCATCCTTGCCGAATTTTTCTTTTATGTTAACCCAATGCCAATCCATATCAACCGTTGCAACGGTGATGGGCACCTCCTCCGCCTTGAATTTATCCATAAGGCTGAGATATTCATCCTGCGAATATGCCTTGTATCTGCTCCACCAGTTTGAAAGAGCATAGCGGGGAATGAGGGGCACCTTACCCGTAAGCTTATAAAGGTCGGTTGTTGCACCGATATAGTCGTTGCCGTAGGCAAAATAGTATTCGTCGCTTTCGTTGTTATCACGGGGAAGAATTGTGCCGTCGGGCTTTATTACAAGGGTATCGCTGTCATCAAGCACGGCAACGCCGTTTCGTGAGCATACGCCGTCACCAACCCTGTCAATAGCGGTAACGTCAAGGGTACGGCTTGTGCCCTTAAGGTTGCCCGCCTTGAAATTCTTAACCGTTCTGCCGTCGGCAAGCTTGATTTTAAGCATCTTGTGAGCTTTTAAAGAGTAGAAAAATTCTGCTTTTTCGGTTTTGATTATAACAATTCCGTTTTTATTTTTAACGGTAAATTCGGGGTTGTCAAAATCTCTGAACCACACACTCTGGGTGGGTTCATTACAGAATCTGCTCTTTCCGCATTCTATTTTTTGGTTTCTGCTTAATTTCAGGGTTTCAACTCTTAAAAGACACGGAGTTATAACCGTCAGCCTCGTTGCTCCGTTTACATACACCTGCTTTTTATCCGCAACGGGAGAGCAGTCAATTTTAAATCTCTTTTCAAACTGTTCCATATTTATTCCTCGCTGTAAATTTATCATTTTAATTATATATTTTTATTATTTTAAAGTCAATAAATACCTCGTATAACAAAAAATGCAGACTGCCATAGTCTGCACTGTTAGTTTTATTTCTTTTTGTTTATTATTTCATCCGAAAACACTGATGCATTTATTAAGTCTGCAGGGTCAACCTCCAATGCATCTGCAATGTTGAAAAAGACTTCCAAGGAAAAAGGTCGTATAATACCGGGAGCTTCAATCGCACTTATATGTGAACGGCTGACGTTTGCTTTTTCAGACAGCTGCTCTTGAGACATTCCTCTCATTTTGCGAAGAGCAGCAATCGCTATTCCGAGCTGTAAGAATCTATCTCTGTTTTTAAATTCAACTTCTTTGCTCAATAAAATCACCTGCTTTATAACAATTATACTTTTTCCGTAAAAATTTACTGTATTCTTTACAAAGCACTTGACTTATATTTAGAGCAGATATATAATTAAGTTGTGCAAACATATATCTTATACGGTCTCTATACACATACAATACAGGAACGGCGTGTTTTATGTAACCCCCCGTTTAGTTCTCTTTATGGAGATGAATCAGATAGCCAGACCGTTAAGATAGCCCTGTGAGTGTTTAGCTCACAGGGCGTTTTTATTTAAACAAAGTCAACCGACCGTATTATCGCTGTCGGTTACCTTCTTTACGCATTTTGTTTTAATTCTATACGGTGCATCAAAAGAGTTGCCCGAGATTTCCGCCTCTTCAACATATTCAAGCCATATGAGGTGTTCGGCAAAATGCGGTTTTTCAAAGATATTATCTTTAAGCACAAGTCTGCCGTGAACGGGTGTTTCGGAGCTTTCATCCATAACCTTAGGTGTATAGCGGATTGAGGGTGCCCCCTCCCACATACAAGCGTTTTCGCATCTGCTTACTCTGTTGTTTCTGAAAATGATTTCTTTCGTATAGCCCGATTCAAACCAGAAGTTGCAATCATCTTCAATAAGCAGGGCGGGGCCCCACAGATTATGGAAATTGTTGTTTTCTATAATTACCTCGCCTCTTGTTGTGCAAAGAATTCCTCTGCCCGAGGTGGGCCCGAAATCGCAGTTTCTCACATAAAGATTCGGAGTCCACGTTGCGTTTTCAACAACATCCTTTTCAAGCTCGATTCCGGGAACATCCCCCTCAATCAGAAGCTTTATATCCGTATCGTTAAGCTTTTCAAAGCTTTTAACCGTTGCCTTGCCGAACGGAATGAGAGTGTTCCATTTTATGAATTCAAGCTCATCACCCTCGGCAAACGCCTGAAAGCCCCAGCTTTCGTTATGCATAAAACGAACAACAAGGCTGCTGCCGTTTCTTTCAACAATACGAAGATGCGTGCCGTGAACATTTATGTAGTCATCCTGTGCACCCCACGCTTTGCAGTTTTCAATTATAAGATTGCCCCTGCAGCCCGAAAACTGAAAGAAATCGGCGGTGCTTGCTATCGTTCTGCCCTCGGCGGGTGTAAAATCGCAGTTTCTGTAGGTAACATTTTCGCAAAACTGCGAAACCATACCCAGCCCGTGCATAAATTTTATTCTTAAATTTTCAAAATCCAGATTTTTGCATCTCTGGAAAAGGCTTCCCGTCTGGTCACGCACAATGCTTCGGGTCTGGATAATACAGCCCTCATCAAAGGGTGCCTCTTTGTTTTCAAGGGTAACCTTCAGCGTGTTTTCGTCAATTCTCTCTATGCTTTCAAAGATCAGATCTTCTCTTCTGAAGTCACGGCACATCTGCTTTTCGGGGTCAAATATTTTCACATATCTGCCCCTTACTGCGTAGCGGTCCTCCCAATAAGGCTTGCCGTCTGAACCGTTTTCGCCCTGCCATATAAGCTCATTTCCGTCAATTCTGAAACGGCAATCGGAATTTATTCTTATAATGCACTCGCCGTTTTTATTTGAAAGAATTTTAAATTCGGTCATAGTGGGGCAGGCATAGTCAACGGTTAAATTTTTAACCGTTATATTTTCGCATTTATCAAAAAGAAACGGCGTCATTTTTCCGTGAACAAGCAGAGTTGCACCGTTGCCGTCGATAGTTATATTCTTTTTTTCTTTGATAAAAACTGCACTTCTTCGCAATCCGTTGGGGTTTTCGTGCTTTTTTGCCGTGTTGGTGCAGAAATAGCCCTCAACCTCAAAGGAGTCATCCTGACGCACATCATAAATTTTATTCTTTTCAAGCACAACGGTTTCACCGCTGCCGATATTCATAAAAATGCTGCTCAATTCGTTCATATCTATCCCACCTGTATTTTATTATACTTCACCTTTCCGTAAAACTCAATCATTTAATCAATCTTAATGTGTTTTTTGTTGTTATTTTCAAGATAATATATTATAATGTATCTATAACAGTAAAAGGAAAACGCTTATGAAAAATCTTACACTTGAACAAATAACAAATGCGGATTTTGAAATCTGCAGCACTCCGATTTTAAAGCCGTTCAACGGCTCTTTTGTTGTTGCCGACCCGTCAATGCTGACTCCCGATAACAGCCACGACGGCAGGTGGCATATGTTTTGCCACACCACCTTCGGAATTCATCATTTTGAAAGTGACAACGGAACCGATTTCCGCCGTGTAAACAAAATTGTAAACAGAGCAATGCGGCCCAACATAAATCGCATTAACGGCAGATATTATCTTTTTTATGAAAGAACACGCCCGCTTATTGCAAATGCCCTGAATGTTGTTAATGCGGTTAAGTGGAAATCCGAAATTTATGTTGTTGAGAGCCTGGATTTAATAAGCTGGTCAAAGCCGAAGCCCGTTATAACGGATGCAAAAGGCTTTGAAGAAAGCGACAGAGGCAGCTCAATTTCAAATCCGTTTCTGCTTCGTGAAAACGGAAAGAACCGCATTTATTTTTCCTGCGGACTCACTTTCATAAAAGACTGCGGCTTCTGCGAGCCAACTTATATATGCTCTGCCGAAAGCGATAATATCACAAGCGGATATGTTTGTGCAGACAGACCGATTATTTCCCCCGATAAAAATAACCCTTATCTCAATCTTTGCAGCGGCTGCCTCAAGGTTTATAAGCTGAAAGACGGATATATAGGCATACAGAACGGTCTTTACGAAAAAGACGGTCACAGCCACTCTGCAATTATTCTTCTTTCATCGGCAGACGGTCTTTCGTTTAAGTTTGAAAAGATGCTTGTTGAGCCCGCCGTTGTTGACGGCAAGGATTGGATGAAGCAGTTTGTTTACGCAAGCCATCTTGTAAGGCACGGCAACACGCTCCGCCTTTATTTCAATGCCAGAGATGATGCGAATGCTATAAAGGGCAGAGAGTGCATCGGATTTGCACAAGCGGAGATTGTCAATTCGTAATTCGTAATGCGTAATTAATTACGGGCGTCGCCATTACCAATTATATTTTACCGTATGCCTTAACTTTTTCTTGAACAACAATCCGGTATTTGATATAATAAAGTTTAGTTTGAAAATAAAGGAATGATTTTATGTCGGCACCACTTGCAGACAGACTCAGACCCAAAAAGGTTGAGGATATAGTCGGTCAGACCCATCTTTTAGGTGAGGGCAAACCGCTGAAAAATATAATAAAATCGGGCGAGCTTCCCAATATGGTTTTTTACGGACCTCCCGGGGTTGGCAAAACAACTCTTGCAAGCATTATTGCAAAAACCACCAACCGCCACCTTGTGAAGCTTAACGGCACAACTGCGGGCACGGCGGATATAAAAGATGTTGTTGCAAAGCTCGATACCTTTGTTGCCCCCAACGGAATTCTGCTTTATCTTGATGAGATTCAGTATTTCAACAAAAAACAGCAGCAAACCCTGCTTGAGCATATCGAAAACGGAGCAATAACGCTGATTGCATCAACAACCGAAAACCCCTATTTTTATGTTTACAGTGCAATTCTCAGCCGTTCCACGGTTTTTGAATTCAAGAGCGTTACTCCCGCCGAGGTTGAAAAGGCGGTCAGAAGAGCTTTTGATTTTATGGCGGAGGAAAGAAGCGAAAAATATAACATAGAAAACGGCGTATATTCTCATATCGCAACTGCAAGTGCGGGCGATGTGAGAAAAGCGATGAACAGCGTTGAGCTTTGCGTGCTTTCGGCAAACGAGAGCGAGGGAGAAAAGCTGATTACTCTTGAAAACGCAAAGGCTCTCACACAAAAAAGTGCTATGAGATATGACCGTGACGGCGATGAGCATTACGATATTATTTCCGCTTATCAGAAATCAATGCGTGGCTCGGACCCCGATGCCGCCGTGCATTATCTTGCAAGGCTGCTTGAAGCGGGCGATCTTGTTTCCGCTTGCAGAAGGCTGCTGGTTTGTGCGTGCGAGGATGTGGGTCTTGCTTATCCGCAGATTATTCCGATTGTTAAAGCGGCGGTTGATTCGGCAATGATGCTCGGCTTGCCCGAGGCAAGAATTCCGCTTGCAGATGCGGTTATTCTTGTTGCCAACAGCCCCAAATCAAACACGGCTTACGGTGCGATTAATTCCGCAATGGCGGATGTCAAGGCGGGCAGAACGGGTCCCGTGCCCCGCCAGCTTCAGAATATGCACTATGACGGCGAGGATAACCCCAACAAGGGTCAGTTCTATAAATATGCTCACGATTACAGCGGTCATTGGGTTGACCAGCAGTATCTGCCCGATGCGATAAAAAATAAAAAATATTATGAATTCGGCGATAACAAAAATGAGCAGGCAGCCCGCGAGTATTGGGCAAGAATAAAGAAGAAATAACGGAGGTCTGTTATGACAGAGCGTTTATATTATAAAGACCAATATATAAAAGAGTTTTCGGCAAAGGTTTTATCCTGCACCGAAAACAAGGGCAGATATGAAGTTATACTTGATAAAACCGCATTTTTCCCCGAGGGCGGCGGTCAGCCGGGCGACAGAGGATTTATCGGAAATGCAGAGGTAATTGACACCGTTGAAAAGGGCGAAGAGGTTATTCATATCTGCTTATCCCCCGTTGCAGAGGGTGAAGAGGCTGAATGCAGGCTTGATTTTGAAACAAGATTTCTCAATATGCAGCTTCATTCGGGCGAGCATATTTTTTCGGGCTTTGTTCATTCAGTCTGCGGCTTTGACAATGTTGGCTTTCATATGGGCGAGCATTCGGTTACCGTTGATTTTGACGGCACGGTTTCTGCCGAAGAGCTTGAAAGAATAGAAAAGCTTTCAAATGAAGCAATATATAAAAACATCCCCATCGAAGCGATTTATCCGAGCGATGAGGAGCTTGAAAAATATTCTTACAGAAGCAAAAAAGAGATTAAGGGTCAGGTGCGTCTTACAAGCATTGAGGGCGTTGACCTCTGTGCCTGCTGCGGCACTCACGTTGCTCTCACGGGCGAGGTGGGAATGATTAAGGCAACCTCAATAATGAATTATAAATCGGGTGTGAGAATAACTCTGCAAATCGGCAGAAGAGCACTTGAAGATTACAGAGAGAAAAACGAAAGCGTAAACAAAATTTCCGCACTTCTCAAGGCAAAAACCGAAGAGGTTGTTTCTGCGGTTGAAAGAGTGCAGGCTCAGCTTTATGATGCAAGATTTAAATATAACACACTCAAAAAAGAGCTTTTTGCAGCAAAGGCAGAGGGCGTTTCGGGCGAATTCTGCTGTATGTTTGATGCATCGGGCGAAGCCGATGATGCAAGAGTATTCTGCGATTTGCTTGCCGATAAGGTTAAGATTGCCGCCGTGTTCTCGGGCGATGATGAAAACGGATATAAATATGCAATCGGCAGCCGCACCGAGGATGTGAGGGCAATGGGCAAAGAGCTCAACTCCGCCTGCTGCGGCAGAGGCGGCGGCAAGCCCGATATGGTTCAGGGCTCCGTTGCTGCAACAAAAGAGCAGATAGAAAATCTCTTTAATAAATAAAAAATCCGCCGTAGGGCGGATTTTTATTGATTTTCGGGCGGAACAACAAGAAAATCCAGAGCATAATCTCTGTTTATAAGCGAAGAAATAATCTCTGCCATTTCTTCGCTGCTTTCCTTCATTCCGTTATCAAACCACAGATGAAAAACCGAAAGAATGGCACCCGCATAAAACGGAACGGCGTATCTTCCCTCTTTTGTTGAAGAAGTAACGGGAAAATAATGCATAATTCTCTGGCTGAGCATCCTTGAAAGCAGATGATTTAACCCCGCATCGTAAATTGCCTGAATAACTGCGGCATTTTCCTGTATATACTTAAATATGTAGAGAATTATTTCTTTTATCGTTGATGCACTTCCGTAGCCGATTTCTTCAATAAGCTTTTCCTCGGCTTCTTCGAGGTGGCTCAGAAGAATTTCATCCTTGCTTTTATAATTGCGGTAATAAGCCATTCTTGAAACGCCTGCAAGGTTAGTTATATCGGTTATTGAAATGCTTTCATACGGCTCTGTTTCCATAAGACGCAGCAAAGCGGTTAAAATGCATTCTCTTGTTAAAAGGTTTGATTCATTATGTTTTGCCATTACATTTCCGCCTTTTTGTAACATTTGGGAATTTGTTGATGATTTGTTCATATTCTGATGTTACACTTGTAACAGTTACAAGTGTAACATTTTGATACATACTTTGTCAAGCAAAAGAGGTATTATATGCTTAAACTCAAAAACATTGTAAAGGAATATCCCACGGGTGATGAGAAGGTTGTTGCCTTAAGGGATGTCAATATTGAATTCAGACGAAATGAATTCGTTTCAATTCTCGGTCATTCAGGCTGCGGTAAAACAACGCTTCTGAATATTATCGGCGGTCTTGACCAGTATACAACGGGTGACCTTGTAATTGAGGGCAGGTCAACCAAGAATTTCAAAGACGGCGATTGGGATACCTACCGAAACCATTCCGTTGGCTTTGTTTTCCAGAACTATAATCTTATTCCTCACCAGACGGTGCTTGCAAACGTTGAGCTTGCTCTCACTCTTTCGGGCGTATCAAAGGCAGAAAGAAAAGCAAGGGCAAAGGAAGCACTTGAAAAGGTGGGTCTGGGCAATCAGCTCAATAAAAAGCCCAATCAGATGTCGGGCGGTCAGATGCAGAGAGTTGCAATCGCAAGAGCTCTTGTAAATAACCCCGAAATTCTTCTTGCCGATGAGCCTACGGGTGCACTTGACACCGAAACCAGCGTTCAGGTTATGGATATTCTCAAAGAGATTTCCAAAGAAAAGCTTGTTATTATGGTTACCCATAACCCCGAGCTTGCCGAGGAATATTCAACAAGAATTGTCCGCCTTGTTGACGGCTCAATCGTGAGCGACTCCAATCCTTACACCGACGAAGAAGCCGAAAAAGAAGAAACAAAGAAAACAAGAAAAGAGAAAAAGAAGCAGAGAAAGCCCTCAATGTCTTTCTTAACTGCTCTTTCGCTTTCATTCAACAACCTGCTCACAAAGAAGATGAGAACCTTCCTCACCTCGTTTGCAGGCAGCATAGGAATTATCGGCATTGCTCTTATTCTTGCTCTTTCAAGCGGTTTTCAGGCATATATTGATTCCATTCAGCAGGAAACACTCACCTCTTACCCCATAATGGTTGAAAGTGCAACAATGGATATGAGCGGTATGCTCGGCGGAATGACCGCCATTTCACCCACGGGCGGAGAGGTTGACCACGGTCTTGACAAAGTTTATTCAAACACTCTCACCGCAAGTATGATGGAATCCTTCACCTCAGAAATCTGGGCAAATAACCTTTCGGAATTCAAGAATTTCCTTGAAAGTGACGAATGCGATATTGACCAATATGTAAGCTCAATTCAGTATTCCTACGGCGGAAAAATGAATATTTACGCTTCGGATACCGCAAACGGAGCAAATCAGGTTTATCCCAGCCCCATTATCGACCTTATGCACGGTATGATGGGCAGCATCAATATGGGCGGTATGAGCATTGACACCTCAATGCTGGCTTCATATGAAAAAATGTATAACTCGTGGCAGGAGCTTATAGATAATCCTGAGCTTCTCGAAACACAGTATGATGTTATCAAGGGCACTTGGCCCAAGGCATATAACGAGGTTGTTCTTATTGTTGATAAGAATAATGAAATCAGCGACCTTGCAATTCAGGGTCTGGGCATATCAACCGCCGCCGATATGGTGCAGGGCTTTATGGCAATGCAAAGCGGCGAAGAATATGTTGCACAGAAATACGAAATAGAATATGACGATATTATCGGCAAAACCTTTAAAATAGTTCTTGAGCCCGATTATTATGCATATAACGAAGAAACCAAGATGTGGGAAGATAAGCGTGAGGATGATGCTTATGTTGCATCGCTTATTGAGAAGGGCGAAGAAATCAAGGTTGTAGGTATCATCAGACCCACAGACGGCTCGCTTATGGTAACAACAATGGGTGCTGTCGGTTACACAAGTGCACTCACAGAGCACGTTATAACCGCAACAAACGAATGCGAGCTTGTTAAAAATCAGAAAGCAAATCCCGAAACCGATGTTTTCACGGGTCTTCCCTTTGTTAAGGAAGAAGCTCCGCAGGCTGCTCCCGAAGCGGCACCCGAGACAAAGCCCGTTTCGCTTGACCCGCAGATAAAAACCGAGGCTCCCAAAGTCAGCTCAATGGCATTCAAGGGCGAGGCTCCCAAAGCAACACAGACTGCAATATCAATGGATTTCTCAAGTGCAGAGCCCGTTACCGAAGAAGAAATCTATGCCAATATAGATAAAATGTATAGCGGCAAGCAGGCAGAGGAAATGAAGAGAACGGTTGAGCTGCTTCTCAAATCAAAACTTTCTGCCGAAGAAAAAACAGAGCTTGCAGGCTATCTTGATAAGATGCTTGAAGGTCAGGAAATTGAAGGCATCGGCACAATTTCGGGCAAGCAGGCAGTTCAGTATCTTCAGATGATGGATAAAAACGCAAAGCTCAAAATGCTTTCTGCAATGATGAGCGGCCAGGTTGCTCCTCCTCCCGCTAACGGCGGCGAGCAGGGCGGCGAAACACCCGCAGAGCCTGAGCCTGAACCCGAACCCGAGCCTGAACCTCTTGCAAAGAGCTATGAGGAAGCAATTCAGATGCTCGGCGTTGCAGACCTTGCCACTCCCTTAACCATCAATATTTATCCTCTTGATTTTGAGGCAAAAGACCATATTTCAGCTGTTATTGATGAATATAACGCAAAAGCTGCCGCAGAGGGCAGAGAAGATGATGAAATCAAATATACCGATTATATCGGACTTCTTCTCACATCGGTTACAAAGATTATCAACATTATTTCTTATATCCTTATTGCCTTCGTTGCAATTTCTCTTGTTGTTTCATCAATAATGATTGGCATTATAACCTATATTTCCGTTCTTGAAAGAACAAAGGAAATCGGTATTCTCCGTGCAATCGGTGCATCAAAGAGAGATATTTCACGAGTGTTCAATGCGGAAACGCTGATAGTCGGCTTTGTTTCGGGTGCGATAGGCATAGGCTCAACAATATTGCTTACCATTCCCATCAATGCACTTATTGAGCATCTTTCAACAATTCCCGATGTTGCAAAGCTTCCCGGAAACGCAGCGATAATTCTTGTTTTAATCAGTATGTCTCTCACCCTTATCGCAGGCCTTGTGCCCGCAAGGATCGCATCACGCAAAGACCCCGTTGTTGCTCTCAGAACAGAATAAAAAAGGCACCCGCAAGGGTGCTTTTTTAATGCGTAATTCGTAATTCGGAATGCGTAATTATTCAGTTTAAAATGAAATACTTCGTATGAAATTATTTCATAATGAAATATAAATATGAAATGCTGCACATTATGATACGCTCAATTTGCATATCCTTTTAATCTGCAATATTAATAACAACCAAGCCTCTCTTTTCTGCAAGCTTTAGAAATTCATTTGATTTTCCGATACTGTTAACATAACCTATAACAAAATCGGATTTTGAAATCATCCAATGATTTCTTTCTAAAATTGCATACTTATAAGGAACCTTCTCAACCGCCTCAGGAATAATCGTCAGCTCATATTCTTCTTGTTTCCTCTCTTTGGGAACATAAGCAAGAACAACAAAATATTTTATGTGGGTATATTTTTCTTTCAGAGATTTGAGAGTTTTCAGCACCATTTTGTCAAATCTTCCGTTATTACCTACATAAAACAAATTCACATTTTCATTCTCAATCAACTCAATAATTGTTTCTCTTAAAATTTCTTCTGCTTTATCGGGTGCATCTCTGTGTCCAAAGAAAGTGCAAGTAGCCATAGCTCCTCCAAAATTGACCAGTATAGCGGACAATATTTTTGTTTAGTATAGCATACAATACAAATTGTTGCAACCGATATTGGTCAATTTGTTTTGAGGTATACTGATGGAACAGAAGATTAGAAGAGATTTGAATATGGGTGACAACCTCCGAAGATTGAGAGATTTATCGGGTTTGTCACAAGAAAAACTGTGTGCCGAATTGCAGCGTCACGGTTGCGACATCGGCAGAACAACCTATGCCAAATATGAAGCAGGTGAATTAAACATCAGAGCAAGTGTAATAGTTGCACTTAAAAAGATTTATAATTGCTCTTACGATGACTTCTTTTCAGGTTTAGAATAAAAAATTAAAGGTTTTTTGAAAAATTTTAAATTTTTTTAAAAAAACTATTGACAAATGCGTTCTAAAGGGATATAATCATCAAGCATTCAAAAAACGCCGTTGCGTTTTTTAGTCGGTGTTGATGACGTTGAGGGTCCACCCGTTCCCATCCCGAACACGGTAGTTAAGCTCAACAGTGCCGAAAATACTTGGCTGGAAGCGGCCCGGGAAGATAGGTCGACGCCGACACTTTATAAATTTAGCTGTCCAATAGGACGGCTATTTTTTTTGCTTTTTTTATTGAAAAAAATTATTTTGGTGATATAATACATTTATATATTTATCAGGAGGAAAAACTATGAAAAAGCTTATTTCCGTTATTCTCAGTGCAGTTATGCTGCTTTCATTCTGCTCCTTCGGCTATGCCGCCGATGATGCAGCTCTCCGTTTTGACGATGACGGCAACTTCAGAATTCTTCAGATTGCCGATATTCAGGACGGACCTTTTCTTCTTAACCCAACCAAGAATTTCATTGAAGATGTTCTTGCAGAAACAGACCCCGACCTTGTAATCCTTACCGGCGACAATATTTCGGGCGGCGGCTGCTGGACAGATGCTCTTGCCCGTCACGGCATTTACTGCTTTATGAACATCTTTGAAAAATACGGCGTTCCCGTTGCAGCTGTTTTCGGCAACCACGACAGCGAGGGTGCTGCAACCAAAGAAGAAATGATGGAAATGTATGAATCCTATGATTGCTTCGTTGGCTGTGCAGGCGAAGACCTCACCGGCTGCGGCAACTATAATCTTCCCATTATGTCGTCAGACGGCAAAAAGGTTGCTTATAATATCTGGTGCATCGATTCGCTCACATACAACCGCCACCCCGAGAGCAAAAACGATGTTGCTTATTATGAAAACGATCTCGGCGGTTACGCCTGCGTTCATAAGGATCAGATTGACTGGTATGTTAAAACTTCAAATGAACTCAAGGCTGCAAACGGCGGCAAGCCCGTTCCCTCAATGATGTTCCAGCACATTATCGTTCCCGAAATCTATGATGTTCTTGATAAAACTGCAAGCGGCTACAAGCTTCCCGACGGTGTAAAGGGTGAGCTCAACGAGGATCCCTGCCCTCCCCACTATAACAACGGTCAGTTTGATGCTATCCTTAATCAGGGCGATGTTGTTGCAATGTTCTTCGGCCACGACCATAAGAACTCCTTTGAAGTTTCATACAAGGGCGTTGACCTTGTTAACACTCCCGGTGCAACATTTTCTTCCTACGGCGACCACAACAGAGGTGCAAGAGTTATCGACATCAAGGAAAGCGACACCTCAACCTACACAACCGAGGTTATCAGATGGCTCGAATTCTATGATGCAGAAAACAACCCCGCAGCAAAGAACGAATTCATTGTTAACGGCAACGAATTCTCAACAGCAGAAAAGATTGAGGCTTTCTTCGGCTATATCTTTGCTAAAATCGCAGAAATTTTTTCATTCTGATTTTAAAAGACTGTCTTGAAAAAGGCAGTCTTTTTTTCGTCAACTCCAACAAATTCCGGATGTGTTTTTAGTATAAAATGTTATCTTTAAAAAACAATATAAAGGTGATATAATAATCTTAATCGTGGCGTTGTTTCGCCCGAAAACTCATAAGGAGAAGAAACTATGAACAACACCTTTTTCTGTGCAAGAGAAAACGGCAAGCTTCACCGCCCCAGAACCATTCTGACGGGCTTTGGCTTTATGGCTGCCTCTATTGCATGGGCAATCTATGACCCCTACATAACAAAAATTCTTGAAAAACTGCTTAACGCTTCCGCTACGGTTACCGAGTGGAGTGCAAAGCTTAACGAAATGTTTCCCGTTCTTGCAAAGTTTGCGGAATCCCAGGGCGAAAACGTTGTTACCGAAGCAGGCGGCATAACTCTTGTTCCCCTCTTTATCGGTATTATTATGACCTTTGATAACATTTTCGGTGTTATCTTCCAGCCCACCTTCGGCAAGCTTTCAGACCGCTGCCATTCAAAGCTCGGCAAACGCCGCCCCTTCATTGTTTTCGGTGCTCCCGTTTCCGCATTCCTCTTTGCGGTTATTCCCTGGGTTGCACTCGACGGCTCGCTTCCCTTAACAATGCTCTTCATCATTCTTTTTGTTTTCTCGATGTCACTCTGGAGAGCTCCCTGCGTTGCACTTATGCCCGCACTTACTCCTCCCGCACTCCGCAGCGAGGGTAATGCAATCATCAACCTTATGGGCGGTATCGGCAGTGCACTCGGTATGGTGGCAGGCACAATCGTTGGTGCAATTTACACAGGTATCACAGGCACCAAAATCACAACCGCAAACGAGCAGGTTGCTTTCCCCTATGTTTTCCTTACCGGTGCAATCGTTATGGTTATCGGTATGCTTGTTGTTCTTTTCTTTGTTAAAGAGCCCTCGAGCAAGCTTGAGGCTGTTGCAGAGCAGAATAAGGCAGCAGATGCAGCCGCAAGAGCAAAGGCAGAAAAAGAATCAAAGAAGGCAGCAAAGGAAGCTCAGAAGGCACAGAAGCTTTCAAAGGGCGAGAGAAGAAGCCTTGTCTTTATGCTCGGCGGTCTCTTCTTCCTCTTCTGCGGCACAAATGCAATCACAACCTTCTTTGCACTCTTTGCCGCTGAAGTTCTCGGCAAGACAACCTCAGAAGCAACCATTATGACAACTCTCTTTGCTGTTTGCTCCGCTGTTGCCGCTATTCCCGCAGGTTATATGGGCAAGAAGCTCGGCAGAAAGAAGACCATTCTTATCGGTCTTGCCGTGTTTATGGCAGTTTTCCTTCTCTATGTTGTAACACAGAGTATGGCTCTTATCTGGGTTGCTCTTATCCTTGGCGGCTTTGCAAATATGTTCATTACCGTTAACACTCTTCCCCTTGTTCTTGAAATCGGCGGCATTGATAAGGTTGGCACCTTCACAGGTTACTACTACACCGCTACTTTCTCCGCACAGATTGCATCACCCATCGTTTACGGTATCGTTCGTATGCTTTCGGGCACATATATGTCGCTCTTCATCTACAGCCCCGTTATGTTCATCCTCAGTATGCTTTGCATCTTCGTTGTTAAGCACGGCGAAGCAATTCCCGAAGAGGTTGTTAAGGCTGCAAAAGAAGAAAACGATTAATACTGTTTCAAAAGCAGGAATGTCAAACGGCATTCCTGCTCTTTTAATGTAAAAAATACGGGTCTGCTTCAATAGGAAGCAAACCCGTATTATATTAATACTTTTTGAACCAGTAATTAATATGGTTTTGAAAGGTATATTTCCGCCACAGCTTCGTTAAAAATC
>CALGRR010000100.1 GCA_937880805.1 uncultured Clostridia bacterium
CCGTCTTTAACCCCTGGTAGAACCAGGGGTTTATTTCCACACCTGAAGGCACCAAATAAAGACACTTCCGTTTACATTCGGAAGTGTCTGAAAAATGCAGATAAATTTATTCTGTCAACACAGCATGGCAGACAAAACGACACTTCGATTCAAAACGTTCTGCATCACATCATTCTTTCTGTTTGTCATTTTATCCACCTGCCTTTCTTTAAAATTTTTCTATATTCTAACAATACAAAACAAATTTGTCAACCGTTTTCGCCAATTGTGCAAAAGTGTTGATTTTAAATGCAAAAGTGTTTGAGAAAGACTAATATATTTCCGAAGGGCGCACTTCTATACATATCCTGACGGAATGTAAAGTGCGCAGCTCCGCTGATGAAAAATCAAAGATTTTAAACAAGGGTTTTACCCTTGCATTGTAGAACAGCTATCCCGATTTTATATTATTGTTTAAGCCCAAGGGGCGCAGCTCGGAGAGAAGATTTTTAAATTTTCTCTCCGATTTTTGTTAGGGGTTTGGGGAAGAAATTCACCAACAAGCGGTAAAAAACCGACGAGAAAAATTATGACCAAATTGTAAATTGGGATAATTTGAAAATGAGGTTTTGGCAAAAGTGGGTATCCACTCGCCCTGCTTGCAAAGAATGTGAACAGGTGAAATGGGCACGATTTGCAAGCAACTTTTGGCAAGGTTGTATCCACATTTGCCTTGCTTGCCAAAGAACGAAAAGCTTTATGTTGCATTTCTTTTGTATCAATGGTAAAATTGAAACAGTAGAATTAATCGGGGTGTGAATTATGATTGAATCCAAATGCGGAATACTTTGCGTTTCTTGTGAATTCAGAGAAAAATGCGTCTGTGGCGGATGTATAGAAACAGGCGGTCATCCTTTTTACGGTGAGTGCTCTGTTGCAAATTGCTGTCAAAACAAAGGTGTTGCATACTGCGGTGAATGTTCTGATTTTCCGTGTGAATTGCTTGTGAAGTTTTCCTGCGATCCCGAACACGGGGACAACCCCAAAGGCGCAAGAATTGAACAATGCAAGAAATGGAAAGTGTGTAAATAATGAACTTTGCTTGGCGTGATTACAATCCCGAAACTATGGGGTTTGTTGAAGATTGGATTGACGAGGTTGCCGTAAAAATGACGGGTATGGAAGATGGCTTTCGTCAGGAATATGAATACTGGTCTAATGAAGATTATAATGTTGTCGGTAACAATTACTGGTGCAAGGTGATTTTTGAAAATCAAAATCCGTTTGCTGTAATTGAGTTTGGTTTGCATGAGGGCTGCTTTACAATTATGGAAATTATTGTTGCACCCGAAGTGCGTGGTCAGGGTATGGGTTCAAAAATTATAAAAGAGCTTATCGAGAATGCGAAATTCATAATTGGTATGGATATAAAAAAGGCTGATGCAATAATTTTTCCAAGCAATATCGCATCTCAAAAGGCATTTGAAAAAGCAGACTTTAAATATAACCATACCCACGAAGATGGCGATGCTATGACTTATGTTTATGAGCGTGAATGATATGGAATTTATAAAAAGTGAAAACATAAAAGAACTTTCAAATCCCGGAGTTATTTCAAGACAACTGATAAATCCCGAAAATTCAAAAAGCGAAAGAGTTACAATTACGGAAGTTCATCTTGAGGTTGGTGCAAGTCAGCCAAGACATAAGCACGATACATCTGAACAGATATGGTATGCTGTTCAGGGCAAAGGCAAATTGCTTCTTGCAGATGATAAAGAAATGATTTTTGTTGCAGGTGATGTTGTCAGATTTGCAGATAATGATATTCACGGTTTGTTGAATGACGGTGATACTGAATTTGTATATATTTCAGTAACTTCTCCGCCAATAGATTTCTGGTATGCTTACGAAGAAAAGAAATGAATAAAGAGGTGTAATTTATGAAACATTGCGGAACGCAAAGACTGGAAACGGAAAGACTGATTCTGAGAAGATTTGTCAAAGAAGATTCTGAAGCTGTATATAAGAATTGGGCAACTGACCCTGAAGTAACAAAATATTTAACCTGGCAGGTTCATTCAAACGAAAAGGTAAGCAAACAAGCAGTAAAATCATGGCTGAAACAGTATTCTGACGATAAATATTATCATTGGGCTATTGTTTTAAAAGAAAACGGCGATGAACCGATTGGCGGTATTGACGTTGTATTGATCAACGAAGATGTTTCGATGATGCATATAGGATATTGTATCGGAAGAAACTGGTGGCATCAGGGAATTACTTCCGAAGCTCTCAAAGCAGTTATGGATTATTTATTTGATGTTGTCGATGTTAACCGAATTGAGTCAAGACACGATACGAGAAATCCCAATTCGGGCAAAGTGATGATGAAATGCGGAATGAAATATGAAGGCACTCTGCACAGTGCAGACAGGAATAATCAGGGTATTTGCGACATCAGTTATTATGCATTGTTAAAATCGGAACGCTGATTTTAAAGGTGATATTTAATGGGAAATTATGATGATAACGTAATAGCTGTTTATGAACGGCTTAAAGACAGATATGATTTAGTTTTGGCCACATCATCTGAACTTGATGAAGGTTTTACTATTGACTGTCCTGTAATTGTCGGCAAAGCTCACGGACAAATTGTTGAATTATATGACGACGGTGCAATGTTTGTAATGGATGTGATGGACGCCGAGAAAACTATGGGCACTCATTGGCATCCTTACGATGTCGAAAATGCAGTAGATGATATTGCAGAGTTTATGGAAGGCAAATCTGATTACGAATTGGATCCTTTCAGAAAGCTATAAGGTGTTTACAATGTTTGGCGAACAAATTTACAAGTTCCAATTTATGAAATAACATAATTACAAAAGAATCTGAAAAAGATTTTTAACTCCTTCGGCGGTTAATCCGTCGGAGGATATTTTTTTGAATAAATCCTTTTCGGCACTTATGCAAAATTGTAGTTGACAACTATATTTATTTGTGCTATAATGATTACACAATATAATATTAGGAGGTGAAACGATGGAAATTATCAGCAAAAGGCTGAAAGAGCTCCGTGAAAGTGTGGGTCTTTCTCAAAACAAACTTGCTCAGATTTCGGGAATGAAACAGTCGAGCATCAACCGATATGAAAACGGTTCGGCAACACCTTCTCCTGAAAATATGGTCAAGCTTGCAGATTACTATGATGTGTCGCTTGACTATATCTACGGCAGAACGGATAATCCGCAAGGCAGACTGTATGAACACAAAACAAAGTACAGCCCCGAAATGGAAAAGTTTGTTGAAATGTGCTTTGACCCCAACTCCAGAGCAAACCATCAACTCAAGGCAACTCTTCTGAAACTTTTGAGTTCTGAGGGGGTGACAGATGATTGAAAGCAGTTATCTACGCACGTTATTCTTCCGACAGTCAGCGTGAAGAATCAATTGACGGTCAGATTCGTGAATGTACTCAGTATTGCGAAAAGAACGGTATAACAATCGTGAATCATTATATTGACCGTGCATTTTCTGCAAAGACCGATAACCGACCCGAATTTTTACAAATGATAAAGGATAGTGCCAAGGGAAACTTTGAAGCGATTATCGTATGGAAGCTTGACAGATTTTCAAGAAACAGATACGACAGCGCTCACTACAAGGCTCTTTTGAGAAAGAACGGAGTTAAGGTTGTGTCGGCAACAGAAAACATAGCAGACGGACCCGAAGGAATTATTCTTGAATCGTTGCTTGAAGGAATGGCGGAATATTATTCAGCGGAACTGTCGGTGAAAGTTACCCGAGGACATACAGAGAATGCTCTTAAATGCAAGTATAACGGTGGAACACTTACATTCGGTTACAGAATTGACGAGGACAAACATTATCAGCTCAATCCCGAAACCGCACCAGTTGTTCTTGAAATTTTTGAGATGTATGATTCGGGAATAACAATGCAGAAAATCTGTGATTATCTCAATGAAAAAGGTGTAAAAAGCGTCAGGGGCAAAAATATTGACCTGAATTTTATCAGAGGTATTCTTCATAATCCGAGATACAAAGGCGAATATGTTTACCGAGATATTGTTATCCCAGGTGGCGTACCTCAGATAGTAAGTCCGGAATTGTATGACAGCGTACAGTATCGCATTGCAACAAGCAGAAAGACAACCGGACGAAGAACCGATGATGATGCGTATATTTTCACAACAAAATTGTTCTGCGGAACTTGCAAATCGTATATGGTTGGCGAAAGCGGAACAAGTTGCACGGGGAACAAATATCATTATTACAGATGTGTAAACACAAAGAAAAAGAAGCTTTGCGATGCAAAGCACAAATCAATCCGCAAGGACAAGCTTGAAGAAGTTGTTATTGGACACATAAAGAAAATGCTTATGGATGACGGTTTTGTTAACTATCTTGCGACAAAAGCATTTGAACTTCAGGAAAAGGAAAGCAGCGAGCTTCCGTTGCTCAGAAAGCAACTTGAAGAAACAGAAAAAGGCATAGAGAATATGCTTAACGCAATTCAGGCAGGAATACTGAACGACTCAACGAAAAAACGTCTTGATGATTTGGAAGTGTTGAAATCCGAGCTTGAAGCAAGTATAATAAAAGAAGAAATCAGGAAACCTACGTACACATTCGAGCAGATTTATTTTTACATAATGAGCTCCAGGGATGTTGATACGGATACTGTAAAGGGTCGCAAAACCTTGGTTGACCACTTTGTTAACAGTATAGTGGTTTATGACGATAAGATTCTGATTAACCTTAATTACAAAAAGGGATCAAAACAAATTTCATTTAAAGAGATAGAAAATTCGGGGTTAAGTTCGGGACTGGTATCCTCTCTCGGACCATCTTAAAGAAGGCTGAAATCGTTGATATACAACGGTTTCAGCTTTTTTCATTTCCGTTATTTTTACACCTTGGACATTATTTGGACATTATTCTCGGAAAAACAGGCTTTTTTGCCTTGTTTCAATCAGTTTTGCGAACAAAAACAGGACATTACTCAGAGCGGTTTTCGCTGCCAGGTAATGTCCTTGT
Organism: uncultured Clostridia bacterium; assembly: GCA_937880805.1. Lineage (GTDB taxonomy): Bacteria > Bacillota > Clostridia > Oscillospirales > Acutalibacteraceae > CAG-177. The sequence continues at coordinate 5,041 of CALGRR010000100.1, forward strand.
TTAATTTTAAATATTTGTGTGATTAGGAATGCTTGTGCTCGACAAATTGGAATTTGTCATAAAAATCGCTCTAACATCAATAAACAATATATATCGGTGTATTGCTGACAGTCAGCTTCCTGCCGATTTGTATTTCATTGCCGTACATATCAAAGGCTTTATAATCGCCTTCGGGTGCGTCGATTTTAGTTTTATTTCCAATACTATAATATACTTCGATTTTCTTTTCGTTATCAGCGTATTCATCAATCACAAGATTCTTTTCATCCGAAATATTCTTCACAAACTCTGCATTGCCGAGAAAACGGATAACGGTTGCGTAGGAAATCACAGCTTCGGTAGGTTGGAGATACTCGTTGAAAAATGCAAAGTTATTTATATCGTTTTCAGGTGTAACGGTTTTTCTGAATGCGAACGAAACAAATCCGCTTGCTCCTGTTGAACGGGTGTAAAGTGCCTTGCAGGCGATTGTAGCTGCATCTGCACCTCCTACTCCGCTTTCGCTGTTGAAACCGCCATTTGAAAGTCCTGCAGATTTTGTAAGCGATAACATTTTGCCCATATAATTATAGTAATTATCGAGTCCGTCGTGGTTGTGATAACCGTAATTATCGAGCAGATTTTTATTCATCAGCTCTGCTGATTTCTGATAGAAAACATGGTTACTTTCTTTTTCTGCAACAGCAAGTCCGCCCGAATAAACATAGGCAGACTGATTTTCGACTTTGATTATTGTAGCTGTTTTTTCAAGAATCGAAAAATATTCTTCGGGAGTGCCTGCGAAGAAATACCAGTTCGGCTCGTTCCAGATTTCCCACAGAATGTCGGTATTGTCTGCGTAATGTTCTGCAATCTTGCCTGCAAAACCCGACCAAATATTTTCATCGGGAGGGTAAGTCCAGCCAATTGATTCATCGTAATTTTCTTTATATTTATCTGCGGCAGACCATTTTCCTGCGTTGAAGCCGAGAAGCCAGTTATATTTCATATTCCGCTCGTTAACCTTGCCGACAAGGTAATCCTGCACGGAGAAATTTACTTCTCCGTAAGCCTCACTCTGCATTGTGCCCCATCCGACGCTGTCTTCACGAACAAGATTTACACCGAGATATTCAGCTGCATCAAGAATTTTATCTACTGATTCATCTGCAGTATAGTTAGGAAGCTGAAAACCCTGGTCCCAAGTGTAAGCACGGGAGATATACGGCTGAATTCCGTAGTAAAAGCTGTCGCTTGCCTGTGCATTTTTCGGAAGAACACCAATGTTGAAACTGTATTTGGTTCTGTCGGTCAGTTCAATCGCAACCGTAAAAATTCCGTTTTTATCTGACGAAAAAGTGAAGGTGTTATACGGCACATCAAAATTTAAATTAACATATCCTCGCTTATCAAAGCCTGTCTGCTCACTCTTAACGGAGATTTTTGCTCTTGTGCCGTCAAGGGATTCATCAAGGCACTCAATTATAACCTTGATTTCCTCATCTGGCTCAAACAGATTACCTTCACCAACAACTCCAAAGCGTAAACAATCACTTTCGCCGTTTATATAGTATTCGGTTTCGGTTTCCGTTTGAGTGATAACAAGTTGTTTTTCAGGGAATAATCCAACGAAAAACATATCAATTGCAAACACAACGGATAGCAAAAATGAAATGATTTGTGTCATACGTTTCTCCTTTTATATCTGTTCCGCAAATTCTTATTTGTCTGATGCACTTAACCTGTGCAGTAATTACAACATTGCACCGTTTTCCGTGAGCTTTTTTTGCAATGCTTTTGTATCAACTGTATGCACATTTTTATTTGTGTTATGCGCTATGGCAACTGCCGTGCCTGCAGCTTCACCCAAGCAACAGCAAATCGGCATTATTCTGACCGATGCCTGAGCCTCGTGTGTTGCAGAAATGCAACGACCGGCAACAAGAAGATTATCATATTCTTTCGGCAAAAGCGAGCGGTAAGGAATAGTATAATATTCTCCGTCACCGAAATATCTGTGGCTTGTGCCTGTTCCCGTAGGACTGTGAATATCTATATCGTAATTTCCGAGTGCAATTGAATCCTCGAAGCGTGTGCAGTTTATGAGTTCATCGCCTGAGAGGATGTGAACGCCTTTAAGCTTTCTGCTCTCTCTGACACCGATGTTGACTGCAACGGAAATCAAAGCACTTTCATTGAATGCGGCTGAATTTTCTTTCAAAAATCCGATAAGCTCGTAAATTTGTTTTCTTGCAATAACTTCCGCCTTGCTTACATCGAACGGATTTGTCGGGTCAAGCATTACAACACGGGTTGAGTTGAAATGCAGAACATCTTCACCCACACCGAAGAAAACAAGAATGTTCTCTCTTGGATTTGTTATTTCGCCCTTTGCCTGTTTTTCTTTGTAAAGCTCTTGCAGACGGGGTCTTTCTTCGGTAAAAAGGTCAAGGTCAACTCCGCTCATTCTGAAACAGGTTGTCATCGGCTGACAAAGGCTGTCGCTTTCGCGGCCCAACTGATAATCACAACCTGCAAGATAAAACAAATCTCCGTCACCGGTTGCATCAATAAAGAAATCTGCTTCAACCGTTATTTTTTGTGCTTTCGCAGTGATTTCAACAGATGATATTTTTCTGTTATCGGTTTTTACATCATATACAACAGCGTGAAAAAGAACGTCAACACCCGCTTCGGCTGTCATATCATCAAGAACTATTTTTAAATATTCAGAATTGAATTCGTGATCTTTGCAATCATCAACATATCTGTCGTGACGCACTTTCATTTCCTTGAAAATTCCTTGAGAGAGATATTTTTTGCAGATATCGCTACCGTCTTTTTGCTTCGTCCAATAAGGCATAAAGGGGTAAACAAGGTTGTTGGAGATTGCGCCTCCGAGACAGCCTGATTTTTCAACAAGTAAAACAGTCAAACCTTCACGTGCGGCGCTGACTGCCGCCGCAACGCCGCTGAGTCCTCCGCCTGCAACAACAAGATTATATTTCATAACAATACCTCTGAATTTTAAAGTTTTTATTTATCTGAATTAAATTTATCATAACACGGGCGGATTTTACTGTCAACTTCATTCCATTCATCCAAATGAGTTTTCGCTTGTTTTATGCGGTTTTGACGCTTGAAAAGAGGACATTGCACGAGCTTGTGCAATGCCCATTCTCATTATTCCTCTGTTGTTTTGGTTACGGAAGGAATTGAAATACAGCTTGAAACTGTTTCTACGCTTGCTGCGTTTGCCTCTTCAAATTCTTCGGCATAGATATTAAGAGTTGTTGTAATATCCTTATGACCTGCCGCTGCCGAAACTGAAACAACGTCGACATGATTTTTTATCATCAGCGAGATGTTGAAATGTCTGCAACAGTGAGTGCAAAGATATCTTATATTGTTCTTCTTGCAGAACTCTCTGTACCAATTAAGCGGAGTGCTTGTGCCCATCGGAGCACCGTTCCATTGAGTGAAAAGTCGGTCATTGTCAATCCACGCATCGCCGAGCATTAGGACAACAGCTATTGCATCTCAACGGGTCAAGGGCTCCGTTGTTACGCTGAATTTTTTGATAAACAAAATACAGCACTGCGGGGTGAATTATAAGGACGTATTGGTATGCTGCTCGCTTTTACAGGTTTGAGCGGCCGCTCAGGGCGGTGTTATAATATAAACCACCGTCCTTCGCAACAAGGTCTTCAACTCAATAAATATTCCTCCTCTTACATTCAGTTTGTAGATGATACAATTCGATAAAAAGGCAAGGTTATTACTTATCATCCAAGAAATCTCCCTTGACGATTTCTCAGATAAAACTCCTGTTGCCTCGTCGATATCATACAAAGTATGTAAGATTGTAAAGCACAATATATTTGAAAGAAATTTATTACATTATATAAATTAAAAAATCAAGCAAAAAATCCCCTCCGAAACGGTCATTTTGGACCATCTCGGAAGAGGGCTCTTAATTGTTACATATTGCATTTCAATTTAATCATTTCTGAAAATTTGATAAAATTAACTTGATTTTTGATTAATTGGTGGCTATAATATAAATTAGATTATTATGTATACAGAAAGTGAGTTTAACTCAATGAGAAATTACGATTTCAAAAACTGGAAGCTGTTGCTGGAACCCGATATTGTTTCGCTTCTGACGACAATTCACGAATACAAAGGTGAACAGGCTTTGTTCATTGAAGCAAAAGCAGATGTTTTAACAAGCTTGCTGGATATAGCAAAAATCCAGAGTGCTGAATCATCAAATAAGATTGAAGGTATTTATACCTCTGATGAGCGAATCAAAAAGATTGTTATGAATAAGGCTCTGCCCCAGAACAGAAGCGAGCAGGAAATTGCCGGTTACCGTGACGTGCTTGCAACCATTCACGAAAATTACGACTATATCCCCGTCAAACCTTCGTTTATTCTTCAGCTTCACCGTGATTTATATAAATTCAGCGGCAAATCTATTGGTGGTAACTATAAAAACAGCGACAACGTTATTGCGGAAGAAGACGAAAACGGAAACCGTTTTGTGCGTTTTCAGCCCGTTCCTGCTTGGGAAACCCAGCAGTCAATTGAAAACCTCTGTGCAGCATTTGATGCTGAACTCGCAAAAGGTGATGCTGATCCGCTTATTCTTATTCCGATGTTTATTCTTGATTATCTCTGCATTCATCCGCACAATGACGGCAACGGCAGAATGAGCCGATTGCTTACACTTCTGCTTCTTTACCGTGCAGGATATATCGTTGGTAAGTATATCAGTATTGAACGTATCATTGAGCAGACAAAAGAGACTTATTACGAAGCTTTGCAGTCAAGTTCTTTTGGTTGGCACGAAAACGAAAATGACTACGGTCCGTTTGTGCGCTATATGCTCGGAGTTATTGCGGCGGCTTACCGTGAATTCTCATCAAGGGTGAAGCTTCTTACTGCAGGCTCAAAGCCTGAACGCATAAGAAACATCATCAAAGATACACTTGGCAAGGTTACAAAATCCGAAATTGCCGAGCAATGCCCCGATATCAGTCAGGTAACAATTCAGCGCACGCTTAACGAACTTGTTAAAAACGGCGATATAATCAAAATCGGCGGCGGCAGATACACATCATATACTTGGAACAGGGAGAAAGATTGATTATGATTACAGGCGAACTTAAAAATAAAATTGATTCCCTTTGGGATATTTTTGCGGCAGGCGGACTTGTTAACCCCCTCGACGTTATGGAGCAGAGTACCTCAACAGTTCAAGCCTTGACAGCAGACAGATTTATTTCGTCAATCAGATTGTTGAGTATATTGTTCACAACGGCATGATGAAAGATCTTTCTGTTCTGAAAGAAACACCATTCTCCGACCAAGGCAGTATCGTTGATATTTTCACAGATGTTTCCGTATGGCTTGGCATCAAAAAGGTAATTGATCAAATCAATGCTAACGCAGCGGCTTAAGATTTCTATTTAGAAAAGAGATGTCCTATGAAAAAAATTATCGCATTATTATTGGCATCAATAATGATAATTTCATCGTTTGCAACAACAGTGAGTGCTGTTTCAATCAGCGAATCCAAAGAGGCACTCAGAGAGCAGTTTGAATACGGAAAAGGACCTAAAACAGGTCTTTATTCTGTTGATTACAGATATTATGCACCTGAAACAAGCGAAGGCTCAAAGCATCCGCTTGTTATCTGGGCACACGGTCAGTCTCACGGACAGTATGACGGTTTCCAGATAAAATCAAACGATATCGTAAACTGGTCATCGGATGAGTATCAGTCCCGTTCCGAAAACGGATTTTATATTATGGCTGTAAGGTCACCGGAAAACATCGGGCTATCTTGGGATGATGATATGATTGCACCCCTAAAAGCGGCTATTGACGATTTCATCGAAAAGAACCGTGAGCACATTGACGCAACTAAGATCTATATGGGTGGATTTTCTCTCGGCGGTATGATGTCGTATAAAATGGCAATTAATTATCCTGATATGTTTGCCGCAATCTTTCCTGTTTGTCCTTATATATCGGTTTCTGAGCAGGATGCTGAAAAGTTTGCAAACGTTCCCGTTTGGATGGTTGCAGGCAAAAAAGACCACCTTGTCAGCTACAGCGGAACGGTTAACAACTGGGAGAATATCTGCTCAACATCAAACGTTTTGCAGGAATGCAGATTTTCAACTTTGAGCAAGGTTTGCCTTCCTGACGGTTCACGAGCTCCGACAGAGCATTATTCATGGGAAGCTGTAACGGCAGATATGTTCACCACGGATAACGGAGCTTATCCTCATATGTCAACTGTTGACGGAAACGGAAACGAGGTTGTTCTTTCGTATCCTGAAGGAATGATTTCGTGGCTGATGGCTCATTCTTCGCATTATAATCCCGAAACAGACAACAGCGAAATCAAGCCTGTATTCAACATTCTGAATATAATCAAGGCTCCGATTATGACAGTCTACATTATATTCAGAAACTTAGTCAGACCGATTTTTGGTTAACAGTCAAGAAAGCTCGTCTTTACGACGGGCTTTTGTGCGCTACAGAGGCCATAATGCTGAATTCGCGTTAAAGATTGTGCGCTTTGAAACGTGACGTGAGCCATGAAATCCGATATAATATTCTATAGAAGAAACATTAATTGTCGGAACGGAGATTATATGGGTTTTATTGAAGATTTATATTACGGAAACATTGATGCACAGGCGTACAATCCGGAATTCGGTGCGGTATTGAAGAAGAAACTGAATGACCTGACCGAACTTGAAAAGCAAATCTCCGACAAACTGTCAGGCGAAGAAAAGGAGTTATTTCTGAAATACACAGATAAATACATTGAATTCACCGCCAGAAGTCTTACCGATGCTTTTGTTTCCGGTTTTCGTTTAGGCGCAAAATTTACACACGACACATTCATATAAAAATCCCTTCCTCCTTTCATTTGAGGGTCATGATATATCAAGCTCCGCAGAGTTTTCCTGCGGAGCTTGTGTGTTTTCGGTATGCAACCTGTTGCAATGAGAAAGATTTGTGATATAATGTGATTATTATAATTCAACGATGGGATTGAGATAAAATGGTTCTTTTTCGTTTTTTGCTTGCGTTGCTGACGGTTTTTGGAACGCTGTTTCCGAGTGCAGGTCTGAATTTTGAATATAAGCATCTGCCGATTGAGTTTGAGATTGAGTCCGTGAACGATATATATGTTCCTGCGGATAACAACGCAAACGTGGTTGAATATCCCTCAATCATAAAGCTTCGCCATCAGAAGAACGAAGCTGATAACGGCAAGTTGCTCGCAACGTTTGAGAAGTGGGGCGACACATATCCCATATATGAAAGCAACGACGATGCCGAAACCTGGCAATACGTCTGCACGGTGAAAGACAACCTTAACGAAGGCTACTGGAACGAATGGATGCCGTTCCTTTATGAGTTGCCTGCGGATATCGGCGATTTTGAAAAGGGCACGGTCATTCTTGCCGCAACGTCAATATACGGCGAAGGCATAACCGACAGCACGATAACCCTTTATTCGAGCAATGATGCGGGTAAATCGTTCAACGCTTTCTGCAACGTTGATCACGCAGGCGGAATTGAATGGGGAGTATGGGAGCCATATTTGATTTATGAGGAAGAAACAGGCAGACTTTTCTGTTTCTATTCGGATGATTCCGACCCCGAGCATTCGCAGAAGCTTGTTTATAAATACACAACCGACCTTGTTAATTGGAGCGAGAAGTTTGAGTGCGTTGCCTGCTCCGATTCTTCACTCAGACCCGGTATGGTTTCAATTGCTAAAATGGGCAACGGCGAATATTTAATGGTTTACGAGATGGTCGGTATTTTTATGAATCCGATTTATTGCAAGAGGTCAACTTCTCTCGATAATTGGGGAGACGTTTCGGATTACGGCAAAATAGTTTCCGCAGGCGGCAAAACTTTCGGCTCATCTCCTTACGTTGCGTGGTCACCCGTCGGCGGTGAATGCGGAACACTTATTGTCACAGGTCGACACGCTATCAGAGGCGAAAGCGACACGGGTGCGGATATGTTCATCAGCTTCGATTACGGCAAAACCTTTGCCCCGATTGATAATCCCATTCCGTATCCGACTGACGAACCTTTCGTAAAATGCGGTTACAGTCCGTCACTCTTTTTCTCGGAGGACGGAACAACACTTTACTACGTCAACAATCCTCCGTGTTATAAGTCAACCTATAAAATTACGGTTGCAAAAATCAGAATTTCGGAGTGATGAAAGGGATATCGGAATAATACTATTGATATTGTTCCGATAATATGTTATACTACGTTTGGAGGCGATGATATGGACTTTATGACCACTGCCAAAGCGGCAGAAAAATGGAATATCAGCGACAGACGTGTCCGCACCCTTTGTAAAGAAGGTAAAATCGAGGGTGCCGTGCTTGTGGGTAAGACCTACAGAATCCCCGTTGACGCAAAAAAACCGACTGACGGAAGAATGAAAAATCCCGTCGGTCAATCAGAGTTTTATCTTAAATGGGGTAACGATACGATAGGTCTTATTGACTCCGCCTACAATGTTCATTTCATCAGTCCCGAATATAACGAGGTCGTGAAGCTTTATACTCACGGTCAGAGCGATTGGACTCACGAGCAGTTTGTCGGCTTTCTTTCTGAGCGAGTTGTAAGCCGCGACAGACGTGATATTGAGAAAATCTTGTTCAGATGCGGACTTTCTGCGTACGATGTTTTGAGAATTGCCAAGGTTACACGAGGCATTCATCCCAAGGATTTGCTCTGGATTGCTCACAACGTGGATGAAACTATCGATGAAATAATGACAGAGGTTTTTGAATCTGTCTTTCTGCAGAAAATCGACCTTGTCGGCGACAGCGTCGACACTCCTGAAGGCTACAACATCAAACGCTACGGAGTTATGGACGGTAAATACGGCATTTATAAGCAGCGAATCAGTCCGCTTGTGACCGATGTTGAATCTGAAATCGCTGTTTATAAACTCGCAGAGAAGCTCGGTGTGACTTGCTGTCCCGTTTATCTCCACGATAAAAACACAATCTTTTCGGAATTTCTTTATGATTTCTCAAATGAATATATCGTACACTTCCGCAGACTTTTTGACGGTGCTCGTTCTGATAACGAATATGAAAACCTGCTTGCTGTCAGACCTCAATATAAGGATGATTTTATCCGAATGATTCTGCTTGATTTCATAACAAGGCAGGATGACAGACATCTCTCAAATATGGCGGTCAAAGTGACATCCGAAGGTGAAAGCTTCTATCCGCTTTACGATAACGGGCGCAGCCTTTTCTATGAAGATACCGAAGAAACCGTTGAGAATGCTGTTGAGAACATCGAAATGTATGCAACAAATTTCGGATACTCAGGCACTTATTATGATTACATCTGCGATATCGCCAAAGAGGGTGTCGATTTCACAAAGCTCATAAATCTTGATATTACCGATGAGGAAATCAATGAAATCCTCGTTGAATCAGGTTTCAAAGGCTACCGTCTGAAGGGAGCGATAAAATGGATAAGAGGAACGATTGAACTCATCAAATCGTTTTAATCGAGTTGATTTTCGGGACATTCCTTGGACATTATTTGGACATTATTCTCGGAAAAACAGGCTTTTTCGCCTTGTTTCAATCAGTTTTGCGAACAAAAACAGGACATTACTCAGAGCAGTTTTCACTGCCGGGTAATGTCCTTGTTTAATTTTAAATATTTGTGTGATTGAAAATGATTGTGCCCGACAAATCGGAATTTGTCAGTTTACCCTACCTATCATATCGAGAGGGATTTCTTTAAAATCAGGAGCGTCTTTTCTGATTTCATCAATATCTTTGATATTATAATCTCCGTTATCAATATCGACAAAGATTTCATCGCATTTGCCTACATTATATATTCCATTTTCGCTTATATCGCTGAAAGTCAAGACGGAGCTGTAAACTTCGCCGTAACCCATATTTTTATTAATAATAATATTATCCTTGAAAGTGCTTGCAGGGTTGGGAATATAATCGGGCAAATCTGATTTTGAAATATCGTCTGTGCAGTTCTTGTATTCGGGGAACGCATTTTGCCAGGTTTCACTCTGCCAGGGTGAATTATACAGTGCTTCCCACATATCGCCGCTGCCGACGTAAGCGTGAGTAAACCATCCGTTTTCAAGAGCACCCTCTCTTGCTCTGTCATCAAATCTCAGGGCGTTGTTGCCGGGATTCACGATGATATTATTGGTTATGACATTGTCTCTGCCGCCGCCGACGTGAATTGAATTGCTGGGGATATTGATAAGAAGATTACCGTATATCTGTTGACCCGAAACCGCATCATCAAGATAAATACCGTCGGGTCTGTGATTTTCCGAACCGACATTATAAATACAGTTGTATCTTACAACATTGCCGTACCACACCCAGCTTCTTCCCGAATAAATTGCACCCGCATCATCCGAAAGAAGGCACACATCGTGGATAAGATTGTATTCAATAATATGATTGTTGCCTTTGTAAGTAATTGCTTCGTGAGGAGAATTTGCCATTTCGTTGTGAGAACAGATATTTCCAACACCTTCAAGAGTAACAGCGGGCTGATAGGTCTGGTAAATTTCCGACCAATCGTGGATGTAATTGTTGTCAGCCTTGCTGTTACCGGGAGTAAGAGTTTCCGTATCACCGCCGGAAATAATAATTCCGCCCTTTCCGGTACGGGTGATTTCGTTGTTATATGCAAGATTGTTGCTTCCGCTCATAACAAGAGCATTGCCTGCAACATTTTTGATAAGGCAATTCTGAACGGTATTGTTATTGCCTGTTATAGCTACGCCGTCACTTCGTGTTCCTTTTACGGTTAATCCGTCAAAGGTGATGTAATCAGCTTCGGAATTAATTACGGGATTGAGTGAGAGAGAAAGAATAATTTCTGCATTATCCTTGTTTTCAGGTTCCCACATACATAGCAATCCGTTTTCTCTGTCGAGATACCATTCACCCTCTGTTGTAAGTTCTTCAAGAACATTGAAAAAATAGTACGGGGCATCGGTTTTTGTTCCGTAAAGACTGACAAACCTTGGAGAAAGTTCACGGGTATCTTTATCAAAACTTCCTACGGGAGTTGAAGCATCCGCCCAGTCATATTTCCAATAGCCGAACATCCACACATCCTCAAGATTTTTCCAGCCTGAAATTCTCTTTGCAAGTTCAGGATTGACTTTGTAAACGTCGGATTCGGGGTTGCGGATTTTATCCCAATCTTTAACCTCTGTAAGCGCTCCGTCGGATTCCTTGCCCAAACCTGTTTTTACAACCTCTTCGGTATAAAGATATTCATTATCGGGATATCTTGCAACGGTTTGTCTTATGTCATCCACGAAAAGCTCGCAATAAAGAGGTCCTGTGTAATCGCCGTCATAGTTATCTGCCGTATGGTAAGAGCCGATTGCATAAATCTTACCCCAATCATCGCTTGTAAGCGAATACGGTGCTTTTGTCAGGTCAACAACCGTAACATTTTCCTGAGCATCGGCAGAAAGTCTTTCTGCAATTTCGGGATAACTTTTTACATTTTCAAAATCAGCGGTATCAAGTGTTATACCGCCGTTGATAACAACCTCACCGTTATAAGAACAGTATGTTACGGGACATTCCTCTGTGCCTGAATCCTCTTTGGTAAAGTTAAGAGAAGACACACGGTATTCACCTGCTTCGATGCAGACGGTTATTCCGTTTTTGCCTGCTTTATCTGTATTCCTTACAGCTTCAGCCGCTTTTTCAATTGTCAGAAACGGCGAATCTTTTGTTCCGCTGTTTTCATCGTTTCCGTTTGTGCTTACATAAAAATCGCCAATAATCATTTTATCATCATTCTTTCCTTTTGATACTGTTGATATAGCAGGCGCAGGAGCATTGTAATCTTCGTAAAGCAAAACATAAATATGCGATTTGATATATGAATGACTTCCGAAGAGAAAACCGATAACAATAAGTACGGAGAGAACCGCTTTCAAAACCTTGTTGTCAAATATTCTGAACACACAAAGCAAAGCCATAACAGATGTGATAATGAATGTGAGATACACGGGGATAACCATCGCCGCCAGTTCAAGCTCACCGCTGCCGATTACGGCATTTATCAAAAACATAAGTCCGATAAGGACAAGTGCAAAGACCAAAGCCGTCAAGACTGCATTCAATGCTGTTTTCTTTTTATCCGTTTTTTTGCTCAGCGGTATTGAAAGCAAAGCTCCGCCAAGGCAGACAACAAAGCCAAGAATAAACTGAAGCGGTGTATATTCAAAGCAGAGATACTGCATATGGAAATAATACAATCCGACGATTGCAAAAGCTATGCCCAAAACAAGACAAATTGTTCCGGATATTTTTGCATTCAAGGTTTTCTTCATAAAAATAAATCCTCCTGAATTCTGATTTATCAAACACATTATACCATCTGCACGAAAAAAAGCAACAGCTTTCGGGCTGTTGCATTTGAAGTTTCAGTTTAATAAATCGGAATTTATCTGCTTCTTCCTTTTTTCTGCGGTAGGCGGCTTGTTATATGTTTCGCTGAAAAGTTTAGCGAAAACTTTCGCCTGCCATTACTCAAAAATATCAATAATTAATTTGCGGATTTCTTCAATTACTATATTAATTGCTTGGCGGATAATTCTGACTGCTTTTTCAAAAAAGTTTTCCGTTTTAAGCTCGGCATTCTCTCCGCCGGCAGAATAACAGCCGATGTTGGTGCTTGTTATTTCATTGCCGTAGAAATCTTTCATACAGCCATCCTTAACCTCATAGCCTGCACCGATCAGCGGTGAGCCCTCTGCAAGCTGATATGCTTTTATCGGGTCATCGCCGCCCACAAAGCCGGGAAGAGTGTTTAAAGCATCCTTATCAAATGCCGGATTGAAAGTGTTGTAATAGCAGTTGTTCGCAAATACATTGTTCCAGGTTTTCATTTCGTTGTTCATATGATAAAACTTATGACCGTCTTTAAAAACTATAATATTGTTTGCAAACAGCGAATCATAAATCTGGGTCATCTGGAATTCGGGTGAATTGATTATTGTGTTGTTATAAAAACTGAAATTCCATTCTCCGTCGGATACGCCGATTTTGTTTCTGCCCTGATTATCGTTAACAGACAGACAATACCTTACCGTGTTGCCTCTGTTACCGCCTTTAGCAGGATTATTACACATAAAACGCATATTATCGTGAGAATAAATGTATTCGTATGTGCAATTATATGAGCCGTGGTCAAAATCCACGGTCATTCCGTCACCGTAGTTTTTCTGACCCGCTATTTCACAGTAGCTGAAGGTGCAGTTTGATGAATAATGAGTCCACATTGCGGCGGTAAAATACAGAATTTCTCCGTTTTCATCAAGACCGACACCCTGACAGCAATCAATGGCACGGCAATGCGTTACCAAAGCTCCGTCACAGCCTTCAAGAACAACGGCTTCCCCGTCCATATTGTAGAACTCGCAATTCTTTACAAGTGCGTTTTTGTTCAGGTCCTGGGATCCTGTAAAGAATATACCGTTGCCTACATCGTATATTTTGCAGTTTACTGCCTGAAAATCGTTGACGGGATAAGGTGAACCTCCATAACGCTTGATAACTATTGCGGCTCTGCCCGAAATCGGACCTTCGGTATAATTATCACGGCAAGTTACCTTATAATTCTGCATATCGTGAAATTCGCAGTTCTCTATTCTGACACCCTTTGATTCTTTAGTATCCCCGTCAACCCAGATGCCGCCGCCGTTGTGTGCCGTAATTTCAAAGCCTGAAACGGTTACATAGGAGCAGTCAAAAAGCTTCATAACCGCATCTCTTGCGTCGGTATTAAGATGTGGCTTTCCGCCTTCGCCGTAGGATGAAATGACAATGGGGTTATCCTGAGTTCCTGAGCAGGTAAGAGTAATGGCACAGTCATAATCCCCGCCTGCCTTGAACAGAATTCTATCCCCTGCTCCAAGTTTTAAAGACGCAATGTTATCAACTGTTTTCCAGGCAGAAGATTCGGATAAACCCGTGTTTCCGTCATCGCCCGATATACTGTCAATATAGTATGTTGTTCCTGCTGCAAGCACAATCGGAGTTAAGCTCAGGGTAATTAAAACAGCAAGAATTACCGATAAAAGCTTTTTCATTACAATTCCTCCAAAGCAGATATTCTGAAATACTAATCAGAAGTTAAGACGCAATACTTTCCGATAAGGTGATTTTTTTATTCAGTAATCAAATTATACCATACATTATTGCAAATTTCCACAGTATGTTTGACATAATCTTGAAAGAGATTTATAATTAATGCATCATAATTTTTTATTATCAAATCGGAGCTGATAAGATGAAAAAACTGTTTTCTTCATTGATTTGCATTTTAATTGCATTTAATGCGGTTATCCCGTGCTTTGCGACTGACGAAGCAGTTACACCGCAAATCATTGAAACCGTTTATCCCACAGACGATGTTGTTATTGCTGATATTGTTATCAATGCCGATTCAAGCGGCGAAAGCGATGTTACTTCGATTATTCAGCAGGCAATCGATGACTGTGCCGCAAACGGCGGCGGCACGGTGTGGCTGCCTGCGGGAAAATACAGAATAACGGAAAGCCTTTATATCCGCCAGTTTGTAACGCTGATGGGTGATTATCAGGACCCCGATGACGGAACGGACTACGGAACAATAATCATTGCCGATGTTGAAAGCACAGATGCGATGAATCCCGCTTTGATTAAAGTTGGTGCAAGTGCGGGTGCGGTTGGTCTTACCATATGGTATCCCGAACAGAATATAGACTGTGTCAAACCTTATCCTTTTACTTTTTATGTTGTCGGCAATGAGGATTATATGCTCTCAACAATCAAGAACTGTACCCTTATAAATTCTTACAGAGGAATCGGTGCAAGTGCCGAATGCGAAAACGGAATTTATGAGTGCCACGAAATGCTGACGGTTGAAAATGTCAAAGGCACCTGCCTTTATCAGGGCTTGAATGCACATAATTCAGCCGATGTTGATACGGTTAAAACTCTTTATATCTCTAACGAGTACTGGGCTGAGGCGGGGTCTGAATTCAACGCCCCCGAAAGGCAGAAGATTGATGATTATACCCGCAAAAACGCTTTAGGTCTTGTAATAGGCGACCTTGAATGGCCCGAATTTGCCGATGTCAGAATTTCCGATATGCTTTACGGAATGTTTGTCAAGGAAGGCATACGATACACCTTCAGCGGCGAATTTACCGATTTATATATAACCGATTGTGATTACGGTATTTATATTCCCGAAGGAAACATAATTTCAAGAAAATATTCCTGGGGTACGGGCATAAGCAACGGTGTTATCGAAAGCAGCGAATGTGCAATATATGATCCCGGTGAAAATGCAATGATTCTCACAAACGTTAAAATTGAAGGAAAGATAAAGGGCAAAAATATCCGTATCTACAATGCAGATACAAGCAAATATACTCCCGATTACGAGCATAAGCACACAAAGCCTGCCGAAGTTTTGTATGTTGTATCAGCAGATAAAACAGGCAAAACCGATGCATCTGTTGCGGTTCAGAATAAGCTTAATGAAGCGGCAGAAACGGGCGGAATAGTTTATCTTCCTGCCGGTCTTTACCGCTTTGAAAATCCCGTAACCGTTCCTGCCGGTGTTGAATTCAGAGGTTCATCATCGGTTGCAACCCGTTGCCAGAGGGATAACAGCAGCGGAACTCTTATTCTTTCATATTACGGTTTCGGTGCATCAGATAAACCGCTTATTACTCTCGGCGGCAACGCTTCGGGCATCAGCGGAATCAGAGTTGATTATCATCTTAACAATCCCGTTGATGACAGCGGAAAATATATGAAAACCACGCCCGTTATCTACAGCGAATATGATGACGTTTATATCATCAACTGTGCATTAACCCTTGCAAGCTGCGGAATAAAACTTCAAAACTCCAACGGTGCTTTTATAAAAAAAGTAATCGGCTGCTGTTATGAATCGATGTTCAGCCTTACGGAATGTGACGGTGCTTTCATTGAAGGCTGTCTGCAAAACGCAAACACCCTGCCCAGAAACGGCTACGCAAAGCTCGGTATTCCCCGTTTGACAGAAGATAAACTGTTTGATTATGTTTTTATTCCCATAACAAGAATTCATACAGATTATATAAAGCTCAATTCCTGCGATAACATCACCGTGTTCAACACCTTTATCTACGGCGGTAAATCCTTTTTGAATTCGGTTAACAGCAACGCTGTGTTTGTCAACACAGGTCACGACGGCTCATCAAAAACGGAGCCTGCCCTCATAATGTCGGGCGGTGAAATCACTTTCCTCAATTCTATGCGTTCAACCTCCGACGGTCAGCAGTGCTATTATTTCTATTCAATCAAAAACGGCACAAGGTTTAAATCATACAACAGCCAGGCGGTTGATATGGCATATTGTGAGCATCCCGTTATCGAAAACATAAAGCTTAATAAACTGGACAAAAGCGAATGGATTTACAGCATTTTGCAGCCTTTTTACAGATTCATTGCATTCTTCGGAAATCTTCATATGAAAGGCAACTGATTTTCTCACGTTTTGGGATTAAGGCTGATTTTCAGATTACGGACATCGTTTTTGAGGTAAAATACAGTATAATAAAACAAAGAAAGTGCTTTTCGGAATATAAAAGGACATTGCTCAGAGCAGTTTTTACTCTTGAGCAATGTCCTTGATTATTCAGATATTCAAATGGTTGTGTTTGATAAATTAGTATTTTACTAATTCACATAGTTTCTAAATCCAGCCAATCCTTATCAGTAAATCCACATTTTATGCAAGACAAAGAAATGGTAATCCACTCAAATGCATTTACCCAATCTTCCAATGTAAAAGAATCATCATTTGACAGGCATTCTTCTTCAAAGTCTTCTTTGCCTTGTGAATGTATATTTATTGTTATATTGAAAGCATCTTCTTCACATTCAGAACATATAGACTGATTAAAAGGTACTTCTCTGTCAAGAAAGTCATCTCCACATACAAAACCGTTCCAGCCGTGTTTACCGTTGTCAAACAAAACGAATTCTTTTTTGCATTTTTTGCATATCGCTTTTACTAATTGCTTATCGTTACTTTCTAACACCTCAAAACTTTCGCAATCACAAGAGCATTTAATTTTTCCTGCTACTTCAAATTCACTGTTTTCTTCTCCGATAGGAATCAAAATTTTCTGTAAATGTTGGGGTATAGGAAAAGTCTTATGTTGGACTTTATCAACTGCTTCTTTTTTCTTGAACGTATCAAACAATCTCACACTTTACATCTCCATTCAAACAAACAAATTCTTATCTGACTGAAATTTATCATAACACAAGCTGTTTTTACTGTCAACTTTATGATGCTAACTGCAGCGTGGCAAAACTTTTTAATTTTCAAATCCATATTCTGTAATTAATTTAATCATTTCAAGCAAGCGGTCTGACATAATCTGCGGTAGCGCCCTCCCCTCTCGAAACATATTATATAGTACAGCTTCGTTGGAAGGAGGAAAAATTATGAACAGAAACAACTTTTTTGATAACGGTAACAATGATTCCTGCTGCAATGACGGAAATCGCAACAGACGCCGTCAATCAAATTGCTGCTGCGAAGAAAATAATTCTTGCTGTATAAAATGTGTGCCCGGACCTCAGGGACCTATCGGTCCGCAAGGTCCTATAGGCGAAACAGGTCCCGTCGGTCCTCAGGGTCCTGCAGGTGCAACCGGCCCCGTAGGCCCTCAGGGTCCCACGGGTGCAACAGGTCCCATAGGTCCTCAGGGTCCCACGGGTGAAACGGGTCCGGTAGGTCCGCAGGGTCCCGTTGGTGCAATAGGCCCCGCAGGTCCTCAGGGTCCCGTGGGTGCAACCGGTCCCGCAGGTCCGCAAGGTCCAGCAGGCGAAACGGGTCCGGTAGGTCCGCAGGGTCCCGCAGGCGAAGCAGGTCCTATCGGTCCGCAGGGTCCCGTAGGCGAAGCAGGTCCCGTTGGTCCTCAGGGCCCCGTAGGTGCAGCAGGTCCTGCAGGTCCTCAGGGTCCCGCAGGCGAAGCAGGCCCTATCGGTCCTCAGGGTCCCGCAGGTGAAGCAGGTCCCGTTGGTCCTCAGGGTCCCGTGGGTGCAAGCGGTCCCGTCGGTCCTCAAGGTCCCGTTGGTGAAACGGGTCCCGAAGGTCCCCAGGGCCCCGCAGGCGGAGTTCTCGGATATGCAGACTTCTATGCACTGATTCCGCCCGACAATGCCGCAACGGTTGCACCGGGAACAGATGTCAGCTTCCCGCAGGATGGCCCGAACAGCGGTGAAAGCATCGTGCGAGCAGGTGCCGATTCCTTCAACCTGACAGAAATCGGTGTTTATCAGGTGCTGTTCCAGGTCAGCGTAACCGAGGCGGGTCAGTTGATTCTGACTCTCAACGGTGCGGATTTGGAATATACCGTAGCAGGCCGTGCAACGGGCGTGTCGCAGATTGTAGGAATGGCAATAGTTGAAACCACCTCTGTCAACTCGATTCTGACGGTAAGAAATCCTGCGGGTAACGCAGCGGCACTTACCATCACGCCTCTTGCAGGAGGAACAAGACCCGTTTCCGCACACCTTGTAATAACACAGATTCAGTAATTCCGTAAAATCGGCTCCGACAAGCCGTAAGCTCTGTCGGAGCCGTCATTCTTTTATTGGGAGAGAGATTTATGAAAAACGTTAAACCGGGGCATACTCAACCGATTATATGCCTTGATGCGGGTCACTACGGAAAATATAACCGCAGCCCCGCAATCCCCGAATACTACGAATCGGATATGAACTGGAAGCTGCATCTTATGCTCAAATCAGCTCTTGAAAGATACGGCATAAAAGTGAAAACCACAAGAGCAAACAAGGAAAAGAACTTGAGTCTGAACTCCCGCGGAGCTGCATCCGAAGGCTGCGATTTATTCATATCAATCCATTCAAATGCAGCAGGCTCGTCGGTTAATGAAAGTACAGACTATGTTGTTGTGCTTGTGCCTCTTGACGGCTCGGGAGATGAAATCGGCAAAATGCTGGCAGATGTAATAAGCGATGTGATGGACACAAAGCAAAAGGGTCGAATTGCAAAAAGAGAGGGCAACAACGGCGATTATTACGGCGTTATCCGTGCTGCTGTTGCCGTGGGAACAACGGGCTTACTTGTTGAGCATTCCTTCCACACAAACACCCGCTCTACCCGCTGGCTTATGGATGATAACAACCTGAAGCGTCTGGCTGAGGCAGAGGCTGCCATTATTGCAGAATACTACGGTATGCCTGAACCCGGTAATAAGCCCGATAAA
This sequence comes from uncultured Clostridia bacterium, assembly GCA_937880805.1. Lineage (GTDB taxonomy): Bacteria > Bacillota > Clostridia > Oscillospirales > Acutalibacteraceae > CAG-177. The sequence goes on from CALGRR010000100.1 coordinate 24,407, forward strand.
GGCACACTGTACCGTGTTCAGACGGGTGCTTACAAAGTGAAATCAAACGCTGATGCCCAACTCAGAAAAATGAAATCGGCAGGCTTTGATGCGATTATAACAAGCGAAAACGGTATGTATAAAATTCAGTCGGGTGCCTACGGCATAAAAGCAAATGCAGAAAGGCAGCTTTCAAAGCTGCGTGCCGCAGGCTTCGATGCATTTATAAGCAAATAAAAAACGGAAGCTCCCATAAAGATTTCAGGTCTTTACGGGAGCTTTTGTGCTTTATCGGTTTTATACAAGGTTATCAAATGTTCTCTTTTCAGAAAATTGAAAATTGATTTTTGAGATTTCTCGGAAACACCTTTATTATTCCTATCTTCTTGATAAACACTTGTATATACTTTTTCTGATGTCGGAGAAATAATTGTGTCTATACTATTTTTATGCTGATTCTTAAGCCTTTAAGATATAAAAGATTTTAAAAAATAATGGTGTAAAATGTTATCAAACAGTGCATAACAGATCAAAAAACTTCTTAACAGAATGGATATTCAATTAAGGGTTATTAGCTGTAAGCCATTTGTCAAAATCGTCAATGCTTTCAAAGCTGTTTTGGAACGCCATCTGCTGTGCGGCCGAAAGTGCTTCAAATTCTTCCCATGTATACTCAGATGGTTGCTTTGCTCCCTTTTCATCCCAAGGATTTTTTTCTGTGACGGACTGAGCTTCCTGCATCCATTTATCAAACTCATCAAAACTTTCAAAACTGTTTTGGAACATCATCTGCTGTGCAGGTGAAAGTGCTTCAAATTCTTCCCACGTATATTCAGAAGGCTGTTTTGCTCCCTTTTCATCCCACGGTTTTTTTTCTGTGCCAAACTGAGCCTCCTGCATCCATTCATCAAATATTTCAAAGCTTCCAAAACTGTCCTGGAATGCTATCTGCTGACCACCTTCCAATGCTTCAAATTCTTCCCACGTATACTCTGACGGCTGCTTTCCTCCGTCTTCCCACGGAAGATAAAGCTCAGTTGATGATGATGTATTATCATTAATATTACAACCTGCAAAAAAACTGCATAAAAACAACATTACTAAAACAACAGCAACAATTCGAAATGTTTTTTTCATATTTTTAATCCTCTCATAATTCCAACGGAATTAATATTTAACCATTCTGTCTTCGCCTGCACCAACTCGGGTACAATATATTGTTCTGGTTTTTCTGTTGATTGTTACCACATCAAAAGAGGTTTCGGTGTCTGTGCCGAATTTGCGTTCCGGTGCCTCGCCGTAATTAACGGATGCTCCGGCAGATATTATAGTTATAAGAGGGCACTCTAAAGTTGTGGTATCAATTGAATCATGATGAACGTGACCGGTAAACATAGCTATAATCTCGCCCTTTGCACCGGAAAAATCAACATTGACAGTACTGTTGCTCCAACCGTTAACACCGGCTGTATAGCTTCCCTTGAAAGTAGTTTTTTTATTATATGCATTAATAATTCCGCAAAGCTGAGCACAATCCACAGTATACGGTTCAGTATGTGTAGGATAAAGCACTTTTGGAGGAACATGTGATACAATAACTGCTCCGTACCCCTTCGGCATATTCAAAGCTACATCAGCAAGCCAATCAAGCTGTTCTTGTCCGTAACAAGAAACAGCAAAACGGTCATTTACAACCCAGCCGTTTTCACCAGATGAATACTCGCCTCCAAATTGCGAATTCAGAATAATAAATCTTGTTTTCTGCGCCTTGTTATCAATATAAAAATATGAACCGTCATCGGAAAACACTCGGCGGGAATCAAGTGCCTGGCTTCTGAAGTATGTCTGCCACAGTCTTTCAGGCGAATATTGCTTTTTATAACGACCGGAAGAATCGCCGTAACAACCGTCGTGATTACCCAAAGCTACCAAAAGTCTGTCTGTTCCCCAAAGCGGGGCAAGATGTAAAGGAATCTTATCCTGCGTTTTTATGAGTTCTTCTTCTGTAGAGCATGAATTTCGTGTTCCTATATCACCGCTCAATATAGCAAAAGGAATTTCACAGTTATCAAGCATTTTAGCCATAATTTTTCCGATGTCATTGGTTCTTGCGGTATCATTATTGGGAATGTGTGTATCACTTGCCCAAACAAAAGATACGCAATCCATACCGCCTGCAGACTGCAATGCTTTTACCGTTTTGGTTTTTTCATTTATCATATCTTTCCAATATGACGGGATTGTCACGTTACCCGATGAATAACCGGGGGTCTCAAAATCAAAAATTATTTCGTCGGAAACAACTCCATCCTGATTCTCATCCTGTAAATCGGTATTCGGCTTATTAGTTTCAACCAAATATATAACACCAATTAAAAGAGTCATTGCAAAAAACACCGATAAGCTCATAATCACAATGCCCTTGCGGCTGAATTTTTTTTCAATCCCATCCTGAATCTTATCGAGCAAAGATTTCTTATTGTTTCTGCTGTGTTTTTTATGACTTGAAGAATGATGTTTCCCATGATGAGAATGAGAACTATGATGCGAGTGTGAGCTGTGATGCGAATGGTGCTCACGGATTTTGCTTTCTGTATTTGGGTCATTTCCGTCATCATTAATTATTATTTGCTCAAGCTTGTTTTCCTGTTCCATTTTATCTCCCACTAATGTTTAATATCTATTATGTTTATCATCCAGTTATCCGTTAATTGCGCAAACTTATGTTTCATTTTCTCTGCTGGTGTCTTTCAAAAAATAACAATGATGCCTGAACATCTTACTCATCAATTCAATCATGACTTTAGGATTTAAGCTTCTTAACATTAAATAATTGTTGCGACGAATCGGCTTAAAAATAAAACCTATTATAACATTTGTAAAAATTTGTGTGACAACGGAAGCAACCGCAGCTCCTTCTGAACCCCAAATTGGAATCAAGCAAAGGTTTAAAATTATATTGGCAATTGCTCCGACCACATTAATTCCGGTCAAATACTTTTGCTTAGTTTCAGCTAAAATCCATATGTTTCTAACCGAACCATAGTGACCAAAGGTAATATACCAAACCGCAATTGTGAGAATACTTGCAGTCTTTGAATAATCAGCACCGTACAACAGAAATACAAGAGGCTTGGCAAATAAGGTCATTCCTATGCTTTGTATAAGAGACATACACGTAATAATGCTATACAGCTGAATTACTCTTTTTTCATATAATTCTTGACTTCGCTCTTTTTCTTCTAAAATTGCAGGTCTTGCAGAATCTATTATCGCTGTAAATACGAATCCGGTAATTCCTATACAAGTTATTGCCGCCGAGTAAAAACCAGTTTCTGCTTCTCCAATCATAAGCTTAATCATAACTCGGTCAGTATGTTGAAAAACCATAACCATTAAACTTGGAATGATATAGTATTTACTTCGAGACAACAGCTCTTTTCCTATTCGCCAATCTATTGATAGCCGTTGTCCGCCTACCTTTTTATATATAATCAGCAGAATAATTGAAATTAAAAAATAATCTATAACATTTGAAAGAGCAAACCAAATAACGCTTTTTTGAGTCACGAGCAAATAAATTTTATATAACGCAACAACGATATAAGCAATAAGGGCAGCAACAGACGGATATTTTGACAGCAGCTTAGCTTGAAACCAATACTGAGTCATTTCGGTTGCGTTGAATAAAAGTGTAAGACTATACAGCATACAAACTAAAATAGTTTCTGTTTCACCTGCATTAGTTAACATCACGAACGTGACTGAACCTAACATACAGAAGATACTTGAAACGATATTAAGCATCATAGTGGTTCCCAATATCACACCTTCCCTATCGGGAAGTTTCACGAATTCCTTAACCAGAGTGTCTTTAAGACCTAACTGCATAATCGGCATTAAAAATGCTACCACCGATGAAACATAGCTTATGATACCGTAATTAGACGGACCTAAATATCTTGCTGTAATCAATCCGATTATTAAATTAAGTATGGATTGTATGATTTTACATCCAATTATCCATCCCGCATTTTTAAATACACTGTTTTTCAAGTTTTCTCCTTTTTAAATAGATGCAAACCTTCTGGTTGGCATTATCTGTAATACTTTAATCGAACCGCTATCTTATAAATCGGATATAATCCATATTTAACAACCCATGCCAGTTTCTTATGGTGTTCATTGATTGGTTTATGATACTTATATAATTCTCTAACTCTTTTTATACACATTTCTTGCAACTGTTTATGCTTTTTATCGACAGTGCTGCACAATATATCTAAAAGCTGCAGGTTGGTTCTCGCTTCCATATTATAAGCGTGCTCGTTATATTGGGGGAATTGTGCAGAAACAATCTCTTTTTTTCTTTCACAGAAATAGAGCATTGATAAATATTTGTCTGAAAATATCTGTCTTGAAGAAGAATCTTCTCTGACGGTGTACTTATATACCATTACATTGTGTTGAACCAACATTGGCTTTTTCAAATAACACTGAAACATAAAAAAGCCATCTTCATTTATGTTTTTTCCATCTTCAAAGAAGATCCCTTTAATAAAATCAGCCTTAAACAGCTTTCCCCAAACAGCATTCGTGTTATGTGCTCCTTTCAAAGAAAGAAGAAGAGAACTATCTCCTTGAAAAACAGTATATGCACCATCTTTGTAAGCATTGACAATACCGCTCTTTTTATCAACAAACTTTTGAGGTGCCCATACAATATCAGCTCTGTATTTATAAGCATCCTCCAAAAGAATTGATACCGCATCCGGATGCAATTCATCATCACTATCCACAAACATTAAATATTCACCTGTTGCGCATCTCAAGCCAGAATTCCTGGCACCTGAAACGCCTTTGTTTTCCTGATGAATAACAAGAATACGTTCATCCGTTTCTGCATATGCATCGCATATTTGGGGACATCTGTCCGGAGATTGATCATCCACTAGAATAATCTGCAAATTTGTATACGACTGCTTGCAAATCGAATCAATGCAAGCCGGTAGATATGCCTCTGTTCCATACACCGGCACAATTATACTCACTAAAGTATTTTTCTCTATCACATCTATCGACTCATTTCAAATCTTATCTCAATCAATATTAGCCACAAGCTATGTGTTGCCCACTGTGCACCGCGTGGAGGTTTTGATCTTGCACAGTTCCCCCTGAATACTCAGAGGGAGTTTATTTAACAAAATAAACAAAATCAAATTATGCAATTATTTAAGGATCATCTTACCTTCAGAATCAAACTGATAATAACCGGCAGGAATCGGAGTGCCATCTGCAAAAGTCTTGCCCTCAACAAATTTTTCACTAAGGTAAAGCTTTGTATCCTTGGCAATCTTGTTGCCATCGTTAATAAAGTAGTAATCTCCGTCAAATTCAACTAATTGATAACGATTTAACAGGATTCCATTCTTGTAGATGTAATCTCCGTATACACCGTTTTTAACAATCATCTTGCCGTCAGCATCAAACTCATAGTGTCCTGTGGGAATAGGCGTTCCGTCTGCAAAGGTCTTGCCTTCAACAAATTTTTCGCTCAGATAAAGCTTAATGTTCTTTGCAATTCTGTGAGCACCGTCATTAATGAAGTAGAAATCGCCTTCAAATTCAACAAGCTGATATGCAAGCTGCTTAACATCGTTGATATAAAGGCAATCATCAATGACACCGTTCTTGAGTTCAGGAATTACCATCTTGCCCTCTGCATCGAACTGATATGTGCCGGGCTGAATAGCTCTGCCGTCTGCAAAGGTCTTGCCTTCAACAAAGCTTTCGCTCAGATAAAGCTTAATGTTCTTTGCAATTCTGTGAGCACCGTCATTAAT